>JBAUMX010000153.1:0-110962 GCA_049578945.1 Candidatus Cybelea sp. | reverse complement strand
GGACAGAGCAGACACTTAGGAGCGCGCGCGGTGCAGATGCTCGAGCCGAGATCCATCAGAGCCGAGTTCCAATCGTGTGCGCGACCTGGCGGGACGAGTTCGCGAGCGCGAGCGTCGAGTTCGCGTGGCGCCGCCCGATGAGGATATTCGAGCCCGAAAAAGAGCCGGTTGACGAGCCGTCGCACGTTGGTATCGATCGGTGCGTCGTCGATATCGAAGGCAAAGGCGCGGATCGCAGCCGCCGTATACGGACCGATCCCGGGCAGCGCTCGCAGCCGCTCGTGCTCGCGCGGCAGATTTCCGCCGAATTCTTCGACGACGACTTGCGCGAGACGCCTCAAGCGCACCGCCCGCGAGTTATAACCGAGTCCTTTCCACTCGCGCAGTACCTCCGCGGGCGTAGCCCGCGCGAGCGAGACGAAGCCGGGGAACCGCGCGACGAACGCCTCGAACTTGGGCACGACGCGTTCGACTTGCGTCTGTGCGAGCATGAACTCGCTGACGACGGTACGATACGGTTGCCGCGCGGTGCGCCAGGGCAGTTCGGAGCGCCCGTGGCGGCGGTACCACTGTAGAAGACGGCGCTGGATTACGTTCACGAACGCAGCGTTGAAATGGCTTGACCGATGCGACGAATCCCCTCCGGAATTTCTTGCCGCGTCACGGCGGTCAGGGCGAGCCGGAAGTAATGGTCGCCACCGGAGTTGGCAAAGAACGCCTCGCCGAAGAGAAATGACGCGCCCAAACGTTCCGAAGCGTCGAGCAAGGCCCGCGCCCGGAGCTCGCGCGGTGTTGACGTCCAGAGATAGAATCCACCGGCGGGACGGCTCACCTTCAGGCCCGCCGGCCAGTGCTTCGCGATCGCTTCGTCTGCAATCGCGCGGCGCTCGAGCAGTTCTTTGCTCAGCTGACCGACGTGCAGGTCGTATCCGCGCTCGAGATAATCGGCGATTGCCGCCTGCACGTATAGGCTCGTTGCCATGTCGTATGCTTGTTTGCGCAGCAAGAGACGTTCGAGAATCGTGCGCGGCGCGGCCAGCCACCCGACGCGCAGGCTCGGCGCGATCGTCTTTGAGAAGCTCGAGATGTAGACGACGTGGTCGGGGGCGAGCGCGACGAGCGGAGCGCCGGCGGGCGCGAGCGGCCCGTAGGGATCATCCTCGACGATCGGAACGCCGGCGCGCCGGGCGATCGTCGCCAATCGCTCGCGCCGATCGGCGTTCATCGTCGCGTTGGTGGGATTATGCAACGACGGCATCGTGTAGATGAAACGCGGACGGCGCGTGCGCAGCACCGCCTCCACGTGATCGACGCGCATCCCATCATCGTCAACCGGTACCGAGATCGCGCGCAACCCGTTGATTTGAAAGACCTGCAGCGCTCCAGGGTAAGAGGGCGACTCGACGATGATCTCGTCGCCCGGCTCGGCCAAACTTTGCGCGACGATTGCAATCCCTTGAGTAGATCCCGTAAGCACGATGATGCTTGCCGGAGTAATCGAAGCGGCACCGCGAGCCTTCATGCGCGCAGCGATCGCAGCGCGCAACGGCTCGTAGCCCTCCGAATCACCGTACGAGAGCACGAAGCGCGGGTCGCGGGCCACCCGCCCGAACGATTTGGCGAGCTCGCCGAGCGGTGAGGGCTCGCCGGGCGCGACCCCCTGTACGAAGGATATGCGCCCCGGCTCGGGCTTGGCCGCCAGCTCTCCTAAGACGTTTGGGAACTCGCCGACCCGCCAGGGCGGCAGCGTCACCCACCAAGGAACGGCGGCGGAACGCTCCGGCTGACCGCCGCGCAGCTGCGGAACGACTCGCGAGCCCGAGCCGACCCGTTGCTCGATCAGGCCGTCACCGACGAGCTCGCGGTAGGCGTGGACGATCGTGCTGCGGTTGACGCCCAGCCGCTCGGCCATCGTGCGCTCGGGCGGCAGCCGGGTGGACTCGGGGAGCGTGCCGGTGAGGATTGCCTCACGCAGGTGCTCGTAGATCTGGCGGTAGAGCGGCACGATCGAGTCGCGGTCGAGCTCCGGCAGCAGACCGGCCCATCCAATTCTAGACACTGGATGACGCCATTTCGCCCAAGGCCTGGGGAACGCTCTCACCCGGTGCGAAACGTGGGCGCATGAGCACTTCGTCAGAACACCAGGTCGACGCGGTCGTCATCGGCGCCGGTCCCGGCGGTTATCACGTCGCGATCAGGCTCGCGCAGCTGGGCAAGAAGGTCATCTGCGTCGATCGCGATGAGGTGGGCGGCGTCTGCCTCAACTGGGGATGCATTCCGACGAAGGCGTTGCTTCACGTCGGCGAGGTGGTTCGCCATATCGAGCGCGCCGGCTCGATCGGCCTCAAGGTACCCAAAGCCGAAGTTGAGCGCGAAACCGTTGCAAAGTTTACCAGCGACGTCGTCAATGCGAACGTCAACGGCGTCAAGACGCTCTTCAAGGCGAATGGCGTCGAATTTCTTCGGGGCGAAGCGTCGTTTAAATCTCCCACCGAGATCGAGGTTAAGCTGGCAGACGGCGCCACCAAACGGATAATGGCAAGCAACGTCGTGATCGCAACCGGCTCCGCGCCGGTCGACGTGAAGGCATGGCCGCGCGACGGCGAAACGATCATCAACTCCGACGATGCGGTTCGGCTTAGCCGCATTCCGAAGCAGCTGCTCGTGATCGGCGGCGGCGTGATCGGCTTGGAGTTTGCGACGGTTTACGGCCGCATCGGCGCGCAAGTGCTGGTCGTCGAGATGATGCCGCAGATTCTCAGCGGGACCGATATCGAAGTCGGAAAGACCCTCGGCCGAATCTTGAAAAAGCAGGGCATCGAGATCATCCTCAACACCAAAGTCGGTGCGCTCGAAAAACGCGGCAAGACGGTGCGGGCAACGCTCAACGGTGAGGGGACCGGCGGGAAAGACGAAACACGCGAGTTCGACATGGTGCTCGTGGCCGTCGGACGCCGCCCCGTCACCGATCGCTTAGAGCTGAAAAACGCCGGCCTCGACGTCGACGAGCGGGGCTTCATCGCCGTTGACCGGCAGCAGCGCACGAAAGTACCGAACATCTTCGCGGTCGGCGACATTACCGGTGCGCCGCTGCTTGCGCATCGAGCGATGAGACAAGGCGTCGTCGCGGCCGAGGTCATCAATGGTGACCGTTCCGCCGCCTTCGATCCGGTTGCCGTTCCAAATGCGATCTACACCGACCCCGAGGTCGCGACCGTCGGCCTTTCCGAAGAAGAAGCAAAAGGCGCGGGCTACGAGGTACGCGTCGGTAAGTTTCCACTGGCCGCCAGCGGCCGCGCCCGCACGATGAACGAGAGCGAAGGCTTAATCAAATTGGTGGCGGATGCGAAGACGGATCTTCTGCTGGGCATGCACATCGTCGCGCCGCAAGCGGAATCGCTGATCGGTGAGGGTGTGATCGCGCTCGAGATGGGCGCGACGCTCGAAGACGTCGGGCTTTCGGTCCATCCTCATCCGACGCTCACCGAAGGCATCATGGATGCCGCCGAAGCCGCGCACGGGAAAGCGATTCACCTAATCAATCCCAAGCCCAAAACGCCGGTAAGCGCTTGACGAACGCGCGTCTACTCGATTTGGGGGTGCGTCCGTATCGAGAGGTATGGGAGCTGCAGCATCGGGTGCACGAGGACGTCCGCGATGGGCGCGAACCCGACACGTGGATCGTCGTCGAACACACGCCGGTCGTCACGTTGGGGCGCCAGGCCAAGCCAGAGAACGTCTTTTTCTCGGCCGAAGAGCTTGCCCAGCGCGGGGTCGACCTCGTACGGATCGAGCGTGGCGGCGACGTTACTTACCACGGCCCCGGGCAACTCGTCGTCTACCCGATTCGAAGACTCGAGCGTTTTCGCGAGGTCGTTCCGCTGGTGCGCGCACTGGAAGCCGCGGTTATTAACGTTTGCGCTCGCTTCGGCGTTCGCGGCGAGCGCTGGAGCGGACACGCCGGCGTCTGGATCGGACGCAACCAGGTCTGCGCGATCGGCCTTGCAGTTCAAGCAATGGTCTCGCTCCACGGCATCGCGCTCAACGTCTCCACCGAACTGGATTACGATCGAATCATCAACCCCTGCGGCCTGACCGATCGCGGCATCACGTCGCTCTCGGCCGAGACGCAGCGAGCCATCGGCATGGAGGAAGCAAAGCGGATACTTCTCGAGGAGATGGCGCGCACGTTCGACGTCGAGTTCGGGCAGTTGGTCGAGGCGTAACGTGGCGGTTACGGTTGATTTGATTGGCCGGGAGCCACGGCTAACAAAGCCTGAGTGGCTGCGCGTTTCGCTGCCGATCGGCCAAGAGTACGAGCGCGTCAAGGCCGAGGTCAACGCTTTAGGGCTCCACACGGTCTGCAAAGAAGCGGCCTGCCCGAACGTGGCGGAGTGCTGGGGCGCCGGAACCGCGACGATCATGATTCTGGGGGACACGTGCACGCGCGGCTGCCGGTTCTGTAACGTCAAGACCGGAAACCCGCGCGGCGAAGTCGATTGGTTCGAGCCGTTGCGGGTCGCGCAAGCGGTCCGCGATTTGGGTTGGAAATATCTCGTGGTGACTGCGGTCGATCGCGACGACCTTCCCGACGGCGGCGCGCTGATCTTTGCCAACACCGTACGCGCGATTCACGAGCGCGCTCCAGGGTCGAGGGTCGAGATCCTCAGCGGCGACTACCGCGGCGACCTGCGGGCGGTCGACATCGTCGTCGATTCCAAGCCGGACGTATTCGCGCACAATCTGGAGACCGTGCGCCGGCTCACGCCCTCGGTACGCGACAAGCGGGCGGCATACGATCAGTCGCTGGCGGTCCTCGCGCACGTCAAGCGGCGCGCCCCGCAGCGCTTCACCAAGACGTCGCTGATGCTCGGTCTGGGCGAGACCGAATCCGAGATCGAGACGGCGATGGACGATGCGCGCGGTGCCGGCGTCGACATCTTCACGATGGGCCAGTACTTACAGCCGAGCAAGAGACACTTACCGGTCGCCGAGTTCGTAACCCCGGCGCAGTTCGAACGACTGGGTAAGCTGGGTCGCTCGAAGGGGTTCCATCAGGTCGTCTCGAGCCCGCTCTCGCGCAGCTCGTATCACGCCGAGCAGGCCTTTTGAGTTTTCCTCGGGTGACGGAGATCGGCGCAACCGCCGGTAGAGTGCTTAGGTTGGAAAAGCTAACGTGACCAAGGTCTTCCTCAGCCGGCCCGTCCTCGCCGTAGTCTGCTCACTGCTGATCATGATTGCCGGGCTCGTCGTGATCCCGGCGCTGCCGATCGCGCAGTACCCCCAAATCGCGCCGCCGGTCGTCACGGTGACCGCGACCTACACGGGAGCCAGTCCCCAGGCCGTCGAGGCTCAGGTGACGACACCGCTCGAGCAAGCGGTCAATACCGTGCAGGGTTTGCGTTACGTCAGCTCGACGAGCGCGCAGGGCGCTTCGACGATCACGCTGACCTTCAATCTGGGCGTCGACCTCGACATTGCCGCTGCCGACGTACAGAACGCGGTCCAGTCCACGCTCGGGCTGCTGCCGGCGACGGTACAACAGCTTGGCATACAGGTGGCAAAAAACTCCGGAACGTTCGTAATGGGCATCGCGCTCACGTCGACCAGCAAGAGCCTCGACACGCTGACGATGAGCAACTACGCGCAGATCAACATCGTTAACGACCTGACACGCGTGTCGGGCGTTTCGCAGGTCATCATCTTCGGTCAACGCCAGTATGCGATGCGCATCTGGCTGAACCCGATCAAGCTGGCGCAAAATGGGCTCGACGCAAGCGACGTGGTCAGCGCCCTGCAGGAGCAGAACGCCGAGGTTGCCGCCGGCAGCATCGGGACCCCGCCGGAGCCTAAAAACCAGCCGTACAGCTTCACCGTCAACGCGCTCACCCAGCTCTCCGATCCGTCGCAGTTCGCCAACATTATTCTGAGAGCGAACCCCAACGGCGGCTACGTGCGCCTCTCCGATGTCGCCCGCATCGAGCTGGGCGCGCAGAGCTACACGACGGATCTGCGGTTCGACGGCAACAGCAACGTCATCGGGTTGGGCGTCCAGCAATACCCGACCGCCAACGCACTCGACGTCTCGCGCAGCGTCACGGCCCACATGACCCAACTGGCGCCCCAGTTCCCGACGGGAATGCACTGGACGACCGCCTTCGACGTGACCACCTTCGTGAACGAGTCGGTCAAGGAAGTCATCCTGACCCTGCTGCTTTCGATCGTGCTGGTCATCCTGGTTATCTTCGTCTTTTTGCAGCATCCGAAATCGGTCCTGATTCCCGCCGCAACCATACCGGTCTCGCTGATCGGAACGTTTTTCGTGATGCAGCTCTTCCATTTCTCGATCAACACGATCACGCTCTTCGGGCTAACCCTCGCTACCGGACTCGTTGTCGACGATGCGATCGTGGTCATCGAAAACATCGCGCGCCACATGGAAATAAACAAGGGCAAGCAAAGCGGCGTCGCGAGCGCGGCGGAAGCGATGCGCGAGATCCAGAGCGCCGTCGTCGCCTCGTCGCTGGTGCTGCTGGCGGTCTTCGTTCCGGTCGGCTTCCTGCCCGGCACGACCGGTCAGATCTACAAGCAGTTTGCGCTGACGATTGCAGCCTCGATCACCATCTCGCTCTTCATGGCGCTGACGCTCGCACCCGTCCTCTCGGCGCGGCTTCTCTCAGGTGAATACGAGTCGAAAGCACTCTTCTTCCGCATCTTCAATGCGAACTTCACGCGATTCCGAAATTGGTATGGCCGGACGCTTCCCCAAATGTTCCGGAGGCGCTGGGCCGTTGCTGCCGTTTTCGTCGGCGCGTTGCTGTTAACGCTATTCCTGGCCGGCAAGACGCCGCAGGGCTTTTTGCCCGACGAGGACCTCGGCTATTTCATCATGTTGGTGCAGGCGCCGGAGGGAACATCATTAGACCACGAGCAAAGCGTTTCGCGCAAGGCCGAGGCGATCATCCGGGCGCAACCGGAGGTCCTTCACCTTTTCGACGTCGGCGGATTCGGCTTCTCGGGCTCGGCGCCAAACCGCGGGATCATGTTCGCGTTGCTCAAGCCCTGGGGCGAGCGGACATCACCGGCCTGGTGCCAGCTGATCTTCCTTTTCGCGCACCCCGACGCATGTACGTCGCATAGCGTGTTCGCCGTGGAGCAACGCTTGAATTATGCGTTCTACACGCAGATTCCGCAGGCGCAGATCTTTGCGTTCAATCCGCCCGCAATCAACGGCGTCGGCAACTTCGGCGGTTTTCAATTCATGCTGGAAGACCGCGGCAACGTCGGCCTCCCGGCCTTGATGAACACCGCCTTCGGGGTGATGGGCGCCGCTGCGAAGGATCCCCGCCTGGCGAACGTCTTCACCCAGTTCCGGATCAACGCGCCGCAGATCGAATCGGATATCGACCGCAATAAAGCAAAGTCTATTGGCGTTTCGCTCTCCGACGTCTTCACGACGATGGAAGTCAACCTCGGCTCGCTTTTCGTCAACAACTTTACGTTCCTGAACCGGTCGTGGCAGGTCATCGTACAAGCCGACTCGCCGTTCCGTAACAACGTTTCCTCGCTCGGACAGTTGTACGTGCACTCCGCGTCGGCGCCGGGTGTTACGGTTCTGCCGAACGCGGTCTCGACGGCGGAGCCGGGCGGCGCGACGAGCGCGACGACCTCGACCGGCAGCGTGATAACCCCGCTCTCGGCGTTGATGACGATCAAGCGGGTTTTGGGCCCGCCGATCATCACCCACTACAATCTGTACCGCAACATCGAGCTCAATGGGAGCAACGCGCCGGGGACCAGCACCGGCACCGCGATCCAGGCGATGTCGCAAATTGCAGCCCAGGTGATGCCGAAGGGCGTCAACTACGAGTGGACGGGCTTGCAGCTCGATCAAATCGCGGCCGGCCCGCTTACGATCGAGATCTTCATTTTGGCGCTGGTCTTCGTCTTCTTCGTACTGTCGGCTCAGTACGAAAGCTACATCGATCCGCTCATCGTGCTGCTAGCGGTACCGACTGCACTCTTGGGTGCGCTGTTATTCATAAACCTGCGTCACTTTCCGATCCCCTTCCTCTTCGATCCCACCCTTTCGCAAGACGTGTACGCGCAGGTCGGTTACGTGATGCTCATCGGCTTGGCAAGCAAGAGCGCGATTTTGATCGTCGAGTTCGGAAACCAGCAACTGCGCGCCGGCGCGTCCATCGTACAGGCGGCACTGCGCGCCGCACAGACGCGGTTACGCCCAATTTTGATGACGTCAATCGCTTTCGTGATCGCGGTCATTCCCCTCGTCTTCGCCTCCGGAGCCGGCGAAGCGGCGCGGCATTCGCTCGGAACCGTCGTGTTTGGCGGCATGCTCATGTCCACCATTTTGAATCTCGGCATCACGCCGGTGCTCTATGTCATCATCAAGTCGTTCGAACTGCGCGGGCGACCCGCCGGCGACGGTCAGACGCGCGGCGAAATCGCGTTGGATCAACCGGTAGCACCACACGCCGGTGTGTAGACCCGAAAGGATTTCGATTCGTTAGGCGCAACGTCACCAACAGCATCTGATGAATCTATAACCATCGTTATCGTTCGCTCTGTAGTATCATCCTGGCGGTCATCCTGAGCGGAGTCGAAGGGCGAAAGATGGACACTGAGAAACCTTTTGGGGAGAGCTTGCATGCCGGGACCGGTCTTTCGGAGGATAGCAGCCGTCGTGGCGGCGTTCTCAATCGGAGCTTGGGCATTACCTGCTGCAGCCGACGGCACCGGCGACGTTTTTCAAAAGACGATCGTTCCCGGAGCAAACGACGCGATCAAGAGCATCATGAGCCAGCCGAAGCCGCAAAAACAAAGCTCGTCCGTCGCTCAAGCGCCCCCGGTGTCTCAGCCGCCGGTGCGCGCGATCGAACTTCCGGGCGATCGAATCATTTGGATGCTCGATTTCTCGATGGCCACTCCGTACGGAAACATCGGCAGTTACGGCAAGCAGGGATGGCTGATGGGCGGCATGGACGCCGTGCTCGGCTACAAAGTCAACTGGTCGACGAAGATCCTCGCGAGCATGTTTCAGATTCAGCATTGGCCCTACGGTTTCAACAGCGGCACCGCACCGGTCTATCTGGCGGGCTTCCAAAACCCGGTCGGATGCGCGGATTTGTCCAACGGCAACGCTTGCGGCCCGGGCACCGGGCGCAACATCAACGTCCGCACGAAAGACACCTTCGGCGTCTTCATGCTTCAAAAGATGTTCCTGATCAAGTCAGACAAGTTGCCTGGACCGGTGCCGGTCATCATAACACCGACGTACGTCGCGCGCGGCGGTCAGATCGGCTTCTCGCCCAACAATAACGACGTCGTTCCGTTCACCTACAACCTGCCCGACGGGCCGGTCGTGAACATTCCGGTACGAACGGCCCAATACTACGCGGTCGCCATTACCCTTCCGTTCCTGAAAACGCCGAAAATGTTCGGCACGTTCACGATCGCGCCGCAGTGGCTCGTGCACACCGCCGGCGCCAACGTCGGCAACTCGATGCAGCTGCCGCAAGTTCTTTATGTCGAGTACACTCCGGTCCACGGTACGACGCTCTTCTTCGAGCCGCAGAGCGCACGAGATTATCTACCGACAGATCCGTATCCGGAGCATCTGATCGCCTACTTTCTGGGTATTTCGCAACGGGTCTCGAAATACGGGTTCGTACAGGCGGTTCTCAACAGCGGCAACCCAACCAACCTCGGTCCCGACGGCATCGTCGGCATCAAATGTCTGACCGTCCAACAGGCGATCGGCAACGCGTGCGGTCTCGCGATCGGCGGTCTTAAAGCAACGCAGCTGCAGTTGATGTTCGGCATCGGTTCGCCCAACAATTTCCCGTTATGATCTCAGAGGCTTGAGCATGGAACCTTCATACGTAAAGAAATCGCTCGCGCTGCTGGCGCTTGCCGCATTCGCGGCATGCGGCGGGGGCGGCGCAACAACGCCGGTCCTCCCTTCAAATGGAGCTGGAGCGCGCCCGCTGCAGAGTTCGCTTTTAACGCGCATCGTCGGCGTCGGAGACAGTTTGACGGCCGGATATCAATCGGATGGAATAATCGGCGAGACGGGCGTTCGCAATCCGGTCTGGAACAACGGCATAGGGCGGCCTCACCAGATCCCGCCGAATCAGGAAAACGGCTGGTGGGCTTTGCTTTACGAACAGGCGTCGGGTAAACCGCTCGAGACGGCGATCAATGAAATGTACGACCCGGCGACGAGTCCGCTTCCGTTGATCAAAGGCCCCGGCCTCGACAATCAGATCGTGCCGACCAACAATTCCTACAGTCCTGCGGCGCAGTTCAAGGGAACCGATCCTTGCACGTACGCTAACGGGTTCAATCAGGCCGGCTTTCTGCTGCGCGGCTCGGCCCGCGTCCGCCTCAATCCAACCTCAACGCGCATACGCAACTTCGGTATTCCCGGCCTCACGCAGCACGAAGCAAACACGATCCACCAGCCGCAAACCGACACCTGTAGCCCGCTCCCCGGAATACCCGGGCTTTTAAGCGACGTCGTCAACGAAGAGAGCGGCACCTTTTGGCCGGTGCTGCGAAACTTTACGAGGCTGGCCAATCATCTCACCGAAGTCAACGCGGCAGCATCGGTTCATCCCACGCTCGCGACCGTTTGGCTTGGCGCTAACGACGTGCTCAAGTATATGGGAAGCGGCGGTCGCTTCGTTGGCGGAAACCGCACCGCCGGCCAAGTCGAAAGCGACCTCCACACCACGATTTCGACGCTCGAAAAGGCTGGTGCTCGTGTCGTGATAGTAAATCTGCCGAATATTTTGGAGACCGGCTTCTTCCAGCGTGTCGGTAAGCCGAATGACAACAAGGAGTGTGCGATTCAAACCTTCGCCTGGTGCACGCTCAAATTGGCCGGCCTTGACAGTTTTCTTCCCTACTTCTCAAAGAAGTACGGTCTCGACACACCCAACGGGTGCACGCCGACCTCCGAAACGTCGCCTTGCGGTTACCTGACTTTGCAAGGCGTTTTCCTGATCATCAACTATTTCAACACCTATAGTGGCGGTTTGGCGAACCTCGACTGCCCCACACCGAAACCAAACTGTAAAGCCGTTCCCGGAAGCGGACTCGGGATGAACTATATTACGCCCAAGTTCGCGGCGAAGGTTCAGGTGCTCAACAACGTCATCAATACCGGCATTGACAACGCCGCGAGCACCAACCACGTACCTTTGGTCGATGCCTTTTCGATCTTCCATGGTCTTGCCAGCGGCGATCCGTCGAACCGCTACTTTGCTCAGGCGGCTTCCATAAACCCGGGTGTTTGCTGCACGCTCGGCTACACGTACGGCCTGCTCAGCCTCGACGGCATTCATCCATCGAACACCGGCTACGCGCTGATCGCCTACGACTTCATCGCGACGATCAACAAAGCGTATGGCACGCACATCACGCAAGTGGATATCGTTGCGGCGTACAACGGTACCCGCTGCCACAACAAGAAATACTGCTTCCCCGATCCGTTCGCGCCGCACTAGTAAGAGCGGCGGCCTCGCGACTCTTCCGTTGCTGACGTGGTTGCGTGAACTCGCGGCTACCATCGGCACGTTCGACCGATCGTCGTTTGAACCGGGATATGCCTTACGCTGCACCGTAGGCGTCGCGATCCCGCTCGTAATCGCGGCGGCGCTGGGTCATCCGGCGTCCGGAGTTCCCGCCGCGATCGGCGCCTTCATCACCGGTTTCACATCGCTGCAGGGAATCTATCGAACGCGGCTGGCGGCGATTTTATTTGCGGCGCTCGGGATGTCGGCGGCCAGCTTCGTCGGTGCAATCGCGGCACATTCGACGCCCGCATTGGTGGTGGCGACCGCGCTGGTCGCCTACGCATTCGCGACGATCGGCCGAATAGGGCCCGCCGCCTCGACCGTCGCGTTGAACTCGCTTGTGGCCTTCGTGCTCTTTTCGAGCCAGCCGCTGCCGGCGCCGGCGGCCGCGGAACAATCGCTGCTGGTGTTTGCCGGGGGCTTGATCCAAGCCGCGCTTCTGCTGATCGCTTGGCCGACGGCGCGGGGCGCGGTCGAACGCGCGGCTTTAGCGGACGTCTATCGCATGTTGGCCGCGTACGCACGCGGGATGTCAGATGGTTCGCCGGCGCTGCCTCCGATCACGCCGCTCGCAACCGCACGGCAGGTGCTGGCCGATCCACAGCCGTTTGCGCGCGCCGCCGACCTGGCCCGATTCAATCGGTTGCTCGAAGACTCAGAAATCATCCGGCGCCGTTTAGGCGCGCTGACCTCAATGATCGCTCACGATGGAAACGGCCCCGCATCGGCGGCACTCTTGAGTACGGTCGCCGATCGGCTCTCCGAAATTGCCGGCGTGTTGACTGGAAGCAGCGACGTCGAGAAGCCGATCGATCTTCGCGCCGATGATGCGCTCGAGCTTGCAGCCGCATCGGACTTAGCGGCGCATCTACGCGACGCGACCGAAGCCGCCTCGATGCTGGCGCGCGGCAGACTTCCTCGGTTCGCTCTGCTCTCGCAACCGCGACCCGGACCGTACGTGCAGAATCACATCGACTGGCTGAGCCGGGATTCGCTGCGCTTTGCTTTGGTGCTGGCAATCGCGATGATCCTCGGCCGGCATTTCGCAGCGCATCGCGGATACTGGATTCCGCTGACGGCTGCCCTCGTGTTGAAGCCCGATTTTCAGACGACCTTCGTCCGCGGCGCGGCGCGGATTGCTGGGACGATGGTCGGCGCCGTCATCGCAGCCCTTGCCTTAGCCCTCGTCCACGGCCGGCCGGCCTTCGAGATCGCCGGCCTATTGCTGGCCGCAGCCTGCGCATATCTCACGTTCAATCCGAACTACGCGCTCTTCACGGTGGCGATCACGTCGTTCGTCGTCATCGTTCTCGCAATGCGCGGCCTTCCCGGAACGACCACGGTCGACGAGCGGCTCCTCGACACGTTGGCGGGCGGCGCGCTCGCCATGGTCGGTTATCTCATCCTACCCACCTGGGAGCGAAAGCGTACGCGCGCGCTGCTTGCCGACTTCTTGGAGGCCCAGCACGGCTTGGCCGATGCGATTCTTCAAGCTTACGCGTCGCCGGAGGACGCTCGAAAGCGAATCTACGACGCGCGCAGCGAGGTGTGGAAGGTTCGCACCGCGGTGGAGGCCTCGATCGATCGGACCCGCAACGAGCCGCGCGGTCACCACACGATCGGAGCGGCGCGGGCGTTGCGCATACTGGCCGCGACGCAGCGTTTCGCTTTGGCCAGCTTCGCGCTCGAAACGGCGCTCGAGACAGAAGGCTCGGTTGACGTTACCGGGCTCGGACGCTTTAACGCTGCGCTCGACGCCGCAATGACGGAGTTGTCGCAAGCTCTTCGCGCGTCGCGTCGCGCGCGCAGCGACGAGACCTTAACGGCCGCGAGCGCCGCGCTCGAAGCCGAGCTCGGTGAGACTGCGGACGCGAAAAAGCGATTCGTCGTCGCAAGATTGCGCTCTTACGCTGAGGCCTGCGCGCGGATCGCCCGTTTGATCGGAACCGCGAAACACCCAACTTAGACGGCTTGCTGCATACCATCACGACGTGATAGCATGATGGCATGCACCGGATTCAGGTCCAGCTCACGGAAGCACAGGAGCGAATGCTTCGAGAGATCGCGCGATTGCGCGGTTCATCGATATCGGCATTAATCCGCGAAGGTGTCGATCAGATTACGGCGCCCGAGCGGCATCGCCTAGAGCAGGCGCAGCAACGCGCGCTGCGATTGATTGGCGCGTTTAGCGACGAGCCCAACGTGGCACGGCGACATGACGATTATTTGACTGAGGCCGGTCCGTCGTCTGTCGGCCGCACAGCATAGCCTCTGAATGCTGGTCTTCTGCGACACGTCCGCGCTCTATGCCGTAGGGAATCGAGATGATGAATCGCACGCGATCGCAGCGCGCATATGGCAGCAGCTCATTACCGACCGGCGATATCAACCGATAACTACGAACTACGTCGTCGTCGAAACGTTTTCTCTCGCTCATCGGCGCCGTGGCCTGCAGGCTGCGCGCGCGTTCGCCGAGGCTCTTTCCGAAAATGTCGAGGTCGCGTTCGTTGACAAAGACCTGCATTACGGCGCCAATGATGAGTGCCTGCAGGGACGGAAGCGGAACATTAGCCTGGTCGACTGCGTAAGCTTTGCGTTCATGCGCCGCCACGCGATTCGGGCGGCCTTCGCCTTTGACCGGCACTTTATAAACAAAGGCTTTAAAGCAGCAACTGCGCTGCTCTAGCATCGCGCGCTAATGGACGTTTAGGGAAGCTCTGATGTAGATGCAGCTCTAGGAGCCGATGGCGGGAGTTTACTGCGGTAAATGAGGCCTGAGGCGACGAAGAGATGCGCTAAATCAGAGCTTCCCTAGGCGTAGATGCCGCGGAGGGTCGAGGCCTTGACAACCCGATCGATCGCCAGCGTATAGGCGGCGGTTCGCAGCGTCGCTTTACGCGAATTCGAGATCGAGCGTATCTGGTGGAGATTCGTGAGCAGGAAATCCTCGAGGCGCTCGTTCACCTCGGACTCCTTCCAGAAATAGCCCATCCGGTCTTGAGCCCATTCAAAGTACGAAACGGTTACCCCGCCGGCGTTTGCCATGATGTCGGGAATGACGACGATCCCACGCTCGCGGAAGATGCGGTCGGCTTCGGGCGTCGTCGGACCATTCGCCCCCTCCACGACCAGCTTCGCCTTAACCTTCGCGGCCATCTCGGCCGTAAAAACTTTCTCGAGCGCCGCCGGAACAAGCACGTCACACTCGCTCGTCAGCAACTCGGCATTGGTGATCTTCTCGCCACCTTTGAATCCTTCGAGCGTGCCGAACCGCGCAGCATGTTCCACCGCGCCGTTAACGTAGATGCCGCTTGGGTTGTAATAGGCTCCGGTCACATCGGAGATTCCAACGACTTTGCACCCGCGTTCCTCGAAGAGCTTTGCCGCGTGCATCCCGACGTTGCCGAAACCCTGGATCGCGATGGTCGCCTTGTCGGGGCGCAACTGCATCTCGGCCATCTCGTCGAGAGCGCAGATGGTCACACCGCGACCGGTTGCCTCGACGCGTCCCCGCGATCCGCCGATTTCCAGCGGCTTTCCCGTTACGACGCCCGGAATGTTCTGACGAACGTGCATCGAGTAAGTGTCCATGAACCAGGCCATTACCTGCGGGGTTGTGTTGACGTCCGGCGCGGGAACGTCTTTGTCGGGTCCGACCACCTCGACGAGTTCGGCTGCGTAACGGCGGGTGATGCGCTCGAGTTCGTTCGAGGAGAGGGTCGTCGGATCGCACGTGACTCCGCCCTTTCCGCCGCCGAAGGGCAGGTCGACAACGGCGCACTTCCACGTCATCCAGAAGGCAAGCGCCGTTACCTCGTCGAGCGTCACACGCGGGTGAAACCGGATGCCGCCCTTCGCCGGACCTCGCGCGAAGTTGTACTGCACGCGATAGCCGGTATAAACCTCGAATTCCCCGGAGTCGCGTTGAAAAGGAATTGAGAAGATGATCTGACGCGAAGGGTGGGTGAGAATCCGCCGCATTCCGGCGTCGAGCTCGAGCAGGTCGGCGGCCTCATTGAAATACGCGATCGCGTCACCGAAAACCGAAACGTCGCGCACCGAGGTCTCACGAAGAGCGGTGGTCATACGCTATCTTTGCCCGTGCCGCTACGCGGCCCCTTGGCTAAACGTTGAATCGAAAGTTTACGACATCGCCTTCCTGCATTACGTACTCGCGCCCCTCGCTTCGCATTCGCCCGGCGGCGCGCAGCGCTTCCATGGTTTGGTATTCCACGTAATCGTCGTACGAGACGACCTCGGCCCGAATGAAGCCGCGTTCCAAATCGCTGTGGATCGTTCCGGCCGCCCGCGGCGCCTTCGTCCCCTTGGGGATCGGCCAAGCCCGGGCTTCCTTCTCGCCGGCCGTCAGGAACGTCATCAGGCCGAGCAGGTCGTATGCCGCCGCGGAGAGGTCGTCGAGACCGCTGCGCTCGAGTCCAAGCTCGTGACGGAACTCGACCGCCTCGGGCTCGCTGAGACCGGCCAGCTCAGCCTCAAGCTTGCCGCTAAGGACGACGGCCTTGCCGCCCTCAGCGCGGGCGACCTCCTCGACGGCATGGATCCGTTCCCCCGCACCGGCTTGCGCCTCGTCAACGTTGGCGACGTAAAGCATCGGTTTGGAGGTGAGCAGGAAGGAATCCGCGGCTACGTGGGCCTCCTCGCTGCCGGGCGCGAAGCTGCGAGCCGGACGCGCCTCCTCGAGCGCCTCGCAGAGACGCTGGGCTGCCTCCAGGTACGAGCGCATCGCGGGCTTCGCTCGGACTTCTTTCTCGAGCTTGGCGATACGCTTGCGCATCGTTGCGAGGTCGGCAAGTGCTAATTCGATTGCAATGATCTCGCAATCTCGGCGTGGATCGGGGCTCCCCTCGACATGCGTCACGTCGTCGCTCTCAAAACAACGCACCACCATTGCTATTGCGTCGGTTTCACGGATGTGGCTGAGAAAGGCGTTCCCCAACCCCTCGCCGCTGCTCGCTCCGCGCGCCAAGCCCGCAATATCGACAAAGCGAACGGTCGCCGGGACGATGCGCCGCGCTTTGACGAGGCGAGAGAGCACGGGCAAGCGCGCGTCGGGGACTGCAACCTCGCCGACGTTCGGCTCGATCGTCGCGAACGGGTAGTTTGCCGCGAGGGCTTCCGCCGAACGCGTAAGCGCGTTGAAGATGGTCGTTTTGCCGACATTTGGCAGGCCGACGATTCCGCATGAAAGTGGCATGGTCGAGCGGGCCGTTCGCGCAGGCGGCAAGAAAATCCGGCGTGCATGTCGGATAGGTCGCATATGCGCCAAATGAAGGTCGACAAGCTCGGCATCGACCTCCTGACCCACGACCCGGTTGTCATTCTCAAGGACATGGACGGCTCGCACTATCTGCCGATTCTGATCGGCCCCTTCGAAGCGACGGCGATTGCGCTTGCACTGGAAGGCGCACCGGTGCCCCGCCCGCTCTCGCACGACCTCATGCGCAGCATTCTCGAAACGCTCAATGCGAATCTCGAACAGGTCGTCATTCACGACATCAAAGACTCCACGTTCTTCGCAAAGCTCATCGTGCGCACCAACGGCGAAATTCAAGAGATCGATGCGCGTCCGTCAGACGGAATCGCGCTCGCGCTGCGCGTTCCGGCGCCGATTTTCGTCTCCGATAAGATCGTTCTCGAAGAGGCAACCGCTGAAAGGAAGCCGATCAACGACACCGAGATGGCTCGCTTCAAAAAGTTTCTAGAAGATCTCAAGCCCTCGGATTTCAATCGTTAACGCAACCACGAGATTGAACAAGGCGCCGCATTACTGCGGCGCCTTGCGTATCTTCGATGCGATCGCAGGTCTGACCAGTAGCCAGCATATCACCTCGCCGATATCTTCGCAACAGCTAAACCGTAGCGGCTGGAGCGCCCGGGAATCGAACCCGGAGCCGCGGGGTTGGTCAGACCTACGGTCGACACCATCGATACGCCCCAGCGCGTTGTCAATCACGCTGAAACCCGCGACGGCGAGACCGAGTATTCGAAGGAGTATGAGAACGGCGTCTAGAGCTTACCGACTATGGCAAACTTAACCGCCGAGATCGGCGTCTTTGGAGGGTCTGGCTTCTATTCGCTGTTAGAGAATGCGCACGAGGCGTGGGTTGAGACGCCGTATGGTGCGCCGAGCGACAAGGTTGCGCTCGGCGAGATTGCCGGGCGGCGCGTCGCCTTTCTTCCGCGGCACGGCAAGGATCATCGCTTCCCGCCGCAAGCGATCAACTATCGCGCAAACCTCTATGCGATGAAGGAGCTGGGCGTAAAATGGATCATCGGGCCGACGGCGGCCGGATCGCTCGCTAAAGCCGTTCGCCCGGGCTCGATGGTTGTTAGCGATCAGCTCATCGATCGAACGAGCGGGCGCAAGGATACATTCTACGACGGTCCGATCACGACGCACGTGAGTTTCGCGGAGCCGTATTGTCCGACGCTTCGGCCGATCGCGATCGAGGCGCTCCGCTCGCTCGACATCGAGACGCACGAGCGCGGGACGGTCGTCGTGATCCAGGGACCGCGTTTCTCGACGCGCTCGGAATCGAAGTGGTTCCAGAGTCAGGGCTGGGAAGTCATTAATATGACGCAGTATCCCGAGGCGTATCTGGCGCGCGAGCTCGAAATGTGTTACGCGAACATCTCACTGATCACCGACTACGACGTCGGGATCGAAGGCATGACGCCGGTATCGCATCATGAGGTGATCGAGGTCTTCAACCGCAACAACGAGCGCGTTCGCAACGCGATCGGCCTTATCGTTGCAAAGATTCCGGCCGACGCAGATTGCTCGTGCCGGCACGCGCTCGAGGGGGCTCGTTTTTAGCGTGATGCGCCGGCGGCCGGGCGTCGATCTCGCGATGTACGCGCGGGCAGTTCCACTGCTGGTGCGACATCCGTCGATCTTCGTCATGCCGCTGCTCGCCGCGGTTGTTGAGCTGCTCTTCACGCAGCTCGCGTACTTATTTACCAATGCCGTCGGCGGCGCGGGCGGAGGTATCTTTCAGTTACTGATCCAGCTCGTTTACCTGTGGGCCTTCGGCGTCACCATCATTCAAGCGAGCAACATTTGGCGTAAGCGCCGCGGCACGTTCGATGAGGCATGGGAGGAAGGCCGTGTCAAGTTCGGCTCGATTGCCATCGCCGCGATCGGCTTTCAGTTCATCGTATGGGCGGCGAGCTACATCGGTTCTTTTCTGGGTACGTTTGGGCTCGTGCTCGGGGCCGTCGCCGCGTTCTTCTTGATTTATACGATCCCCGCGTCGGCGATTGGCGGGATGCCCGGCTCGGTCGCGCTCAGCGCCTCGTTTCGTGCCGTTCGCGCGCAACCGCTCGGCTCGCTGATCCTCGCGGTCATCTTCTTCGCCATCTGGTACGTCGCGGTGCCGCTAGCGCTGCCGTACCTGCTCGTTCATCTTTCGGCAACATTGTGGAGCTTCGTCACCGCCGGCGCACGGGCATTGGCGCTCGGCTATCTCGCTTTCCCGTTCGCGAAACAATACGACGACGTCGCATTCACCGGGTACTGGTGAGTGCCATCCGAACGAACTCCCCGACCAGCGCCGCGCCGACGTTGGTGCGGGCGAGATGCTGTGCCTCATCGAGCTTACCGAGCAACACGACGGCCTCGCGCGGATCGAGCTTCCTGAGCCCGCGTAAGCGGTCCGCCTGATCTGCCGAGACCAGGGAGACCCCGTCCCGGCCGCTCGCCACGATCCAGTCGCGCACCAGCGATTTGACCGTCTCCAGCCCGTCGTCGAGCGTCTCGCGCGTCGCCCATGAATCCCGCGGCGAGTCTCCCGCGATGCTTTCAAAGAACCACCGAACGACGTGTGCTCGTAAGGACTCTTCCTCGCCCTCGAGCGTTGAAACCGCGCGGGTGACGCTACCGCCGCTCAGCGAGGCAGCCCGCTCGGCATCGTCGTGCCCGTAGCCTAAGCGCCCAAGGACCTCGCGCACGTCGCTGCTTGCCAGCAACGAAAAGCGAACCTCGATAGCGCGCGATCGGATCGTCGACAACAGCCGTCCGGGCGTCGGTGTGGTGAGGATCATCACGACCCCGCTTGGAGGTTCCTCTAAGAACTTTAGCAGCGCGTTGGCCGCCTCGTGGGTTGCGAAGGCGACGTCAGAGAGCAACAGCACGCGCATGCCGCCGCTGTAGGACTGCATCGAAAACTGGTGGATGAGGTCGCGCGATGAGAGTTGATCGCTCTCGTAAAAGCCGGCTCGGGCGTCGGGATCGCCGATTTTCAGAACTCCCTCGTGCTCGAGAAAGTCGGGATGGTGCGCGCCTTCGCCGCGAAAGAGCGCACAGGACGAACACGTTTCGTCGTATCCGAGGACGCCGTCCTTGGGCGCGAGACAGAGCAGCGATTGCGCCAATCTTCGCGCGAACGTTTTCTTTCCGACACCGGCTGGGCCGGTAAAAAGATAGGTATGCGCGAGCGTCTGCGGCGTCAATGCCGCAAAGTATTGCTTTGGACCCTTCGCCCCGACCACGTCGAAGTGAAGCTCGCTCACCGTACACGCATGCCGAGAATCTCTTGCAGGGCCGACTCGACGAGCCGTTCCGGAGGAAGCGTCGCATCGAGGAGGCGGTGCCGCGGCGACCTCGCGAGATCCAGAAAGCCGCGTCGGACTCGCTCGTGGAACGTGTCGTCCTCGGTCTCGATTCTGTCCCTGGCGCGCGTGCGCTCGCTCAAACGCGATCGCGCAACGGTCAGCGGCAAGTCGAGCAGCAGCACGAGATCGGGTTCGAGCCCTCCGGTCGCGATCTCACAGAGCGCGCGGAGCAAATCACCGTCGACGCCGCGCCCATTTCCCTGATAGGCGATCGTCGAATCCGTAAAGCGGTCACTAAGCACAATCTTGCCCGAAGCCAAGGCCGGACGAATCACCGCCGAGACGTGCTGCGCTCGTGCGGCATTGACGAGCAAACTCTCCGTCAGCGCAGAGATCGCGATCGCCCGGTTCAGAAAGATCTCGCGGACCGCGTCTCCCACCGGCGTTCCCCCCGGCTCCCGCGTCTCAACGACGTCCTGGCCTTCGGCTCTCAAGCGGGCAGCGACTCCCGCCAACAACGTACTCTTGCCGCTTCCCTCTATCCCCTCAACTACAACAAACATCGCGTTCTCTGCGAACCCAATGCAGCATCGAGCTAAGGGGCGTCAGTGTTCTTATAAATTCGAACGCGGCGATTCGGCTCCATCCCGGTGCTGCGCGACTGTAGGCGATACCGTTCTGCGAGCTGATGCTGCATACGGCGAATGTACGACGTCTGCGGTGAGAGCTCGATCGCCTGATTCGTCAGCAGGACTTGATAGATTGCCTCCTCCGTTTCGCGCAACGCCAGCTCCTCGTTGTCGATCGAGCCGAGGTTGAAGACGTCGCGCAGCGCGGCTTGGATCTGGGTCGTAGTGTTCGTCTTGATCGAGTAGATCGGCACGTTGTCGGAGGCAATCTGCTTGAGCTTCGGCTGCTCTTTTCGTTCGAGCGTCTTGAGCGTGAGCACGACGTCGGCGTCGTCCCAGTTTCGCGCGATCGAAGCATTGACGCGCAGGTTCGCAATCGCGCGCTCGATCTTGTTGCGCGAGACGCCGTAGGGGAAAATTGAAAGCGGCCGATCGCGCTCTTCCGAATCGCGATCGTGGTCGTAGGTTTCGGCGAGCCGCGGCATCGACTCCGTATCGGCCTCCTGGACGACGGTAACCGCTCCGCTCGGCTCGCGCTGCCGGATCTCCGGCTGCGGCTGGTAGCCGCGCAGCAAGGCATCAATGACGTCGGCGACGTTCTTGTGGATAGCCAAGCGATCGCGGTCGTGGATTTCAATTACGACGTCGAAGGTCGGCGGCGCTTTTCGCTCGAGCACGGTCTTGCGGGTGCCGCGCCTCCGCGCCTCCTCGTCCGAGAGCGTCACCGCGCCGACACCCCCGACCAGATCCGAGAGGGTCGGATTCATCAGCAGGTTCTCGAGCGTCTGGCCGTGCGCGGTTCCGATCAGCGTTACGCCGCGCTCGGCGATCGTGCGGGCCGCCGCAGCCTCGGCTTCGGTCCCGATTTCGTCGATGACGATCACTTCGGGCATGTGGTTTTCGACCGCTTCGATCATCACCGCGTGTTGGAGCGCAGGATCCGCAACCTGCATGCGCCGCGCCAAACCGATGCCGGGGTGGGGTATGTCGCTATCGCCTGCGATCTCGTTTGAGGTGTCGACGATGACCACGCGTTTGCGTTCCTCGGAGAGCACCCGCGCGCACTCCCGCAGCATCGTCGTCTTACCGATGCCGGGGCGGCCGAGCAGGCAGATCGATTTCCCGCTGCGCAGAACGTCGAGAAGGATATCGATCGTTCCGTAGACCGCTCTTCCGACGCGGCAGGTGAGACCGACGATCTTTCCGGTGCGGTTGCGGATGGCGCTGATTCGATGAAGCGTTTGCTCGATGCCGGCACGATTATCTGCGCCAAACGGCGAGACGCGGGAGCAGACGTGCGCGATGTCTTCGTGACTTACCGGTGCGTCGGTGAGATAGGTGAAATCGTGCTCGAAACGAGCCTCGGGCGGTCGCCCGAGATCGAGCACAACTTCGATGATCTCTTCGATGTTATTGAGTCGGACGAGCGCTTGCCGTATCGCGAGTGGGAAGATGTCAAGGAGTTGGGAGAACTCCCAACTTGGGGAAACGGAATGAACTCTGACCGCCAATACAGATCCTGCCTTCCGTGCCGATTCCCCCTAGGGCACGCAATCGCAATTTCCCGAGCCGAGCGTTCACTCCTTCACGACACGTATGACCCGTAGCTCGTCGTCGTACGGTCCTTGGATGCGCACGCCCGCCTTCAGCTCCAGACGCACGTAGTCGACGATCTCGGCGGTGATCTCTTCGCCCGGCGCGATCACCGGTATCCCCGGCGGATAGGGCGTCAACGTCTCGGCGCAGATGCGGCCGGCCGATTCACGAAACTTGACGAACTCTGCATCGGCGAGAAAGGCCTCGCGCGGACGCATGCGCATCGGCGGGACCGGAGGCAAGCGGAAGTTACCGCGGCGCAACCGCTGCTCCAAGACTCCAGACGGAGCGAACATATCGAACTTGCGCTGATCGCGCGCCATTTCGCGCCAAGCCACGACGAATCGTTCCGCGGCCTCTCGCGTCGTGCCGATGGTAAAGAGCGCGACGACGTTGAATAGATCGGCCAGTTCGACCTGAATGTTGTGCCGCCGCCTCAAGATCTCCGACGCTTCGTACCCGGTGTAGCCGAGGCCGGTAACGGTGACCGTGATCTTCGTGGGGTCGAGGGCAAAGACGCCGGGACGGCCTCGCAACTCTTCGCCGAAACAGTAGAGACCCGGAATCTCGTTGAGCCTCGCGCGCGTCTCTTCAGCCAGCTCGATCGTGCGCGTTAGCATCTGCTCGCCGGCAGTCGCCATCTGCTTGCGCGCCACGTCGAGCGAAGCGACCATCGGTAGGTTCGGCGACGTTGAGAGAAACATCTTGAGGACCGACGCGAGCCGGTCGAGCCGCACGAGGCCGCCTTTCTGATGGAGCATCGCGCACTGCGAAAAGGCCGAGAGCATCTTATGGGTAGAGTTGATGCAGAGGTCTGCGCCGGCGCTCGTCGCCGAGAGCGGCAGCGCCGGATGGAAGTGAAAGTGCGGGCCCCAGGCCTCGTCGACCAATAAGGGCTTGCCGGCGGCGTGCACGATCCGCTCGATCGATTGGAGATCGGCCGCCACCCCGTAATAGGTCGGCGAGACGAGATAGACCGCGGCCAGATCCGGATACTGCTGCAACGTCCGTGTTACCGTCTGCGGGGTAACGCAGTGGTCCATACGCAGCGCTTCGTCGACCTCAGGCTGCATGTAAATCGGCTCGGCGCCGCTCATTATCAGCCCGCCAAGCATTGACTTGTGCGAGTTTCGCGGGACCGCGATCTTTTCGCCGGGGTTTACCGCCGCCATCATCATGCATTGGTTACCGCTGGTCGAACCGTTGATGAGAAAGAACGTATGGTCGGCGCCCCAAGCCTCCGCCGCGAGCTGCTGTGCCTCCTTGATTGACTCGGTCGGCTGGAGCAAATCGTCGATGCCCGGCATCGGCGTCAGGTCGATCGCGCAGATATTGTCGCCGATGAACTCACGAAAAGCCAAATCCATGCCGTTGCCCTGGATATGTCCGGGCGTGTGGAACGGCAAGACCCCCGAGTCGACGTAGTCGAGCAGCGCTTGAAAGTAGGGCGTCCGGTGCTGGTCCAAAGCAATCCGCAGAATGCCAAATATCTTCGGCTTTCCCTGCGTAAAGGCCGCGAGTTGGATGGCCGGCGAATTCCCGGCCATGCGCCGAAGCGGTTTGCCAATGCTTGCCCGAAATGCCGCTCAAGTAAGGAGGGATGATGCGCTTTCGACTCGGTCTGCTCGCCTTATCGGTAGTTTGCGGCAGCTGCTCGATGCCGCCAACTCCGATCTCCCCGTTGGCCCCCCTCGCGGGTGCCGGCACTGCGTCGTCGCAGCGAGCCGGCGACGCCGCCCGTTCGGTACCGGCGCTCTCAAAGTCGCAGCATCTTTTGTACGTCGCGAACGATTCATTCGTTGACCCGGCTGGGCCGGGTTCGGTCGCGGTCTATGCCGTCCGAGGCCACGATCCTAAACTCGTCGGAGAACTCACGAACGGAATTGACGGACCGCGGAACTTGTGTTTGACGCCCGATGGCACGCTCTACGTGCCCAACGGAAATAGCGCGACTATTGCCGTGTATCCTTTCGGCCACTGGTCACCCCGCGCGATGCTTACGGCCGATACCGGATACCCGACGGGATGCGCCGTCGACAAGGGCGGTAACCTCTGGGTCGCCGATTACGCCAACGGAGAAGTCCTCGAATTTTTGAAGGGCCACAACAAACTCGGGACCGTGATCTCCGGCATCCAATGCGCTGATTCGGTGGCTTTCGACGCAACCGGAGATATGTACGTAGGCTTCGGGATCTTGTTCTGCCCTGCCGGGATCGATGTTTTCCAACCAGGGCAGGTTACGCCATCCCAGACCATCACGAGCGGTCTCTCGCAGGACTCCGCAGTCACCGACATCGCGATCGGACCCGATGGGACGCTCTATGCTGCGGACGCTATTAATCACGACATCGTCGTGTATCCGCGCGGAAGCACCCAGTATTCCCAAAAGATCACGAGCAAGACCTTCGGAGTCTACCCGCTCGCAACGGCTACCGGTGGCCAGCTCTATGCCGGCGACAACTTCACGGTGGCAAAGCGAAACCACTACATCGTCGTCGAGTTTCCGCGAGGCGCCTCGTCGCCGGGTCGCCGGTTCCTCTCGAATCACGAACGCATCTCCGACCACGTGCGTTACATCGCCGGCCTGGCCGCATGGCCCGCGGTCGCGCCATAAGAGCTCTTGGTAGCGCTAACCCGCCGTAGGATGGATGTCGGGACGATAGCCCGCTGCCAAGACGGTCACGACCGCGGCGGGAGTTAAAACTTCAACACTGGCGCGCGGCGGACGCGGCTTGTGGACCGTGTAGCCGGAATCGGACCACTCGTGCAGGTGCTTTCCCCAAACGAGCCAGGCCTTTGCGTCCGATGCGATATAGGCGCCATTGGGTAGCTTCGCAAGATCATCGCGGTACGTGCGTTTGGTCTTTCCCAAAAGGCGGTCGGAGTGGAGCTTGGCGTCCATGGTATCGGCGTCCGCGGGCCCGCCGCACGAAGCTTGCCAAAACGATTGGAATCGGCGGTAATCTTCGCGGCGGCATTCCGCGCAGGGACGATGTCCGGCGCTCAGCGCCGCCGCCTCGTCTAGAAAAAAGAGCTCGGTGTAACGGTGAGGCGTCATGACTTCGCGATGCCGGCCGCGAAAGTCCAATACGCACGCAATCCAGCGCTTCACCGCAAAGTGGCGCACGATCTGGCGATGGTCGTTGTGAAGGATTCCACGATTGCCCATCATGAGGCCGCGCCCCGGCAGCGCGACGATCTCACCGAAGGGCGTAACCCGGTTCTGAAGCGCCATCACGTGGTGACAAGCAGACTACGCTTCGATGCGTTCGTCGATCGAAACGTTGTAGAGGAAGAGGAACTTGCCCCACTCGTCCGGGAGCGTGTTGCGCTTGATCTGAATCCAGGGAATATACTTGGGCTGGCGAGGTTTGCGCAGCAACGTCATATTCGCTTCTTGAGGGATGCGATTATTCTTACGGTTGTTGCAACGCATGCACGCGCAAACTAGGTTCTCCCACGTGGATTCCCCGCCGCGGCTCTTCGGAATCACGTGATCGACCGTCATCAACCGCTCGCCGCGCGTTCCGCAGTATTGGCAGGCGTGATCGTCGCGGATCAACACGTTCTTCTTCGTCAGGGCGACCTTCTGCATCGGCCGCCGAATGTAGTAGAGCATTCGAATGATCGACGGCATCCGCATCGCGAAGGTCGGCGATGCGAGCATGCGTTCGCGGCCGTGCAGCATTTCGGCCTTGCCTGCGAATAGCAGCTTGACGGCGCGCTGGAAACTGGTGACGTTGAGCGCTTCGTAGGTGGAGTTGAGCACCAGCACTTCACTCATGCTGCGACTTTCTGGGGGCCCGCGCCGCGGAGTCGGCATGGGGGCGTGCAACGCAGTTTTCGGCGCTGCGGAGCAAGTGCCGAAAGCGAAGCGGAGCGCCAAACGAGGCGCGACATGCCGAGCCATCGGGGGCCCGCGCCGCGAAGTCGGCGTGGGGGCGTGCAGCGCAGTTTTCGGCGCTGCGGAGCAGGTGCCGAAAGCGAAGCGGAGCGCCAAGCGAGGCGCGACGTGCCGAGCAATTGAAGCGAGGCATCTTCTTTAGGTGCCTCGCTTCCGAACGAACGTCAGTCGCGTCTCGGTTAGCATCTGCGTTATCGCTAACCGCTGTTCGGGCCGAAGTCTTTCTTTGACGCGCTCGAACGCGGCCGTCGCCACGTCGATGGCGATTTCCGCGGACGAGTGATCCGGTTCGCGGCCCTCCTCGTCGGTGAGATACGCGTGCGCCGCTAGCGCGAGCGTCGTAATCACCTCGCTGAGCAGCGGCTCGACGGGCGGAATCTGCCCTTGAAACCCGGCTCCTTCTAAGTCGGAGGCGCCCCGAGTAGACATCTCGCACAAAGAGTTACGCCGCGGGGGGAGTCTTCCCTTGAAGTGCGAGGCACGACGTAGTGCGGTCCCCTTTCAAGTGCGAGGCGCTGCGTCGCACCGGTTACGCCGCGCGGGCTCCGGTTCGTGAGCCGACCATGTCGAGGAAGTAGCGATGCACGCGAGGATCGCTAACGAGTTCGGGGTGGAAAGAGGTTGCTAGCACGTTTCCCTCGCGCACCATGACACCGCGTCCGTCTCGCTCGGCTAGTAGCTCGACCTTCGGTCCGCGGCGCTCGATCCACGGCGCGCGAATGAAGATCGCTGGAAACGGCGGTTCCCCGAGCGCCTCGATTCGCAGAGCGACCTCCGCCGATTCGTTCTGCCGCCCGAAGGCGTTGCGGCGAACGGTGATGTCGATCAATCCCAGCGTCGGTTGGTCGAGGCCGGCGATATCGCGAGCCGCGACGATCATACCCATGCAGGTTCCCCAAAGCGGCATGCCGTCGCTCACGCGCTCGACGATCGGCTTGCGCAGAGCGGCGCGCTCGAGCAGCTTCATCACGGCGGTTGATTCGCCGCCGGGGATGACGAGCGCGTCGGCGCGCGCGAGGTCGCCCACGCTCTTTACCTCGATCGCAACGGCGCCGGCACGTTCGAGCGCCGCCAGGTGCTCGACGACGTCACCCTGCAGCGCCAACACGCCTATCTTTGACATCAAGTTCCGATCAAAGGGCGTTCAGTTGCCACGGGGAGCGAGGAGCTCGGTTTCATCCAGAAGCCGGATATCGAGCCCGTGCATCGCCTCCGAAACGCCGAGCGAGCGACACGCCTCGAGCACGACGCTCGGCTCGTTGAAATGGGTCGTCGCGTCGACGATCGCACGGGCGAAACGCGCGGGATCCTTCGATTTGAAGATCCCGCTGCCTACGAAGATGCCTTCCGCGCCGAGCTGCATCATAAGTGCGGCGTCGGCGGGCGTCGCTACGCCGCCCGCGCAAAAGAGCACGACTGGTAGTTTCCCGTCCTTGGCAACTTGCGCGACGAGATCAAGCGGGGCGCCGATATCGCGCGCCCGCGCGACGAGCTCTTCTTTCGGCGCGACGCTCAGCTCGCGAATCGCATCGCCGATCGCGCGCATATGGCGCACCGCCTCAACGATGTTTCCGCTTCCGGCCTCGCCCTTACTGCGAATCATTGCCGCACCTTCGGCGATTCGGCGCAACGCCTCGCCCAGGTCGCGCGCGCCACAAACGAACGGCGTCGTGAAGGCGTGCTTGTCGACATGATACTTGTCGTCGGCGGGCGTCAAGACTTCCGATTCGTCGATATAGTCGACGCCGAGTTGCTGCAAGACTTGAGCCTCGGCAAAGTGCCCGATACGCACTTTGGCCATGACCGGGACGGTCACCGCATCCATGATGCCGCGAACGAGATCGATCGCGCTCATTCGCGCGACGCCCCCGGCGGCGCGGATGTCGGCGGGAATCCGTTCGAGCGCCATCACGGCCACCGCGCCCGCCTCTTGCGCGATCGCGGCGTGTTCGGGAGTCACCACGTCCATGATGACGCCACCCTTGAGCATCTGCGCGAGCCCGCGCTTGACCGTTACCGTTCCAGTGCTTTCCATGTCTCTATCATAACAGCCGCTCCCAATGAGGACATTAGGAACACTAGCGCGGCGGATTTGGACTGGCCCCGGCCGTGCCTTCCTCGAGCGGCGAGGCGGAGGGATAGTGGGCAGGCGTAATTTGAACGAATGGGGTTGGGCTCGGGAGCGGCTTTTGCCGCCAAATCGGGATATTTGGATTCGGGGTCGGTGTTGCCGGCACCGGAGCCTCGGCGGCCGCCGGCTTCGGCGACGGCGTCGGAAGCGGCGTGGGCAGTGGTTGGGGTGGAACGCGCGGGTCGGGGAAGCGCGGATCGCCCGCTGCCGAGAGCGCCTGCGAGCGCTTCCAGTCCGGTCCATAGGGTTGCGGGGTCGCGTCCGGGGCAGGGCTGACCGCTTGCGGCGAGACCGATTGCAACGTTTGCTCGGTCGCCTGCCCGATGACGCGACTGCCCATGCGTTCGCCGAGCGCCATCGCAAGCAGCAGAACCGCAGCGCCGGCCGCTAGCACGATCGTCACAAAGCGCGTCGAGGAGTTCATCGCGTCTCGTTTCTATACTCGCGCCAGCGGCGGAACGACGTCGAGCTTGGCGGCGCGCGCCCGCCGGAAGCTGGGCTTGCCGATCAGATGCACTTCTCGCAGCTCGCCCGCAGCCATCGCCACGCGCACCGTATGGCCGCGAAACTCAAGTAGCACGTTGCGCGCTTGGTCGAGTTGATTCAGCAGAAAGATCCGGACCGCTCCGGCCTCATCCTCAAAGGCGATCGCGCCGACCTCAACCGGGGAAGTCGCGATCTCGTCGCTGACGTCGCGTCCGGCGTAAACGCACGTAAACGGTTCTTCGGCCGAGAGTTCCGGCATGTCGCCGTAGATCGCGTCGTTGCGCAAATCGACGACGTACGTGCAGCGGCGCCCTCCCCAGTGCACTCGAGCCGCCGCCACCCACTGCCAATCCTTCGGGCGCAAGGGGGCGAGGTGCGGCCGGCCGCTCGTGCGGTACCCGTTCAGACCGCCGACCGTCTCGGCCACAGCCCACAAGTACTTCGCGCCGGTCCAAGGCGAGAGATACATTCCGCGATTGCTGAGCGATCCGCCATCGAACCACTCCGCGAACTCTCCCGGCACGGTGTTGCGGGGGCTTCCTCCTTCCATTGCCGCGTAGGAAACGTTGAGAAAACGCACCGCTTCGTCGGTCATGCCGTTGCGCGCGAGTGCGACCGCGCACCACAGCGTTAGGTCCGGCCAGATGCCGCCGAGCAATCCCGATCCGTACGACGGGAAGTACCACGCGTCGGCAGTTGAGATCGTCCGCAGCCCGACGGCCGTGACGAAGTCGGCCTCTTGCAGCCGCTCGAGGATTGCGCGCCGCTGCGCCGGATCGGCAATCCCGAAGAGTACCGGGAAGATCTCGTCGGCCGTGAAGTCGTCTTGGTACTTGCCGTCTTGGTCGTAGTTCAGCACGAAGGCGCCCGTGTCATCATTGTAAAGAAAATCCATCATCGCCTGACGCATCCGCTCGGCTTCGTTACCGTATCGCTCCCAATGGTCGTTATCGCCGACGACGGCGCAAAGCATCGCTGCGGCCTCGAGCGCGTAGACGGCTTCGGCATTGATCTCTGTGACCGCACCATCGAGCGTGTAGTACGGTATGATGTTGCGCCACGACGATATGCCGTAGAGGTCGACGCCCTTGGCCCGGCTATTGATCAATCCATGCTCGTCGCGCTGCGCGAGCATGTAGTCGGTGACTTTCACGACCAAGCCGATGCGCTCGCGCACCCAGCCGTCATCCAGCGTAGCGTTGTAGTGGTGCAGCATCGCGATGAGGTGCAGCGGCGTGTCGTCGTTGATGTTCAAGTCGTACGCGGTCTTGTAGCCGCTCACGCCTCGGATGTATTCGATCATCAGGCCGCTTTCATCGGCGGCGCGATTGAAGACCTCGAGTGCGTTGCGGCTGAACTCAGGCCAAAAATAATCGAAGCCGTGTACGATCCAAGACGTATCGCGCGACACGAGGATATCGGAGGGAGGCGAGTTGGTCGCACCCCAGCCGTGCGGATACTCCTTGACGATGCGCAGCATGTTGGCCTTGGCCCAGGCCACGCCGCGGCTGATCTCCGGCGAGGGCATGAGGAAGCGCGCGTCGGCAAGGCGTTCGGTGAAATAGCCCTGCGTGGAGTGAAGCGCGCGCTGGTCACGCAACAGCGATTCGAGCACCGGCCTCGAACGTTCCGTTCCGTCCTTGTGGTAGACCACTGCCAAACGCAAGGACTCGCGCGCGCCGGCGGCCACCGAAATGCGATACTCGAGGGCGCCGAAGATACGACGGCTCACTAGTTCCGCCTCCTCGGGCGTCACGTCGGCGAGCGCCTGTACCGATTTCTCTCGAGCGAGCGTTCCGCGATCCATCGATCGCAGCAGGACTTGCTCGCGTAGGGAGAGCGCCAAGGCGGCCGGCGTTCGGGAGCCGCCCCACCACCGCTCGCCGCCGGTCTCGAGATTTCTCGAGCAGATGAAACGCCCGTCGTTCCAGGCGCGCACTTCGTGCTCGGCTTCGCCGTAGAAGCGCTGCCCCACCAACATCGCCCACGGAAAGACGGCAACGTCGATTGCCTCGGCGCCGGGATTGTAGAGCGTCACGTCGACGACAAACGAGACCGCGCGATCGAATCCGGGTCCATGCGGAACGAAGAATGCCTCGGTGACGTGGATTCGATGGTCGCACGTAAACTCCGAGATTTGCGCGTATGGCAGAAAGGTCAGGTCGCGCTCGATCTGATGAGGAAAGAACGTCTTTCCTAAGAGGCGGTATGCGACGTGGTGCGTTCCGAAAATGATTTGATCCGTGTCGGCGTCCCACAGGCCGCGAACGCCGCCCTTGGCCGTCGATTGCGCAAATGCTTTGAAGTTCCCGAGGAGGAGACCGTATGGCGTCTCCGATTCATGCAGGACGTAGGCGCAGAACTCGTTGCGTTGGGCGTCGTAACTTAAACCCACTCCATAGGTTCCTTAGGGCGGTACTGCGGCGCAGAACGCAAAGGCCCTTCTCGCGGCGCGGCAAACGGATGCTCGGCATGCTCACCCTGCGGGCTCCAGCGAAGATCAACCTTACCCTCGAGGTGCTGGCCAGGCGTAGCGACGGATACCATGGCATTCGCAGCGTGATGGTGCCTCTCGAGCTCTCCGACGAACTGACGATTGAGCCGAACGCGCGCTTTAGCTTCGCTTGCGATCGCGCCGATCTCGCGGACGACGGCAATCTGGCGCTCGCAGCGCTGCGCGCGATCGGGAAGACGCCGCTGGTTCGCATGGCGCTGCGCAAGCAAGTCCCGATACAGGCCGGCCTGGGAGGCGGATCGAGCGACGCCGCAACCGTCCTGCGCGCGGCGATGGCAGGCGCGTTCGGACCTGTCCCGCGCGTGGATTGGCTGAGTGTCGCGCGAGGCCTTGGATCCGACGTGCCGTTCTTTCTAGCCGGCACCGCCGCGCTCGTTGAAGGAACCGGCGAGCGCGTCACGCCTGCCGGAGCCATGCCGCGCTGGCACGTGCTGATCGTCAAACCGCCGGCGGCTGTTTCAACGGCGGCCGCTTACGGCCAGATCGACGAGCGCGAACGTCCGCAGCGACCACGCCGAGGATGCGTTTCAATCGCACTGCTCGAGGCGCTACAGCGCTTCGATTTCCCCGCGGTCGAGGCGACGATGCAAAACGACTTTCACGATCTCATCGCGGCCAAAACACCCGAAGTCGCGGTCGCCCTTGCGGCGCTTCAGACAGCCGGTGCGACCAACGTGCTCTTGGCGGGCTCGGGATCGTGCGTCTTTACGATCTGCCCCGATCGAGAGAGAATCGAGCGCATCCGCGACAACCTCGCGCTGGCGTCAACGTACGAGCGCTATGCAACTGCGTTTGCCGCGACGCCGGAGTGGCGATGACAGCCGGCGCGGTCGACGCTGTGGTGCTGGCGGGGGGACCGCAGGATGACGTCGCGCTGCTGCAGCCGGGCGCTCCCAACAAGGCCTTCGTTGAAATCGACGGGGTAACCCTGATCGGCCGCGTGCTTGCGGCACTGCGGTCCTCGAGCCGTGTCGGGCGAATCGTCGTCGTTGCGCCGCCGTCGATGCGAGCGCATCGCGATTTGACTCTCGCCGACGATCTTCGCCCCGACGGCGAGCAGATCACCGAGAGCCTGCGTAACGGCTTAACGGGGTTCGATCCCCAGGCCGAGCTGCTGATTTCCACTTCAGATTTACCCGTTCTCACGCCGGCCGCCGTCGACGATTTCGTTAACGGCGTGAACGCGCTGCACGCCGACGTCGTCTACGGATGCGTCGAAAAGCAAGTCCACTTACGGCGCTTCCCGGAGGTACCGCATACCTGGGCGAGGATGCGCGACGGAACGTACTGCGGAGGCGGCCTCGCCGCGATGAAGCCGCAGGCGCTACCGATGCTCGAACGTTTCATCGAGCGACTCGGCGCCGCGCGCAAGCAGCCGCTACGGCTCGCCTCGCTCTTTGGCTGGGACATGCTGGCGCGCTTTGCGCTCGGCCGGCTCTCCATCGCGCAGGCCGAAGCGCGCGCGGCAAGGATTCTACGTGCGCCGGTCCGCGCGCTGATCTCAGTCTATCCGGAAACGGCCGTCAACGTCGACCGACCCAGTGACGTGCCGTTGGCGCTCGAACTTATCAAGCGCCGCGATGATCAACCTTGATCAGCCGCGACAAGTTCGCGGCGACGAACGCGCGAGCGCACTTTTGCGCCGATCTCGTCTTCGGCGATCTCCTTATCGTACTGCATCTGAATGCCCAGCCAGAAGTCCACTGAGTCAACAATCGACGTCATATGTCAAACCGGACAGAAATAGCGGCCCGGACCCGCCGAGCGCTTTCTAAGGTGAGCGCCAGCGTTTGAAGAGCTCGTTTGCAATGCCGAACTGATCGAGCGCCTTGCCGACCGTGTGCGCGATGATGTCGTCGACGCTCTGCGGATTGGCGTACATCGCTGGGATCGGCGGCAGAATCACGGCGCCGATCTCGGCAAGCTGAGCGAGCGTGCGCAAGTGACCGAGGTGGAGCGGGGTTTCGCGAATGACGAGCACCAGCCGGCGCTTTTCCTTCAGGCAGACGTCAGCCGCACGAACGAGCAGGTTCGAGTTGTTCGAGTAAGCGATTCCGCTCGCACTCTTCATCGAGCACGGTATCACCAACATGCCGTCGGTGATGAACGAACCGCTCGAGATCGCCGCGGCTAGATCGTCGTCGCGATGTGCGACGTCGGCGAGCCCTTCGAAGTCGTCGCCCGTCATGTCGGTCTCGAGCTCGATCGTCCGCCGGGCAGCCGTGGTCAGCACCAGGTGCGTCTCGATGCCGCCGATTGCGCGCAGCGCTTGCAGCACCATATAGCCGTAAAGGCTGCCGCTGGCGCCGCTAATGCCGACGATAATGCGCCGCATCGGAAAGCGGTTATACGTTGGGTGCAGGGGCGCCTGGTGGAAGCTGTAACTTCTAGACGAAGTGCTCCTCGGGTCCGCGCGCCTACGCTCTTTCGTCGACGATGCCGTTAGATGGCATCGCACCGGTTCGCAAACAATCCTCCTGCGTCTCATGCGCTCCGAATTTTCCGGCGTTTCTCACGACGTCGCGGCCGCCTACGCGACCCTCGCGGCGCGCGCGGGGGCACTCTTGGATGCGATCGATCGCGGCCGGCTTGCGTTGCCTACGGACCAACGCGATAGCGTCCTTCGTTTCGCTCGCCGCGCGCGACGAGTTAGCGCGATCCCGCCGGAGTCTGACGAAGAGGTCGTCCGTCAAGGGATCGTTGACGCGTTCGAGCTCGCGCCCGGCCCGACCGAACTCTCCCCAGAAACGAGCGACGGGCTAAAAGCGGAAATCGATCTCGTCGAGCCGGTCGTTCCCGAAGAGCCCGCGGGAGTCGCGGGCTGGCAAAAACATTTCAGCGCTTCGGCGCTCAATACGTACGCCGATTGCAGGCGGAGGTGGTTCTACAAGTATGCGTGCGGCGCGGTCGAAGACCGCGGATCCGGCGCGGCGGCGTATGGCAGCGCCTTTCATCTCGCGCTGGAAGACTTTCACGGTGAGTTTCCTCGCCCGAGCAGTTCCGACGTCGCGACGATGCGCGGCCGAATCCGCGAATGCATCACCTGGGCGTTCGAGCGGAATCGGGACGGGTTCGAAACGCCGGTCGAGTTCGAACTTCAGCTACGGCGCGCGCAACGCACCGCGCAGCGATACATAGATTGGCTCATCGCACAGGAGAAGGAAGCCCCCTTCGAGGTGCTTGGACGAGAGGTCCCCGCGGAGCTCGATTTGGACGGCCGGCCGTTTGTCGGCTATATCGATCGGCTTGACCGCGAAGTGCGCTCCGGGGGCATCGGCGTCGTCGATTATAAGACCGGAAACATCGCCACGAACGCGGCCGAGTACCGCGAGCAGATTCGCCGGTTTCTCGATTTTCAGCTCCCTTTCTACTACTGGGCGCGCACGCTCGCCGGCGACCGCGTCACGAGCCTGATGCTCATTCCGCTTAAGGATGCGCTTCTCGACGTACATCCGGTCGTTCTGCACGTCGGCCGAACGATCGGGTACGAGGAGCTCGAACGCTCACGGGCGCGCATGATCGAGCTAAGCGATGAGCTCGCGTCCGGTGAGATACGTCACTTCGAAACCACCCAGGACCCCGACGCCTGCAGGTACTGCGCCTACGCGACGGCTTGCGCCGGGAAGCCGCCCCCACAACCGCGGCGCTTCGGCAGTTGATCGTTCTAGAACTCACCGCCGAGCAGCGAAGCGCGGTCGAGGCACCCTTCGCCGAGTGCGTCGCAATAATGGGAGCTACCGGGACCGGCAAGAGCACCGCACTTGCCGAGCGGGTCTCGCGCCTCCAAACGATCGATCCGACGGCGGACCCGTTACTTTTTCGCTCCGATCGCGCGATCGCCGACTACGCCGTCGCGCTGCTGCGCTCACACGAGCAGGAAGTCACGCTCGTCGACGACGTCGACGCGCAGCTGGCCTTCGCGCAGACCTGCTCGCCGCTCTTTGAGCTGCAGTGGGAAGAGTTCGCGCGGGATCAGCTCGATCCGGAGGTTCCTGGATTGCGCTCTCCCGAGCGGTTTCTCCAGTCGGCATTCCGTTTGATACGCCGGTTACGCGATGCGGATATCGGGCCGAGCCTCTTTCTCTCGCGCGCGATGACGGGAGCGACCGAGTTCTACGCCAATCCGCCCAACCTCGCCGATCCGGTGCTGCTCGCCGCGACCAAAGCGACGTTTCACGATTCACTCGACACAACGCCGCAGGAGCTGCTGCGCCAGCGCCGTCGTGAAATCGACCTTGCCAAAATCCTGACGAAGCTCTACGAAGGCTATGTCGAGCTCGTCCGCACGACCCGGCGCATGACGGGCCGCGATGCAGTCATCGAAGCCGCGCGGTGGCTGCGTGAGAACGCCGAGTTCGCGACGCGTCTTCGCGAGCGCCACCGTTACGCCTTCGTTGACGATGCGCAAGAGCTGACCGGCGCACAGCTCCAACTGCTGAGCGCGCTCTTCGGAGAGCAGTTGGCCGGCGTCACGCTATGCGGCGATCCGGGTTCGGCGATCTCCTCGCTGCAGATGACACAACCCGAAGCGACCTTCGCTCTCGCGCGCTCGAAATGCGAGCTGCGCGAGCGGCACCGCACGCCGCGGCGGGAGGTCGAACGACTCTCAACGCCACGCGACGAGGCTGATTCTATCGCGCAACGTGTCGGCGAATGGCTCGCGCAGGGCTTCCGGCCCGAAAAGATCGCGGTGCTCTTCCGCTCGGTTCAAAACGTCGCGAGCTACGAAGCCGCCCTTCTCGATTGCAACATTCCGGTGGTCGTTGCCGGCGATCTGAACGTTTTCTGCGACCGGCGCGCGCTCGACGCGCTCGCATTGCTGTGGAGCGTTTGGGATCCTTTTCGTCACGACTGGCTGTTGCGAACGCTGGCAAGCCGCGCCCTGGCTCTCTCCGACGCGTCGCTTGCAATTCTTTGCGGGGAGCCGCCCGATCCTCAACGTCCACTGTTCGAGTTTGACGAAGAGCCCGCGCCGACCGTGCGCGCAAGCCGATGGAATCCACGACGCGACCTCCAACTCGGCTGGAACGTTCTTCGCGGCGAGCGCGACGACGCCCTAAGCGCCGATGCGGCCGCGCGTATCGCGCGTTTTCGCCGCCTGCGCGAGGGATGGGTCGAGACGATGCGCCGCGCGCCCTTCGAAGAGTTTGCGCGCATCGTCTGGCGCGAGGGTCTGGCGCGCGAGGGAGAACCGGGTTCGGCAATTGCGCTCGCCCAGCAGATTGCGCTGCAGCGGCTCCTGGAGCGGCTCGGGGAGTTCGTGCTGCGCGAACCGGGTGCCACGCTCGGCGACGTGCTCCAACACGCCGAGCAACGAATCGCAAGCGACCTTGAATCCTTCGACTCCGCTCAGGATGACATGTCCTTCGACGGAGCCTGCCCCCGAGCGTCAGCGAGTCGAAGGGCTGGGGATGACAGAGCCGGTTTCGTGCAACTGTTGAACGTCGAGGCAGCGCGCGGACGGGAGTTCGATCACGTCGTCGTCGCGGACGTTCGCCCCGGCGCCTTTCCGCGCTGGTACTCGCCCGAGGCCTTTCTCTTTAGCCTTAGGCTCGGCATGATCCCCAAGGAGAACGTGGGTGAAGCACGAGCCTCGCGTACGGCGAAGTTCACCTATTACATGTTTCGCTCGAAAGCGCCGCAGCATTACTTCGAACGCGAGCGCCGCGCATTTGATTACGCGCTGCGGCGAGCGCGTAAGAGCGTGTTCGTCACAGCCTCCGGGACACCGACCCGGGGCGTGACGGCACCCGAGTTTCTTCAAGAGTTGCGCTGAGATCGTGGCGATGCGCCTGCGTGCGATGCCGGCGCGGGCCTACGCGGGCGAAGTGCTGCCCTTGACCGCGCCCCTTTGGGCCGGCCGCCGAACCTTCGACCAATACGTCGAGCAGACGCTCGAAATTGCACGCAGTCCGTATGGGCGCCGGTACTACCGAACGATCGGACTCTACGAGGGAAATCGGTGCGTCGCGTCGTTCAAACGGTACGAGCGAAGGCTGCGAGACGGCCCGCGACACCTCGACGCGATCGGCTTCGGCGCCGTCTTTACTCCGAACGAGTATCGCGGTCGCGGCTATGCAAGCGTTATGCTTGCGATGGCGCTCGATCGAGCCCGTGGCGATGGATACGAGCTAGCCTATCTTTTTTCAGACATCCGGCCGGAATTTTACGCCGAATTAGGCTTCCGCGCACTTCCGTCGCGCTCGTTCTCGTTGCGCGCCGATTCTCTCCCGGCCACGCGACTGCAACCGTCGCCTCTCGGCGAGCACGACTGGAGCGGCGTGCGTCACGTTTTCGACCTCGTTGAAAACCGTCGAAACGCGGGCTTTTCGCGCAGCGCTACGACCTGGGATTGGATCCGGTTGCGGATGCGTCACGGCTCCGAGCGCCCGCCCGGCGACGAAACGAATCTCGTGCTTCGCCGGCGCGGCCGGGTCGCGGCATACGTCTTCGGCGTGCGCGCTACCCAGTTTGACGAATACATACTCGAAGAGTTCGGCTTTGCCGACGACGCTGCGGCCGCGTCGATCCCCGCGCTATTGCGCGCAGCCGCCGGCGACTTGAGGCGCGTCGTGGGCTGGCTCCCGCCGAAAGACGCCCGCTTCTCGCTCTCGAAGTTGCGTGCGCGCCCGCGAAGTCGAGCGATTCTGATGATGGCACCATTACGATCGCAAGGCGAACTGCTGCTAAATGCGATCGTTTCCGATCGCCGCGAGGACCTTTGCTGGGCGACCGATCACATATGAGTCTCGACGCGCCGATCGGGCGCGGCTTTGCTGAGCGTAACCCCAAAGGGCTCGCCAAATCCTATAAGCGCCCCGTAGTGATAGGTCTTCGACCGGAAGTTCACCGATACTCTCACTCAAAACAAGCTCGTTTGGATTGAGTCGCCCTCTACGAGTGAGGCGACGCGCGTTCCTAACAGCCGTACCGGTGTGCCTTCGAGTCCGGCGCGCCGCAGGCAGTGGACCGCGGCTCGAAAGATCCGGCGCGCGTCGCGCGTCGGCTCGGCTAAGTGCGTCTGGCGTCCGACGACTGTGAAATCGCCGCGCTTGATCTTCACCCCAACGGTTTGTGCGACGGTACGCTCGCGTTCGAGTACCTCGGCCAACTCGCGAGCTTGAACGCGCAGAACTTCGATCAGCCGATCTTCGTCGCGCACGTCGTACTCGAACGTTTCCTCGGTGGAGATTGATTTCGTTTCGCGCTCGGGCTCGACTGGGCGGCGATCGATGCCGCGCGCAAGATCGCGTACCTCGTGCCCCCAAGACCCGAAAAACTCGCGCATTTGGGCGTCATTGAGAGCCGCCAGATCGCCGATCGTGGCCACGCCGTAGACGCTCAAACGCGCTTGCATTTTCGGTCCGATGCCCCACAGGCGTCCGACCGGCAGCGGCGATAGAAAGGCCGCTTCTTCCCCCGGTGCAATCGCCAAAAGCCCATCGGGCTTGCACGTGTCGGAGGCGATCTTCGCAATCATCTTGCCGGTAGCGACGCCTGCGCTCGCGGTGAGTCCGGTTAGCTCAAAAATTTCTTGGCGGAGGGTGGCGGCGAATGCGCGCGCTTCCGAAAACGGTGTTTCGCCGATCGCGACAAAGGCTTCGTCCAACGAGAGACCCTCAACCGGATTTCCTCGCTTGCCCATGATTGCGAAAATCTCTCGCGAGATAGCACGGTACTTCTGCATCTCCGGCGGCACCACGACGAGATCGGGGCAGGCGATGCGGGCTTTGTAGAGCGGCATCGCCGAGCGAACCCCATATGGCCGCGCCTCGTATGAGGCGGTAAGCACGACCGCACGGCGGCTCCGTCCGGCGACCGCCACCGGTTTGCCGCGCAGCCGCGGATCGTCACGGACCGCGACGCTGGCGTAGAACGCGTCGACGTCGAAGTGCGCGACGAACCCTTCGACGCTGCTCAGGGTAGGCTCCGATGTTATCCAGCGCGTTCGCGCTGGCGGCGGCGTTGAGCTTTGGCCTGATTGCCGCAGGTCGCCATGCTGCACCAAGCTCGCGACGCGTTTTTCGTGTAGTCGTAGTATGCGAAACGGCAGCTCGGCTTACGGCAGGCACGCAGCCGAGGCCAGGTACCGAGCAGCTGCGATTCATACAGAATCGCCAGCAACGAGGCAATCGGCCCCTTGTCTTCAGGTTTGAGTTCCAAGCCACGGCCCGGGTTGACCGCTAAGCTCAGACGCGTGCTTGCCAAGAAGGGCGGTATCCGCTCCCAGGCCCCCGACGCATCGCCCTCCCGATTATTCGCGAAGAGCAGATCGCGCAGCGTTTCTCGGAAGTCGTGCAACTGCGCAAGATGGCCCTCGTCCCTGACGGGCGCCAGCCCGTGACTCAGGCACCAGGCCCGGGCCTTTTTAAGCGTATCGAGCTCGTCGGGACCATTCGGCAGGTCGATCGTGTTCACGAACCGCCGGATCAGTTCGAGGCCCCCCGGAGCCACGTCGGTGGCAGGCTTCACCATTTCTTTATTATGGCCGGCCCGTTCACCGGCAAAACAGCTTGACAAGTTACTGTCACCACCATATAATGATTGAAGGTTACCACATCCGTCAAGAGGTTACAATGTTCAGAGACCCAATCCGAAATGCCCCGCTCGTCGCCGACATCAGCGACGTAGATCTCAAGCTGCGAATCCAGCGCGCCGATTCGGCCCTCTTTCTCGAGTCGCACTTGCGGCTGCCGCACCTGCGCGTCCTATAGCGAGCTGAGCGCGCCTCTCTGGATCGCCAGGATCGTCTGCATGTTGCGCAGATCGTCGGCGTCGCTGCCCGGCGTCTCCAGAATGGCGGTCTTCTCGCGCAGCTCGGGGTGAGCGAGCAGGGCCCGAAAACCTTCGAACCCGATCCGGCCGTCACCGATGTGCCAGTGCCGATCGCGGCTCGCCCCGAGCGGCACCTCGGTGTCGTTGAAATGGAATAGCAAGATGCGGTCGATGCCGATCTGACGCTCGGCCTCATCCAGAAAGCGATCGACGCCGTCTTTGGTATCGATTGCATAGCCGGACGCCCATGCGTGTGCCGTATCGAGACAAACGCCGAGCTGTGGATGAGCGAGAGCGTTCACAAACGCACCAAGCTCTTCGAGCGTACCCCCCACTAGATTCCCGGCACCCGCCGAGTTTTCGAGCACGAGAAAGACGCCGCGTTCGATTCCCGCGAGCGCAGCGGCGAGCGCCTGACAAATCGCCGCGAACGCGTCTACGCGATCGCGCGTTCCGTACGAGCCAAGATGCGTGTTGACAAAGCGCATCCGGCCGCGCGCCGCGACCGCCAAGTCGTTTTGGAGCAGGCGCAGCGAGCCTTGCGCGATTTTGGGGTCCGCGCTAGCGAGATTGACAAGATATGGCGTATGAATCGCGCACGGATCCAACCCGGCTTCGCGCCGAAGCTCGGCAAAAGCGTCGAGCGTCCCGCCGTCGATTGCCGTGGTGCGATAGCTGCGAGGGTTTGTAGAAAAGACTTGCATCGCCGAAGCACCGGCCGATCTGGCGTGTTCCACGGCTTTGACGTAGCCGCCCGCGACGTGCACGTGCAGCCCGATCCTCATCTACGAGACCTTGCCGCCTCCCAAATCAAACTGGAGAGCCTGACCGGGATCGAGCTCGAGATCGGGCAAATCGTCGAGCGAACGCATTCCGAACGACTCCAAGAAGAATGGAGTCGTCTTGTACAGCATCGGACGCCCGACGACGTCTTTGCGACCGGCTTCGGCAATCAACTCCCGGTCGAGCAGCGTGCTCACGACGCTATCCGAGTTGACGCCGCGTATCGCTTCGATCTCGCTGCGAGTGACGGGCTGCAGGTGCGCGACGATCGCGAGCGCCTCCAGCGCCGGTGTTGAGAGAGAGGTCTTGGGCGGCAGCAGATAGGCTTCGACAACGTCGCGCGCAAGCGGCGACGTCGCGAAACGATAGCCCCCGGCAACCTCACGTAAGACGATGCCCCGTTCGCTGTAATCAGATTCTATTTGCTGCAGCACCGATGCAATCTCGCGCTCCTCTGCGTGCAGCAGTTTGGCGAGCTGCTGAATCGAGAGGGCCTCACTGGCCACGAAGAGCAGCGCTTCGACCGGTCGCTGGAGCCGCAGAATCGCCTCGTCGAGAACGTTCATGCGGTCGTCTTGGAGGCTGGAAAGAGCCTGATATCGTCGAATGCAGCCGGCTGCTCGAAGGCGAGACGATGTCGCCGCACGAGCTCGAGAATGGCGAGAAAGGTGACGATGACGACGTCGCGAGTCATCCCAAGCTCGCTGCAGAGCTCGGAGAAATAAGCCTCGCCACGCTCCTTGATTCGCCGCATGATGTAATCCATCGAGGCGAGTAGCGAGACTCGTTCTCCGGCGATAGAACGTTTCGCGGGGCGCGCCTGGGCGAGCATCTTGATGAACGCGCGCTTGAGCTTTTCCGGATCGATGTCGTAACGCTGGACGATCTCGCCGGCCGGGTCGCCAGGTTCGCGATGGAAAAACGCGCTCGCTTCACTCTGTTGCCCGCGCAGCTCCTCACCGAGCTCGCGGTACTTCGAGTACGCGATCAGGCGACGGCGCAGCCGCTCCTCGACCTCCTCGGGCGTCTCGCCTTCATCTTCCACCAGTTCTTGCGGGATGGGCGGCAAGAGCGCCTTCGACTTGAGAAAGAGCAGCGTTGCGGCGATCACCAAATACTCGGCAGCGATTTCGACGTCGCACGCCTGCAGCGCGCGCACGTACTCCAGATATTGTTCCGCTACGGTGGCAAGCGGAACGGTGGCAACGTCAAGTTGCTGATCCTTGATCAAACTGAGGAGAAGGTCGAGCGGACCATCAAAGGCGTCGAGCCGCACGCAGAACGCATGGGTCTCCGTCAGGACGATACCGGCTCCGCAGTGCGAGCGACGATTTCGGGCTCGCCAAGCGCGTCGGGGTGAGCGGCTAAGAACTCGTGAGCTAGATCGACGAGGCGCTTCTCGTTGACGTACTTTAGCGTCTTTCGGGCCTGCGTCAGATCGAACCAGGCGGCGTCGTCGACTTCATGGTCGTGGCTAGCTGGATCGCCCGAAAGATAACGCATGAGAAAGAACGTGACCGCCTTGCGGTGCTTCGCCCTGCCGACGTAGAACCAATACGAGATTTCGTTGAGCCGGGTGATGATTTCGCCCCAGCAACCCGTCTCTTCGTGGACTTCGCGTAAGGCCGCTTGCTCGGTAGATTCACGCGCCTCGACGTGCCCCTTCGGCAACGTCCAAATGCGTGGCGGAGTGCCTCGCCCAATCAGAAGGGCATCGTAACCCGAATCGCGGCGGCGCAGCAGCAGTCCGCCCGCCGACACCTCGTATTTGATTCGCATGACGCTCCACTCAGGGGACGGGGAAGGGGGCCACTTGCGGGGCCCCCGATTACCACTATTATAGCCCTCGACCCCAAGAAGGCCTGCGAGAATCGTCACCACTTTTAAGCTTGCTTGGCCGCTCCTGGAGTCGCGAGAGCCCCTCTATCGATAGGTGCCAGTTCGCACGTCCGACGTGGTCACGTCGGCTTGTCCGCGCGTTCCGGTAAGCAGCGGGAGCTGCGCCAGGCTTTTGGGATACGAGGACTCAAAGAGCAGCCAGTCGGCGCCGGCGGACCACCGCCGGGTGAATTCACTACCGAGCCATCGGGCAGGCCGCCTCCGCCGCACGCGTTTACAGCAGCGAGGCTCCGGCCGCAATTACGAATCGTCGCAGTCTCATTTTAATACTCCCAATGACTGTGATGAATCAGGCTGCTCGATGGCGGTTCTGCGGGATCGCCGCGTGCGCAGAATCTCGGATGCGGCGAGTTCGGCCATGACACGCAGCTCGGGAACTGCGGTCGCCTCAAAGCGAGAGCCGCGCACTGCCGGTCCGACGATCCACAGGCCGGGAACCATGCTCCCAATCGGGTCGATGGCGCAGAGATCGGGCGCAGCACGCAATCCGATGCCGGCAGTGTCGGAGGAGACGATGCCGTTGATGAGCATCGACGCCAGCAACGGGTCCCGCTTCATTGCGGAGATGCGACCTACTCCAGAAGCGTTTACGATCCAATCGGGACGCAGCTCCACAATCGCTCCGTCGCGTAGCGCGATCGTCGCCGTGCCCCGCTTCATGCTCAACAGCCGCCCCGCGTAGTTGCGAAGACGTCCCGCGCGCAGATACTCCTCGCGAACCGCGTCGACTTGCTTTGGCGCTCGGTGCCGATGGCGTTCCCAATGAGTGCGCAAATGCCGCTCGAAACGACGGCGCTCGAGGCGCTCCAACCGGCGCCAAATCGCTTCGGCCTCAGGCCGGAGCGAATCGACGACGGCCCGCCAGTCGAATCCCCGGCGCGATGCCTCGTCGACGTGGCTGCGGAAGCTGCGCAGAAGCGCGCGCGCGCCGTGCGTGTCGAGCGCCGGAATCACGTCGTACGCAGCGACGGCTTCGTGCACCTCGGGGTAGCGGCCACGGCGCGACAGAACGTGCACCGTCCCGCGGTGGCCGCATCCCTTCAGCGCAACCAACACGTCTAAAGCGGTAAGGCCCGACCCGACGACGAGCACGTGACCACCGACGCTGCGATAATCGAAGCGCCAGGGGTCGTCGATGTAGCCCGCGTGAAGGCGAACCTCGAGCGGAAGGAACTCGTCGTTTGGTGCCGGATTTCCCGTTGCCAGGACGATAGAGCGGGCATCGTAGCGAGTCCCCGAGGAGGACTCGACGACGAAACCGCCGCTGTCGCCGCGTACTATCTTAGCAATACGTTCGCGGACATGCATGAACCGGACCGCTCGCAACTCTCGCTGTGCGCTCTCAGCGACGTACTCACCGTACAAACGGCGCGGGAGAAAGTCGCTCGGTGCGCCGCGTGGACCGAGCCAACGAACGAAGTGATCGGGTTCGTCGACGTACAAACTCATCATGTGGGCGCGCGTATTCAAAATGTGCTCGCGGTGGCGAGTCCCGTACGCAGCACCGCGTCCGAGATCGTCGGGGTCGAAGACCGCGAGCGTCAGGTCGCGTGGGGTATGCCGCGCTAGGTTCGCGGCCACGGCGGCTCCGCTGAAGCCGCCGCCGATGACTGCGACGTCGAGCTCGATCATCGGCCGGCGGGCTCTAAATCGAGCCGAAGGATTTGATCGTAGAACGCACCCGTGCTATGGCATCGGCGCTCGAACTCGTCGTAGACGAGAAATTTGCGCAGCGGTCCCGAGTAGACATGCAGGGTAACGGCTCGAGAATCGTGGGTCGCTGTGACGCGATGCAGATCGAAGCGCCCCGAGCGCAGATCCATTCCGCCCGGCTCGAGCCTGCGCGTTCCGCACCGCTCGACGTGCGCGTATCCCGGCGTTTCGCCGGAGTCGAGGCGCGCGTAGTCGTCGACGTCGAGATTGCCTTCGAGAACGAGCATCCAGCAATGCTGGTCGCCGTGATCGTGAATGGCGGAGGCGGAACCGGGAGCCCAGTTGAGTAGGAGCACCTCGAAGCAGGGATCCCGGTACGCACATGTCCTGGTGTAGCCGTCCGGCTTGTAAGCAAGCGGGCGTCCAGGAAGCCACTCCTCCCAGCGCGCGGCCAGAACCGAGCCGATCTCTAAGCTAGGGGGGCTGCAGGCACGAAGATTCTCAACGAGCCGTCTAAGCACGAGAACTCACTCCCTTAAAGTTAATTTTAGTTATTGACGAGGGTCAGCTTTTTGGGGAGCACAGCTTTTCCCTCCCGTCTTTTTACGGGCAGATTTGGGAGCGGGGGCCCGGTTGTAAGCCTGGCTTATGCGGAGGGGCTAGGGCGCCAGCGCAGGTCGGGCTGACGGGCCGCGCGCGTTTCGTCGACGCGCCCAACGACGGTCGTGATCGGCGCCTCAAAGAGGGCTTCCGGATCGCTCTGCGCCCGCCTCACGATCTCGCGCAGCGCTTCTACAAACGCGTCGAGCGTTTCTTTCGATTCGGTCTCCGTCGGCTCGATCATCAAGCACTCCGGCACGATTAACGGAAAGTACATCGTCGGTGCCATGTAGCCGTAATCGAGCATCGCTTTGGCGAGATCGAGCGCGCGCACGCCGTGCTCTTTCTTGAGCCGTTGCGCCGACGCCACGAACTCGTGGCGGCAGTTCTCCGGATACGGCGTTTCGAGAAACTCGGCTATCTTAACGCGCAGATAGTTGGCGTTGAGAACGGCGAGTTGCGACACGCGCTTAAGCCCGGCTTCGCCGTTTGCGTAGAGATATGCGAGCGCGCGTACCGCGTGGGCGAAGTTCGACCAGAACGAACGCATCGGACCGATCGACTTTGGCCGATCGAAGTCGAGCCGAAATGACGATTCATCGCGAACGACGACCGGCGTCGGGAGATATTTGACGAGGTGGGCTGCTACGCCGAGCGGACCATGTCCGGCGCCGCCGCCGCCGTGCGGGATCGTGAACGTTTTGTGCGTGTTGAGGTGCATAAGGTCGAAGCCCATGTCGCCAGGTCGCGTGTAGCCCATGATCGCGTTAGCGTTGGCACCGTCATAGTACATGAGGCCACCGGCTTCGTGCACGGCGCGCGCGATCTCGGCGATCTCGTCCTCAAACAGACCGAGCGTGTTCGGATTGGTCATCATGCAGACCGCGGTCTCCGCTCCAAGCACTTTGTGAATCTCGTCAACGCTCACGCGGCCGCGCACGTTGCTCGGCAGCGAAATCACCTTAAAGCCGCACATCGTCGCGGATGCGGGGTTCGTGCCGTGCGCGGTGTCGGGCACGATGACGTTCACACGCTGCTCCTCGCCGCGCTCTTTGAAGTATTTCTTAGCTACGAGCAGCGCCCCTAGCTCGGCGTGCGCGCCGGCCGAAGGATTGAGCGAGAACGCCGCCATGCCGAAGAGCGAGCTCAACGATCGCTCCAGCTCGTACATCACTTCCAGCGCGCCTTGCGCGAGCTCGTCGGGCGTGAACGGATGAAGCTCGGCAAACTCGCGACGTGCCGCGATCGCATCGTTGACGCGCGGATTGTATTTCATCGTGCAGGAGCCGAGCGGATAGAAGCCCAGGTCGATCCCGAAGGTTCGTTGCGAGAGGCGCGTGTAATGGCGCACCACGTCGAGCTCGCTGTTATCGGGCAGCGGCAGCTCGTCGCGAAGCACTTCCTTCGGCAAAAACGTCTCGAGCGGTCTTCCCGTATCGAGGTAACGGTTCGCGCGTCCCTCCTGCCCCTGTTCGAAGATCAGGGGAACGCCGGCGGCCTTCGACCCGCTCGGGCCCTCAGACGGCTGCAGGGACATGCAAAACCTCCGCAAGCGCGCCGGCCAGGGCGGCGATGTCGCCGGTCGTAGTCAGCTCGGTCGCGGTCATAAGAATGCAGGAGCTTAGTTCTGGATAGAAGCGTCCTAGCTCGACGCCGCCTAGAATCTTCTGCTGTTGTAATGCAGCGAGCACCTCGCCTGCCGGCCGGCCGACGTCGACAACGAACTCGTTGAAAAACGGCGCGGAATGTTTGAGCCGCACGCCGTCGACGCGTGCGACGGCGCTCGCGAGCTCACGCGATCGCCCCAGATTGAGTGCAGCGGCGTCGCGAAGCCCGGTCTTCCCCATCAGTGCGAGATAGATCGTCGCGATCAACGCACAATGTGCCTGATTGGTGCAGATATTCGAAGTCGCACGCTCGCGGCGAATGTGCTGCTCGCGCGCCTGCAGGGTCAGAACGTACGCAGTGCGACCCGAACTGTCGGCGGTTTTGCCCACCAAACGTCCGGGGATGCGCCGCATATGCTCTTGCGCCGAAGCGATGAAGCCCGCGTATGGTCCGCCGTAGGCCTGCGCGACGCCGAAACTCTGCGCCTCTCCCGCAACGATCTGGGCGCCCCACGATGACGGCGGAGCGAGCGCAGCAAGCGAAAGCGCTTCGGCGACGACGGCCACGGGAATAGCGCCGCTGCCTTTGGTCGCCGCGAGTGCCGGCGCCGACAAGGTGTCGATGTTACCGAAGAAGTTCGGCGATTGCAAGGCGACCGCGGCGTAGTCGCCGCCGGCCACCGCATCTCGAAGGGCGGCGTCATCGGTCGTGCCGTCGGCGGTCAAGGGGATCTCGTCAACCGCGACGTCGAGCCCGTCGCAATAGGTACGCAACACGGCGCGATAGTTGGGATGAACCGCGCGCGAAACGAGAATCTTTTGGCGGCCCGTCGCGCCTAGCGCCATGATTGCTGACTCGGCAAGCGCCGTTGCCCCGTCATAGACCGAGGCGTTGGCGAGTTCCATTCCGGTAAGGAGACAAATGTACGTCTGCCACTCGTAGATGGCTTGCAAATATCCCTGGGAGACTTCCGCTTGGTACGGCGTATAAGCGGTCAGAAACTCGCCACGCATCGCGAGCGCGGCGATCGCCGGCGGCACGTAGTGCCGGTACGCGCCTGCACCGAGAAACGATCGATATTCGCTGCCGGCATTCTTTTTGGCAAGCTGCTCGAAACGGCGCTGGATCAAGTATTCGGGAAGCGCCGGAACGACGTCCAGACGCGCTTTGAGCGCGATGGCGTCGGGAACGCATAACAGGTCGTCGAGCGACCGAGCGCCGATCTCCCCCAGCATCTGCTCGACGTCACGTTCGGTATGCGGAGCGTACATCGCCGGGGCTGTTCGGCGCCGCGGCGGTTGCGAACCTCTGCGTTGGAAGTTATAGTGTACTCGCGGTGGCTTTTTCGCATAAGGCAGCGCTCGCGGGGCTGGTCTTCATCGCCGCCTGCGGCGCGCAAACGACCAGCGACTCCTTCGGATTTTCTCCACCGAACCTGTCCGCGCGGCTTGCGCTGCCGGACGCAAAGCGCATCCAGCACGTGGTCATTTTGATCCAAGAAAATCGCAGCTTCGACAATCTGTTTGCGACTTTTCCCGGCGCCGATGGGGCGACCTCGGGCAAGATGTCCAACGGGCAAACGGTCCGCCTAAAAAAAAGCGACCTCGCTTTTCCGGTCGATCTCAACCACAACTGGCTGGTTTTTCTCAGAGATTACGACAACGGGAAAATGGACGGGTTCAGCCTGGAGAACAACGGAAAGGGTGGCTATGCGGGTCCGCTCCCGTACCGGTATGTCGACCCGAAGCAGATTGCACCGTACTGGGACATGGCGAGAGCGTACGTGCTCGCGGATCACATGTTCCAGACGCAAGGCAGCGGCAGCTATACCGCGCATCAAGACTTGATTCGAGGCAACACGGCAATCGATGCCAACGACAGCATCATCGACTTTCCGTCGCAACAGCCGTGGGGATGCGATTCACCGAAAGGTACGACGACGACGCTCTTAACGACTTCGCAGAAGCTCCTTCCCAACGCAGGGCCCTTTCCGTGTCTAGAGTACCGCACGCTACGCGATCTGCTCGACGCCAAAGGCATCTCGTGGAAATACTACTCGCCGCGAGTCGAAGGCTCGACGGGCGCCGTTTGGAATGCGTTCGACTCCATCAAGGCAGTGCGCTACGGGCGGCAGTGGAAGACGAACGTGACGTCGACGAGCAGCGCGATCTTCAAACACATATCGGAGGGTACGCTGCCGGCGGTTTCGTGGATCGTTCCGACGTTGCCCAACTCAGATCACCCCGGCCACCACTACGATCAAGGCCCGTCTTGGGTGGCAAACGTCGTGAACGCGATCGGCGAAAGCCGATATTGGAAGACGTCCGCGATCGTCATCGTGTGGGACGACTGGGGCGGCTTTTACGATAACGTTGCGCCTCCGTTCCGCGACCACGGAGGAGGTCTGGGGTTTCGCGTTCCGATGCTCGTGGTCTCGCCATACGCGCGAAAAGGCCACATCTCGCACACTCAGTACGAGTTCGCGAGCATCCTTAAGTTCGTCGAAGACAACTGGAAACTGGGACGCCTGGGAGTCGCGGACGTGCGAGCAAAAAGTATCGGAGATTGCTTCGACTTCGCGCAACGACCTCGCAAATTCGTTCCGATCACGGCCAAGTATTCGCGGGCGTTCTTCGAGCACCAGCCGCCTTCCAATCAGCCCGTCGACACGGAGTAAGTTCGCTAGGGCTGGTTCATCGCTTTCATTGCCGGGTCGGGAATACCGTTCGGACAAATCGTTGCCTGCACGGCCGGCGTGACGTAATACGCATGCACGTCGTAATGCGGAACTGGAAAGCCCGCATGCCCCTGCGGCTCGTACTTAAAGTCGATGTGATCGATGGTATAGCCAGAAAGCGCGTGGAGGTTAGCGTAGCTAAAACCCTGCTTCAACTGCTCCACCGAGACCATGATCTCTGTGAAGACCGGTTTGCCTTGCCAAACTCCGTAAATTGGTCCAAGCGGCGCGTCTTTGGGATTCACCCAGTGCTCGCCCATCGTTGCGATGCAAGGCGAAACGAGCACCGCATCGGCGGGAATGCCGGCAGGATGTGTCGCCGGTTGCGGCGGCAGCGGCGGCCGTGCAGGTTCGGCGGCTCGACATGCAGCGCCCGCGGATAGCGCGAGTGCAAAAAAAGCGGCCGCCGCTACAATACGTATCATTGCAGCTCCTTTCAGACTGCACCGTCTTCAGCGACGTTCGCCGGCGCTTCCTTTTACCGAGCCTTTGGAGAGGACGGCTGACCCATTGCCGTTAGGGCGTTGGTCCCGAGCTTAATCGACGGCGATCTTCTCGTACTCGACCGGCGAGAGCAGCGTCTTTGCCTCGGTTGTATCGGAGAGGCGCAGCTTGAGCAACCATCCGGCGCCGTAAGGCTCGCGATTTACTGCAGCCGGGTCGTTCTCCAGCCCTTCGTTGACTTCAACGACCTCGCCCGACATCGGCGTGAAGAGATCGGAGACCGCTTTGACCGACTCGATGACGCCGACGTTAGCGAACTGCTTGATCGTGGTCCCAACCTTCGGAAGCTCGACGTAGACGATGTCACCGAGCGCATTCTGTGCGTAATCCGTGATCCCGATCGTCGCCGAGTCGCCGTCGAGCTTTACCCATTCGTGTTCCTTGCTGAAAAGCAGATCCTCCGGCTGCGCCACTTCTTCTCCTCTCGATTATTTTGCGCGTTTGTAGAACGGCATCGGGACGACCGTCGCGCCGTGGCTCTTTCCGCGGATCTCGACTTCGAGTCGCGTCCCCATCGATGCGGCCTTGGGTTCCACGAGCGCCGTCGCGATGTTCTTATTCTCGAGCGACGGAGCGATCGATCCGCTTCGTATCGTTCCGACGATCTGACCTTGGAACGAAACCGGGTAGTTTTCACGCGCAGGCGCGCGTCCTTCCATCACGAGGCCGACGATCCGCGAATACGAGCCGCCGTCGAGCTGCTCCGCAAGCGCCTTCTTACCGACGAACCCCGGCTTCTCGAGCTTGAGCGCCCAGTTTAAGCCGGCCTGGACGGGCGTAATCGTCTCGGTAAGCTCGTGTCCATAGAGCGGCATGCCGGCTTCGAGGCGCAGTACGTCGCGCGATCCGAGCCCGCACGGTTCCAGCCCATCGGTTTGGTGCGCGAGCAGCAAGTCGTTCCAAAGCCCCGCCGCATCGGCGCCGTCAACGAAAAGCTCGAAACCATCCTCACCCGTATAGCCCGTACGCGCGATCACGGCCGGAACGCCGTTGACGCGGCCTTCCGTGCAGAAGTAGTAGCGCAGCGAGGCAATGTCGACGTCGACGTGCGGCCCGAGCATCTCGACCGAGCGAGGTCCTTGGATCGCGATCAGCGCCGCGCGCCCATGCCGGTTCTCCAGCGTTACCGCCGCGGGGCGGCGGTCGTTGAGAAGCTCCCACATCTTCTGCGCGTTCGATGCGTTTACCACCAGCAGCCAACCGCTGTTGAGACGATAGAAGATCGTGTCGTCGTGCGCCCCTCCAGCCTCGTTGCAAAAGATATTGTATCGAGCCTGAAGAGGTTTCATGGTGCCGACCGCGTTGATGGTGAGCGTATCGGCCCACTGCGCGACCGAGTCGCCCGTCAGCAGGAACTGCCCCATATGCGAGAGATCGAAGAGTCCGGCGCGATGACGAACGGCATCGTGCTCTTTCAAAATGCTCGTGTATTGCACCGGCATCTCGAACTCGGCGAAGGGAACCATTCGCGCGCCGGCGCGCGTGTGTACGTCGTAGAGAGCCGTGCGCTTCATCCCTGCACTATTCGTCCCAGCTCAGGATGACGCGCTCTTGCGGGGCTTTTCCTCGGGATACGTGTTGAGGAAGTCGAGCGTCGCGTGAGCGATGATCTTGTCGCCGCTGCGAACGTAGACTTCGCCGTAAACGATACGACGCCCGGCGCGCAGGACTTTCGCCTCAGCAACGAGATCGTGCGGCGCCGTGGCCGGCGCGAGGAAATTGCATTGCAGGGCGACCGTCGTGGTGTCTTGGTCGCGCCCGTAGATCGAGGCAAGGGCGACGTAAAAGACCGTGTCGCAGAGACTCACGATCGCGCCGCCGTGAACGGCGCCGGTTCCGTTGGTGATTTCTGCCCGATACGGCATCCGCATCACCGCTCTGCCACGTTCGACGCTTTCGAGCTTGAGGTCGAGCAACGCGACGAAGTTGCTCTTCTCCTTCTCCCAGGCATGTGGCGCCCGCGAATAATCGATGCTCATGGAACCCTCGCTTTTCCGCTCAGTCAAAACGTATCCCCGCCGGCCGCGAGCATCCGTCGCAGGTAGAGCGGCAGCGCGAAGAGCCGGCGGTGGGTGATCGAGTCGTAAAAGAAGCTCTCGCCGCGCAGCCCCGACGAGTAGAGGTCGATCCGCTCTGGATCGAGCGTTGCGAGGTCGATGCGATCGCTGCATGCGAGGAAAGCCCACTCGGTATCGAAGGCGGGCACGTGCGTGGTGAAGGAAACAACGTGCGCGTAGTGCCGGCGTAGCGTGCGCGCCATCTTGCAGTGAAGTGCCGCGTTGACGACCGCACCGGTGCTGGCTTGCAACACGTAGATGCCGCCCTCGGCGAGCCGAGACTTGATCAAACCGAAGACCGCGTCGTTAAAGAGCGGATTGCTCGGTGAATCTTCCAGCGGCTCGGTGAGGTCCGAGATAATGACGCCGTAGCTTTGGGAATCCTCACGCATGAATTTCAGCGCGTCGCCGACGATCGTTCGCGCGCGCGGGTCGTCGAAGGCGCCGGCCGACCACTCCGGTAGATGCTTCTTCGAAAGCTCGATCACCAGGGCGTCGATGTCGACCATCGTGCAGCGGGCAACGTCGGGGCAGCGCAGCACCTCGCGCAGCGTCGCACCTTCGCCGCCACCAAGGATCAGCACCTCACGGCGGTCGGAAGCAGCGGCAAGCGCGGGATGCACCAAGGCTTCGTGGTAGATCCTTTCGTCGGCTTGGGCGCTCTGCGTATCGCCGTCGATGACGAGCATCTTCCCGAAGACCGGTGAGCGGACGACCGCAATCTGCTGAAAATCCGAACGGTCCGAATAATAAAGCTGGTCGAGCGCGTGGTGATGCTGCTCGGCCGGCGCAAACTCTTCGACGTACCACTGCCACATTTGCGTCTTCGGCATCGGGGGCTACTCATTGGCGGCACAAAACGAGAACCCCGCCACTCGGCGGGGTCCTCTTGCATATACTGCGGGGCTTGCCGGCTATTAGTAGCAGTTGATCCCGAAGTAGAGCGGCGTCCCCTTGGGAGGCAGCTCGAAATGGGCCGGCGCCACGAACACGGCAATCGTGACGGTCTTGCCCTTCACCGGGTACGTACCGGTAAACGCCGTCCAACCTTCTTTTCCATTCGGCTGCTTTCCGTAGACCGCCGCACCGCAAGTCTTCCCGGGAAAGCCTTTGGCATCGGTGATCACGTACTCGATCACGGCCTTACCTTGTGCCGCAATCGGTTTGATGGTTTGCGTGGTCTGGTTGGAGGCCTCGGCGTAAACGACGGTCGTCCCTCGCGCCTTGTAAGGCGGGAAGGTCTTACCCTTATTCTTCAGGATGTCGTCGTTCTTGTTAACAGCGTCGACAAGGATGACGTGGACCTCGCCCTTCGCGCTATTCTTGCCGATCGAGCCTGTAACGGTAATGTTCGCGTACTGACCCAACGCAAACGTGCCGCCCGTTGACTTAAGGTTGAACCCGGTGCAAGCGCCCTTGAATATCCATTCGTACTGCGGCGGACTCTTTGCGCAGGTAACCAATCCAAGCGGCGACATATCGTCGCCAAGCGGCGACATGTTGTCGCCAAGGGTCGCCGGGGCCAGAGCGCTCTCCGGAGCAATCGCGCTCTGCGGAGCTGCGCTCTGCGGAGCAACTGCGCTCTGCGGAGCAATCGCGCTTTGCGGGGCAACAGCACTCTGTGTCGACGGAATCGCACCGTTACCGGAGCAAGCTGCCAACACGATCGCGGCGACCGTTGCGTACGCGCTGGTTCGAATTAGTGATAAACGCATCGGAAATACTCTCTACCTCACTCAAAACTACAGTGATCGTTCTCGGAAAAGAATTGGACGACAGGCCAGACAAGCCTGCCCGAATTAGGCGCTAGAAAGCTGATAATTGATTATGATAACGGTTAAAGAATTGCGCTTACGCGCTCAGTACCCTCATGTCGTGATTACGGCTAAGCACGTGGGTGAACTCACCGTCGCTCTTTTCAATTCCTCGTTTGAACTCAGTCGCGAGCACGCTGCCGGCATGAAGCGTACGTGCTGCATGTTCGCAAGCGAGCCAAGGGTCCGTATGGTCGCCGCACGTGTAAAAATCCATGGCCGCATAGCCCTTCTCGGGCCAGGTGTGGATCGAGATATGGGACTCGGCTAAAATCACCGTTCCGGAGACCCCTTGCGGCTCGAAACGGTGAAAGGCGCTCTCCATAACAGTGGCGCGAGCGGCTGTGGCGGCTTCGATCATCATCGCCGCGATGCCGTTGATATCGGAAAGCAAGGAGGGGCGACAGCCCGAGAGCTCGCACACGATGTGCCTGCCGAGTGCCTTCAATTGTTCAGGTCTCCTTGACCCTTGAGGAATCCCACCTCCGGACTTCGTCGGCTGGCGGCTGCGGTGCAGACACGTCCCCGACCTATCGGCGAGCTCTTGCCGGCGCTTTTGAGCGGTGCGCGAGCGACTCGCCGCGATGGCGCGAATGGGCGCGCCCTCCCCAAACCGTTCCCTCAGCCGGTCGCGCGGCGCCCCAGGCGCCCGCTCAGACCAAGAGGCTTTCGGCTCCTCCGTTTTTTGAGAAACCGCATGGAATCATACCCCCTGATACCCCCGCTGTAAAGTCCTTCCCCACAGGTCGCCCACAGCTTGGTTGCCTACGAATGTGAAGCTCCTACTTTATTATCTTGACTATATACGCTCGCGGGGGGTACGCTAGTTCCAACATGGCTTTAAAGCTCGAGACTCCGGTCGCGCCCCAAGACCTCATCGAGGAGTACCGGCACGGCTTTCACGATCCCGAAAATTACGTCTTCAAGTCCGACAAGGGCCTGACGCGCGAGATCGTGGAGCGCATCAGCGCAATGAAGGAAGAGCCCGCTTGGATGCGCGAGTTCCGGCTCAAGGCGTACGAGCTGTTCGTCCGCAAGCCGATGCCGACGTGGGGCGATACGGCCCTCCTAAGCGAGATCGACTTCGCCGACATTCACTACTTCGTAAAATCGACCGACCAGACCGAACGGTCGTGGGACGACGTTCCTGACGATATCAAGCGAACGTTCGACCGCCTTGGTATCCCGGAGGCCGAGCGCAAGTTTCTGTCGGGTGTCTCGGCGCAGTACGAGTCAGAGGTCGTCTATCACAGCACGACCAAGGCGCTCGACGAGCAGGGCGTGCTCTTCTGCGACATGGACACCGCGGTCAAGAAGTACCCCGAGATCGTCCGCAAGTATTTGGCGACGGTGATCCCGCCGGGCGACAACAAGTTCGCTGCGTTGAATTCGGCGGTCTGGTCGGGTGGGTCGTTCATCTACGTGCCGCCCGGCGTGACGGTCGCGATGCCGCTGCAGGCTTACTTCCGGATCAACGCCGAGAACATGGGCCAGTTCGAGCGCACGCTCATCATCGCGGATAAGGGCGCTAAGGTGCACTACATCGAGGGCTGCACCGCTCCGAAGTTTTCGACGTCGTCGCTGCATTCGGCCGTAGTCGAGCTGATTGCGATGGAAGGCGCATCCATTCGGTACACGACAATCCAGAACTGGTACCGCAACATCTTCAATCTCGTCACCAAGCGAGCCGTCGCGCACGCGAATGCGACCGTCGAATGGGTCGACGGCAACATCGGCTCGCGCTTAACGATGAAGTATCCGGCGATCTATCTTATGGGTGAAGGCGCGCGCGGCGAAGTGCTTTCGATGGCGTTTGCGGGCGAAGGGCAGCATCAAGATGCGGGAGCGAAGGTCATCCACGTCGCCCCGCGCACGACTTCAGTCGTAACGAACAAAAGCGTCAGCGCCCACGGCGGAAAGACCACCTACCGCGGCTTGGTCGAGGTTCATGCCGGCGCGGTCGGTGCCAAGACCCGCGTTCGCTGCGACGCGCTCATCATGGACGAGCAGTCGTCGAGCGATACCAAGCCGACGATGAAGATTCACGAGCAGCGCTCGACGGTCGAGCACGAAGCCAGCGTCAGCAAGATCGGCGAGGAGCAGCTCTTCTACGCGATGAGCCGAGGACTCTCAGAGGCCGACGCCGTCGCGATGATCGTCAACGGTTTCTTCGACTTCTTCGTCAAGGAGCTGCCGATGGAATATGCAGTCGAGCTCAACCGGCTCGTCAAGATGGAGATGGAAGGCGCCGTCGGCTAAATAGCCTTCGAGGGTGCAGGGGGTTTAGGCGCAGTAACCACAGTAGGTTGATGGCATGGCGCCTTCACCTGATGACTGGCCCGGCGCAATCGTAACGTCCGAAGCGACAAGCGACTCATCTATCATCGCCTGCCGCGACTTACGGATTCAAGACGGGGATCACTTCCGAAAGATCCTGATTCGAATGCATGCTCCGCGCCGCGCCGACAAAGACTTTTCGTGTCGCTATGACGTTCTAGGGTTCAACGAGCCTGTCAGCCGCGTTGTCTACGGAGTAGACTCCCTGCAAGCTCTCCTTCTAACGGTATGCGCAATCAAAAAAGGATTGCTACCGTATAAGGATCGCGTATCGTGGCTTGGCCAGCCTGGCAATTCCGGACTGCCTCGAATGTTCTTCTGGAATCGCGCAAATGTGAGCTTAAGGGAACGGGTAGAAGAGGCCGTGGGCCAGTTCGAACAAGAGCTGGCAAAGCGCTTAAGCGATGCCGGAGTTTCGCAAGGCGATTAAGTGCGCAGTACGATCGCGAAGCAAGCCGAGCCGCGAGGTTCGTCAGAAACATTTGGGCGGATGAGCGAACGCTCTCGATAACCAACGTATTCAAAGCCGCACTTCTGAAATACCCTGGCGCTCGCGCGATTTTCAGGGTCGCACGTTCCCGAGACGCGGCGAAGCAAGAGATGTCCGCGGGCAAATTCGAGCACCGCGGTCAAAGCCTCCGTCATGATGCCGTGACCCCATTTTGAGACTGCAAGCACAAAGCCGACGTCGGCATCTTCGCCGATGAGGCGCAGGTCGATCCGCCCGCATGGCGCCGTCTCGTCTAGTCTTCGAATAACCCAACCCACGCACTTCCCTTCAGCCGTGTCCGTTACGAACACGGCTATGCGCTCGGCGATCTCGGATACGTTCTGCACGGGCCGCCAGTCCATATACCTTGTGACGCGTGGATCGGACGCATAAGCCTCTAGGAGCGATTGCGCATCGTCTACCACCGGCGGTCGCAGCTCTAGCCGTGGAGTCTTTATTACGAGGTCTGCAGCTGCCATGCCACGCTATTCACTGCGCAGGCGCCTTTGCCGCGACGATCGCCGCCGCCATTGCGAGCTTGTGATCCGCGTTCCATGGCGGCCCAACGACTCTCCGCATGTCGAGAAAGTGAGCGTCGAAGCTCTCGACTCGCAGCGCCCGGGCCGCCGCGTCCAAGACTTTCTTCGCATCGTAAAAATGGACGGGACAACCGCGCGCTTCGGCTGCAGCGGCCAGCGCCTGACGGTACATCACCCAATCGGCGACGTTTCGTGCGCGGTAGTCCTTGATTCGCTCGGCAATAGTAGACGGAAGCGCTGGATAGTCACGAAGGGCGACGCCGAGGATCGGCTGCACGGCCATCGCGACGGAATCCAGCGCAAGTGCTGCGTGCCTCTCGGCCGAAACACGCACACGCTCGACCAAGGCCACGGCCTCGTCCATCGGGAGCAACTGGGCTTCGTGGTGATGGGGAATCGCCGGCAGAGCGTCGTCCACGAGTTCTACGCGGCGACGGTCGAGGAGGGTCCCGTCGCGGGCCACCGTCACCAGCACCGCCCAACCGCCGTGATCCGAAACCCCAACGATGCCACCGTTCTTCGACACGATGCCTCCCATCTCAACGTCGCAGCCTTCAGGGCGGGACTTAGTGGACTGATACGTGGGGGCCTCGGAACATCCGTTACTGACGCGATGAATCGCTTTGCGCTTTCGTCGATTCAAAGGCGAGAATGACGTGCCGGCCGTCCTCGCGCTCTCGAACGAATCCGGCCTTCTCGAAGGCCCTAATGGCCCGATGGTTTTCAGCTCGCGGATCGATCGTGATATTTTTCCAGCCGGCCGCCAGAAGATGCAATGCGAGGGCTCGGACCGCATCCACTCCTAGTCCGCGACCCTGAGCCCCCGGTTTGAGAACGATGTCGATTCCGCCGTCGGGCGGTTCGTCCGACCAAGCCCGGATGTAGCCGATGGGCTCGTCATCAACCTCAACGATGTATGCTTGGCGAGCCGGATCGTGAGCGAGATACTCTTGGCGAACCTCTTCTCTGGTTCTGGGCTTACCACCCCACCACGTCACGAACTGCGAGTCCGCGAACCAGGATGCCAGCAGTTCAAGGTCTCCGTCAGACGTTGGCCTGATGTTTACCGCTTCGCCATGAATTCTTTTTGGCCAGAGCGCTTGCTCACAAGTTTTCGAACCCCCGGTGGTTGGCGTTGCTCCAGTGGGAATCAGTTAACGAATCAAAGACGGCCTTTTCGCGGCCACTCCACACATCGGCGCCGTCGTCACGTCTCTTTTCGCCCGGGCGTTGGACCGCTTATGAGAGCCTCCTTACGCTGCGGGACGTTGATTGCCTTAGGCCTCGCCGCTCTCCCTATCGTCTCGATTGCATCGTGCGATCCGGGAGCTAAGCCGTCGTATCAAGACATCTCGGCGGTCTACTTCCAGTCGGAAGGGGTCTCGGAGCCCGTTGCGATTCGCGACGATGAGACTGTCCGGCCCGGAGCCTGTCCCGTTGGCGTTAAACTTTATGTCTCACCGAGCGATGTCGAAATGGGCGGCGGCCCATACTGCTTTACAGACCGCTCGGGCGAAGCGCGGAGCTGCTGCGGAGCAACCGACTCAAGTACCGACGACTCGCCGCAACTCATCTTCACTCGACTCGTTGCGGTGCTGGAGAAAGATCGTTTCTACGACATTGCCGAGTCGTCGCAACCAACTGAGTCGGATGACGCAGCATTCTATAGCATCGTAGTCATGCGATGTGAGCCACAGCCGAAGAGCCGAGGCGACATCGCGTTTGTACCGCAGCCGAGACCAACTAGATCCATATTAGCCCTAAGTGTTCCATTTGGGTCTTTGCCGCGAGCCGCCTACGACTCGAACATACTGACGCTGTTCGATGATTTCACCCATGCGATCTACCAATCCACGTGGAATATAGAAGATGTCTACTAGGCTGCGATCCTGCTTACCATTGCGGCACGCAGCGCCGTGATTGACGCCGCTGGGCAGTCTCAGTCTACTCGATCAGGTGGACGTCGCCGAACTCGTGGCAAGCATAGCCGTGCTCTCCGGCTTCGGTATAAGCGTCTTCCAACAGGTCGGAGTCCACGAACGCGCGCAGCAGCGAGCGATGTGTGGCAGTCGGGTCGTGGTAGCCCGAGAGCAAAGCATCGGCCGCTTTAAGCTGATACGCTTCGCCGATGACAAGGTCGGTCCAGCCGCTTGAGGCGATCAAACCTCCTCGAGTCGCCGCGCTCTCCAACGCGCGGACCACGGTGGTCCCGACTGCAACAACGCGCCGTCCTTCGCGCCGGGCAGCATTCACTCGATCGGCGGCCTCGTTCGAGACGCTAAAGCGCTCCGTTCCGGGACGCTCCGGCGCTTCGAAGCTTGCCACGCCGCAGTGTAGCGTGATCGTCGCGATTTCAACGCCGCGGCTCCGTAGCCGCTCGACCACCGGTTTGGTGAAGGGGCGCGCAGCGGACGGCATCTCGGACGACCCTAGACTGCGCGCGAAAAACGTCTGATACTCTCGCATCGGAAAGCTGCGATCTACGTATGCGTAAGCAATCGGCGCTCCGTATTGCGCGAGATACGCATACATCTGCATCGGCAGCCGGAATGAGGCGTACCAGAGACGCCTGCGCGGCGGCTCGACGGGCGCGATCATCGTCGCCGTGGCTTCGCCGGGAAGATCCAAGAGTTCACCCGCGACAACAGACGCGCGTGGCTCGACCATCCAGAGTCGCGTGTCGATCATCGTGCTCACGTGCAGGCGAAGGCTGCAGCCATCGCTTCGCCGCGCCAGAACTGCTGCGGGGAGGGTCGCGGAGTCGTTGACGACGAGCAAATCGCCGGATCGCAAACGCTCCGGCAAGTCGTAAAAATGGGCGTGGGAATGCGCTCGCGTAACGCGATCGGTAACGAGCATTCGGACACCGTCGCGCGCGATGCCGCGCCATTCGGCCGGCTCGGTCGCCTCGATTAAGCCGCCGGCAAGCTTCGCAGCGGCCGTCACGCAGGTACTAAATCGGCGGCGCACACGCGCTCGAATCCGCCCTTCATTACTGCGACTGCGCCCATGAGCGCGCGAGCCGACTCCGACGGATCGCGCAGCTGCCGCGGATCGGCATCGGGCACGGCGCTGCGGTGCATATCGGTATTCATATCGCCGGGATCGAAGACGAGGACGCGCGTAGATGTGCCCTCCAGCTCGGCGGCCAGCACGCGCGAAACGTGCTCGAGCGCCGCTTTCGTCGCGCCGTACCCTCCCCACGAGGAGTAGGCTTCAACGCCTGCGTCGGAGGTGACGTTGACGATCGTGCCGCCCTCAACGCGCTGCAAATGGGGCAGCGCGTGTTGGATCAGATGAATCGGCGCGAAAACGTTGACGTCGAAGAGCGCGCGAAACGTTTCGCGCCCAAGTTCCACGACCGCCGGCAATGGGACGGCGCCCAGCGTCGAGGCGTTATTCACGAGCAGGTCGAGCCGGCCGGTGCGCGCGGCGGCCGCAACGAGTGCGTGAACGTGGTCGAGATCTGCGACGTCGCCCGCGATCGCCAGGAGGTTGCCGATCTCGGAAAGCTCTTGCCGCGCGCGCTCGAGTTCGACTCGGTCGCGACCGTCGATGATGACCGTGAGCCCCTTGCCGAGCAGCTCGCGAGCGAGCGCCTTTCCCAATCCACGCGATCCACCAGTGACGATCGCGACGTGTCCCGGTTGAAACCATTCCATAACGAAAAAGAGTCTACAACCTCAAGTATAGTTGAGGTCAATAGATGGAATATCTTACGGTCGGAGAGATCGCGAAACGCAGCGGGCTGCCCGTCTCGACGATTCATTTTTGGGAATCCAAAGGTCTGATATGCAGCGCCCGCAGCGACGGCAATCAGCGGCGCTTTGCGCGAGCCGAGCTGCGTCGGATCGCGGTAATTAAGATCGGCCAACGGGCCGGCATCTCGCTTGGCGAGATCCGCGAGGTGCTCGACACGTTACCGGCGGATCGCGCGGTCTCCGCGAGAAGCTGGGCGGCGCTCTCGAATCGCTGGAAGCGCAATCTCGAGGACCGGATCGCGCGCCTGACCGCGCTACGCGATCGGTTGGGTCAATGCATCGGCTGCGGTTGCCTATCGCTAAACAAGTGCTGGCTGCAGAACCCCAACGACGAGCTCGCCGAGGAAGGTCCGGGACCACGTCTTCTCAACTTCGACGAATGATTGGGATCGATATCATTCTCAAACTGCGGCTTTGCGCCGCGCAGGGCATAAGGCGAGCGAGCCGAACCGTCGCCTGGCCATGAGCAAAGCAATAGCCGTACTTGGCATGCATCGAAGCGGCACGAGCGCGGTTGCGCGCGGCCTTCGGGCGCTCTCGGTCTACCTCGGCGACGACCTTCTGCCGGCGCAGCCCGAGAACCCCACCGGGTATTGGGAAGATAAGCAGATCGTCGACATCAACGAGCGCGTCTTGGCCGCACTGCGGCTGCGATGGGACGATGCGGCACCGATCGATCCCCGTGAGTTCGAACGCTGGCGCCTCGGAGGGCTGCAGCGCGAGACGATCCGTTATCTCGAGCGCCGCTTTCTACCCCAGCCGCTTTGGGGGTTCAAGGATCCGCGCACCGTACGGCTACTGCCTTTTTGGCGTCGCATTTTGCGCGAAACCCGAGTGGAAGACGCCTACGTCCTGGTTATTCGGAACCCTTTCAGCGTCGCTGCGTCGCTCTACGCTCGCCAGGAGATGGACCTCGAAACCGCCCAACGGCTCTGGCTGGTCTACGACGTTCCCTTCCTCCACCTGCTATCCGAAAAGCCGCTTGTCGTCGTCGATTACGACCTGCTCATGCAGGATCCCCGCGGTCAGCTGGAACGAATCGCACGCAAACTTCAGCTACCTGAAACGGCGAACAGCGCTTCCGAAATCGAGCATTTTGCCAACGATTTTCTGGATGTGGAGCTTCGGCACTCGGTTTTCTCGGAAAGCGATATCGATACGAGCACGGATGTCGGCCTGTTGACGCGCCGCGCATACGTCGTGCTCTACGAGCTCGCCCTCGACACGAAGCAGCCCGATCAAGAGTTTTGGCACGCATGGAAAAGGATTGAGACGTCGTGTAGAACCCGGCTGGGGTGGCCAGACATCGAGTAGCAAAGGTTTCCGAGATCGCGCCCGGCACGACGCGGCGCGTCGTCGTAGACTCACTCGAAGTCCTGCTCTGCAACGTGGACGGCAAAATCTACGCGATCGAGGACGTATGCACGCACGACGGCGGACCGCTCGATCAGGGCGAGCTCGAGGGCGAGTGCGTGGTCTGCCCTCGCCACGGCGCGACATTCGACGTGAAAACCGGCGACGCGCTGACCCTTCCCGCCGTGGTACCGCTGATGACCTTTGAGGTGCTGGTCGAGGGCGACGATGTCTTTGTTGATGCCTAAGCTTCACTTGTGAGAGCTCTCGTACGGCTGCTCGTCGCGGGGCTCGCCGTGGTCGTCCTGGTTGCGGTTGTTTATGCCGGCAATGTGGCGCTCGGAATGCGCTCGCACGCTCGAGATACCGGCACGATCTCCGGCCTGCATTTACGCGGGCCGGTTACGATTCTGCGCGACGACCGCGGCGTTCCTCACGTGATCGCCGGTAGCGACCACGATCTCTTCTTTTCACAGGGCTACGCCGAAGGCTCCGACCGTCTTTTTCAGATGGATCTGCTGCGACGCTTCGTACTGGGCGAGCTGGCCGAAGTCTACGGGGCCAGCGCTTTAGCGACCGACGAAAGGGAGCGCGCGATACCGGTGCGCGCGATGGTCGAGACTCAGTGGACGCGCCTCGATCCGCACTTCCGCGAACTGCTCGGCGCGTTCAGCGACGGGGTGAATGCCGCGATGGAGCGCGAGCCGTTGCCGGTCGAGTTCAGAATTCTCCATTATCACCCCGCGCCGTGGACGCCGCGAGATTCGCTGGCCGTGGCGATGGTGACCGTGCTCGATCTAATCGACGATTGGAACTCGATCGCTTCTCGCGACGCCGCTTTTCGGCGCGGTGGTCCGGCCCTGCTCAACGCACGCTTTCCACTCACCGATCCATGTTACGACGCACCGGTGATGGCCGGACTCGCGGGGATGAGCCCCGGCGCAAACTGCAAGCGTCATAGCGTGGCTCTGCTGCGGGAGCTAAGCAGTGCGCGGCCGCCAATCGGCAGCAACGAGTGGGCCGTCGGCGCAAACCGGTCGCTGCACGGACGAGCGCTACTGGCCAACGATCCGCATCTCGCGCTGCACATGCCGGGCGTCTGGTATTTGATCGATCTGCGCGCGCCGGGATATCACGTTGCGGGTGCGACCCTGCCGGGCTGCCCGACCGTCGTGCTCGGACATAATGAGTCGGTGGCGTGGGGAGCGACCGACGGTACCGTGACCTCGCTCTCAGTCTTTCATGCGCCCAGTCAACTCGACCCGAAAGCATGGCAAACCGAACGTTTCGGAGTTCGCTTTGCGGGTACCAGGAGCAACCGGTTCTATCGAACCGCGCGCGAGTTCGGCATCTCGACAACGCGCAGTCCCTTCGTCCTGGTGCATTGGAATGCGTACGACGACCCCGTTTCGCCGATTCAAACGTTCCTCGATCTCGATCGCGCGAGCTCGATCGAGTCGGCGAGCGCAGTCCTATCGAAGTTCCCCGGGCCAACGCAGAACTTCGTGCTGGCCGATACGAGCGGGCGTGCCGCATACGTCCTGGCCGGCCAGATCCCGAACGATCCGGCGCTCGCCCGATGGATTCATCCGGCCGCAGACCTAACGAAGACCTATGCCGCAATCCCTTACGCGCAACTGCCGAAAGTCGCCGGATCGCGCAATGCCATCGTCTGGACTGCGAACAACAGAATGTATCCAAGCAGCTCTCCGCTGAAACTGAGCCCGCAGTTCGCTCCGCCCTACCGAGCCTATCGGATCGCTGAGTTGCTGCGCGCGCGCCGGCTCTACGACGTCGCATATTTCACGCAAATGCAGTTGGACACGCTCTCGCTGCCGGAGCGGGAGCTCGCACGTGACGTCGCGCCGTTCGTGACGAGCGAGGATCCGGGGCTTGGCGCCGCGCTGGCAACTTGGGACGGCCAAATGAGCGGCGATTCCTCGATTGCGACGGTCGTCGAGGGACTGCGTTTGGATCTGACCGAGCGGCACAACGGCCGAGTGCCGGCGTTGCTCGAAGCGCCGGCGTCGCGGGACGCGATCCGCGCCGTGACGCTGCCCCCGCCCGCGCCCTGGCGAATTGCCGGAGCAGTGCCCGTATTACACGCGCTCTCGTCGCTCGGCATCAACTTTCTCGATGGAACGACGTTCCCCGGAAACGGCGACGCGTTCACTCTGCACGTACAATACCAGGGTTACTCGCAAAGTTTTCGTGCCGTTTGGGAGGTTGGCAACTGGGACGCGGGCGGCATTACATTGCCGCAAGGGGAGTCGGGAGAGCCAGGCTCGGAGCATTACACCGATCAGGCACAGGCCTGGATCGATGGGCGGTTGTGGCCGCTCCCGTTCAGCGACGCGGCGGTCCGCCGCACAGCGGTGCGCACTCAGACGCTCCTCCCATAGGCTGCGGCGGATGAAGGATCTGCAAATTCGTACGGCACGTGCCGAGGACGCCGAACGCATTTCGGCACTGATGAGTCAGCTCGGCTACGGAGTTGCCGCGAGCGACCTGCGCGACCGCCTGCGCAGGCGCGGCGATCGTCGCGAAGTGCTCGTTGCTGAGACACCGCAGGGCATTCTCGGTTGGGCCGCGCTCAGCGTCGATGAGCCGTTCGTCGAGGGTCTCGAGGCCGAGCTGGAGGGTTTGGTCGTCGAGGAAGAAGCTCGCAGCTGCGGCATCGGAACGCAACTGCTTAGCGCAGCCGAAGATTGGGCGCGCCGGCGCGGTTGCGCGAAATTACGCGTGCATTCCAACGTCGTACGCGAACGTGCTCACGATTTCTATCAACGTCACGGCTATACCACGATCAAAGCCCAGTACAATTTGCACAAACGGCTCTAGGAAATTATATTGGGCTTCTTAATAGCTCGGCGCGCGGCTTAAGGTGACGCCGTCGATCATTTGGTGGCCACGTCCAATAAAGTGCACGAACTGCTTGATCGGCGTACCGCCGGCCGGATAGTCCCAAAAGAAAATCTCGTCCGGGCGCTTATTTCGCTCTCCGGTCGGTACGGCGATCTTTCCGTCTTCGATCCACGATTGCGTCGCGCGATTGCCGACGCCGGCTAGCTTGACCGTGTGGACGATCTTCGCGGTCGATCCGGAAACGTTCACTTCATAGATCCGCGGAAACTCGCTGGTTTGAAGCGCGAGGTGTTGCCCGTCCCACTGGAGTTGTGCGCCGAACCGGATCGCCTTGTTCAGCGTGACGCCGGCGAAGTGCCGGGCCCCCTTGGGCAGCTCCGTCAGTCCGAACTGCGAGCCGTTATAGCCATCGACGAAAAGGTTTCCGCTCGCGTCGTATGCACAGAAGAGCAGCGAATCCAACGTCCCGTCGTGGTAGGTTCGAGGGGGCTCTGCGGGCTGCAGGACGACGACCTCGTCGCCACACTTCGATAGGCAGAATACGACGGCGGCGAGATCTCCGGTGGTAGGGTCGATGGAGCAAGAGTACGCCGTGCCCGGAAGCTTAAAGCTCGCGATCGGCGTCGTTCCGCCGTGCGCGTACTCGACGATTCTTTTTACCTGCGTGAAGAAGACGTCGCCGTTACCGTCGGAGCACGTTCCGAACGACGTTTCGGCAATGGTCCCCACTAGCTTGCCCGACCGAAAATCGAAGACGTACGAAACGACGTCGCCGCCGGCGTAAATCAGCGGTTGCCTGCCGGCGTCTGAAGCCATCCAAGATCGAAGATGTCCGGCCGGCGCCGCCGGGACCCCGGCGATCGTTTGCGCTCGGTCGCAGGCGGCGAGCGTCGCAGCAAGCGCGCACGCCGCAAGCGTTCCCCTCAAAAGGCTGTAAGGCTTCACGGATTCCCCGTTTCTTCAGTCTGCGCCGCGGCTACCTTCGCCGATTGCTCGCTCAGCCGGCCAAAGATGGCGCAAGGCGTCACGTTTCGAACCAAACAGCGTGCTCGTAGAGATTCGCAGGGCGCAGGACCGATCCGACTTTCAGAAGCTGCACGATCTGTTCGTAGAGTACGAAGCGGATTTGTCAGAGGAACTCCGGCATGGAGCCGTGTCCGACGTGGCGGCTCTCGACGAAACGTACGGTCGGCGTCATGCGGCGTTCTTGGCAACGTGCGAGGGCGACGAGATCGGCTGCGTTGCGGTAAAGGCGTTCGACGCGAGGACGGCGCTCATGCTGCACCTCTTCGTCCGACCGGAGCGACGCGGACTCGGTGCGGCGCGATTGCTCGTTACGACAGCGATCGAGTTTGCAAGAGCGCAGGGCTTCGGCCGCATCGTGCTCGATACGAACAAACAGCAACTGGTGCCCGCCTATCTCCTTTACCGCTCGCTCGGATTCGAGGAGTGCGAACCCTTTACCACGGTGACCTACGAATTCCCGACGTTTATGCAGCTGCCGCTAGGTTAGCCGGCGACCGCCTTTGGCGGGGCATCGTCTTAGCCGACGATCGGATTTGAACCGATAACCTATCGCTTACGAAGCGATTGCTCTACCGTTGAGCTACGTCGGCATCACGGGCCGGCGAACAGAGCGCCCGGGGCGCCGGTCTTTCCGTCGTGCCCCTCTAAGCCCTTTTTCCCGATTACTTCGGCGCTTCGTCGTCGTGAAAGGTGCCGCGCTTCGCCGTGTCATCGAGCTCTAAGTCGTCCAAGAAATAATAGACGATCTTCCGGTCGTCGAATCCGACCTTCGCCAGCGAGCGTCCGCCGATCTCGACGACCTCGTGCACGTGCCCGACTCGTCCCGCGTAGTCGTAGTTGACCCCGGTGTAGTTGGGATCGTCCGGTTTGGGGCGCGGGATCGCTTTAACGCCGCGCAGCGGCGTGTGGTGCCGGTGCATGGCGGCGAGGTTCGACGGACTTGCCTGCGAAGCATCGCCCATGATCATCGAATATCTAGGCAAGCGGCCGAAGATTCATCCGTCGGCCTTCGTCGCCCCCACCGCCGTCTTGATCGGCGACGTCGAGGTCGGTCCCGAGTCGAGCATCTGGTTCGGCGCGGTTCTACGCGGTGACAACGGACCGATCCGGGTCGGAGCGCGGACCTCGATCCAAGATAACGCCGTCGTGCACGTTAGCGAAGGCGGCGAGACACTGCTCGCCGACAACGTAACCGTGGGTCATTGCGCCGTAATGGAAGACTGCCGGATCGGCGCGCACGCCTTGATCGGAAGCAACGCAACGCTGCTGAACGGCTCGACGATCGGCGAGGGAGCGCTAATCGCCGCGGGCAGCGTAGTCGGACAACGCGTGACGATTCCGCCACGGGTCGTCGCGGCCGGAGCGCCGGCAACGGTGAAAAAGGCGCTCGAAGGTGAGGCGGCCTCGTGGATCGAGGTATCTGCGGACGAATACGTCAAGCTCTCGCGTTCATATCTGGCGCAAGTGATCGGCGCGGTCGAGGACCAAGAAACCGTAATCTAGGCTCGACGAACGGTCGTCCAGATCAAGATCGCATTGAGGGCTACGATGGCGACCCCCGCCGCGATCGCCAGCATCGTCACCCAGCGCCGGTTCACCATCGGCCCCATCTTCTTTTCGCTCGCGGTGAGCAGCACGAGCGCAATCACCGGTACGGGAAGGACGAAGCTCAGGATCACCTGGCTGATCACGAGTGTTTGCGTAACGTTCAACCCGAGCGCGACGACCACGACCGCCGGCAACATCGTGACGAGCCGCCGAACCCACAGCGGCACCGTGAATCCAACGAAGCTTTGCATGATCACTTGACCGGCCATCGTTCCGACGACCGAGCTCGAAATGCCTGAGGCCATAAGCGAGATGAGGAAGACGACGGCAGCGAGGTTGCCCAGCAGCGGCGTAAGGGTCCGGTACGCTGTCGCGATATCGGCAACCGCGGAGTGGCCGGTTGAGTAAAAGACCGCGGCCGCCATGTACATCATCGCACAGTTTACGAGACCCGCAATCGTCAAGGCGATGATGACGTCGGCGTACGAAAACCGCACGATCGTGCCGAGCTGGCGGCGGTCTCGGGGCACGACGCGGTCTTGCGTAAGCGCGGAGTGCAGGTAGATCGCGTGCGGCATCACGGTCGCACCGACGATGCCGACCGCGAGCAAAAGGCTCGACGGCCCTCCGATCCATGGGACTACGGCGTGATAGAGCACCTGGTGCCAGTTCGGTCTGGTAAAAAGCGTTTCTACGATGTAGCAGAGGGCGATCACGCCGACGAGCGATCCGATCAGGATTTCCATCGCTCGAAAGCCGTACCGATGGAGCGAGAGAATGAGGTACGTCACGACGGCGGTGATGATGGCGCCGATCAGCATCGGAACGTGGAAGAGCAAGTAAAGCCCGATGATCGCGCCGAGAAACTCGGCCAAGTCGGTCGCCATCGCCCCAAACTCGCTGACGACCCACATCCCCAGCGCGACAGGCTTGGGCAGGCTTTCGCGCGATAGTTCGGCGAGATTCTTTCCGGTAGCGATGCCGAGCTTCGCCGATAAACCTTGAAGGAGCATCGCGATCAGATTGGCGAGCACGACGACCCAAAGCAGCCGGTAACCGAATCCCGCACCGCCTTGAATGTTGGTTGCAAAATTTCCCGGATCCATGTAAGCGACCGACGCGACGAAGGCCGGGCCTGTGAAAGGCAGCAGCGCGCGCCAGCCCTTGCGATTTCCGGCGAGAACGTCGAGCGCCGCCGCGACGACGCGCGGGCTGCTGCCCCCGACGCCGTAGCTACGTTCCAACGCGCACCATTGCGGCGTGCGAACGAAGCAGCGCGAGCGTGCGACTCCCACGTCGCACGAAGACCCGGCCGCGCTCTTTGCGCTCGACGCGCAGCGTCGATCCGGGAAGCACGCCGGCGGTCGCAAGCGCAGCGACGGCGTCGTCGTTCCGATCGTCGAGGCTCACCACGCGAACCCTGCTCCCGACCGATAGACTCGCGAGTGTCGGCAGCGGCTTGCGGACCGGCACCGTGTCGCCGTAAGGTATCGGATGACCGTGAGGATCCGATTGCGGATGGTGCAACAACGCCGCGATCCGCAACGCAACGTCGTCGGAAATCGCGTGCTCGATCCGTTCGGCCTCCGCGTGAACGCGCTCCAGCGGCATGTGCAAGGCTCGATGGAAAAACGTTTCGAGGATGCGATGACGCCGAACCATTGCAACAGCGAGCTTATATCCGCGACCGCTCAAGCGTAACGGCTGCGACGCGACCCTTGCGTGCTCGAGCAGACCCTCTGCTTGGAGCGCTCGCTTCGCTTTACTGACCGAGACTCGGCTGACCTTGAGGTAGCGCGCCAGAGCCGCCGCCCGTACCGGGCCGTCGGCACCCAGCTGATAGATCGCCTTGACGTAGTCCTCGCGAGCTCGGGCCGGCGAACGGTCGGAGCCGACCGAAAGAATCTCGCGCGCACCGCTGTTAGCCACAGTTAACGCTAACCATGGTTAACACGTTACCCGCGCACCCGCAAAGCCTCCTGCAATACGCTTAACCCCCGATTTAATTCAGATCGCTCAGAGGACTGGCGTCGGCTCAATACGCTTAGCCCTCGATTTAGTTCAGATCAAGGAGACGAGGGGGCGAAGTTTACTACGGTAAATGAGCCCCGAGTCGACGCAGAGCTGGGCTAAATCAAGGGCTAAGCGACGGGGAAGTGTGATTCGTCGCCGTAAGGCAAAAACAACGTATACTCTCGCTGGAAGCGCAGTTTCACGGACCCCGTCGGGCCGTTGCGGTGTTTGGCGATAATGAACTCGGTAAGATCCGGCTCGGGCGTTTCCGGGTTGTAGTAGCCGTCGCGGTAGATGAATGCAACGACGTCGGCTTCCGCTTCCAGGCTGCCGCTGTCGCGGAGGTCCGCGAGCATCGGTCGCTTCTCACTGCGTAGTTCCACGCCGCGATTGAGCTGCGCGAGCGCAACGATCGGTACCTCGAGATCCTTGGCTGTGATCTTCAGCGAGCGGCAAATCTCGGAAAGCTCTTCGTTGCGATTGGCTCCGCGCGCAAGCACGCCCGGCCGAAGGAGCTGGAGGTAGTCGATGAAGATCGCACCAAGACCGACCGTTGATTTCAGCCGCCTGCAGCGGCTGCGAACGTCGCTAATTGTGAGCGCGCCAACGTCGTCGAGATAAATCGGAAGGTCGTTGATGTCGCCCATCGCTCGCGAGATCTCTTCCCACTGGTGCGGTTTGATGGCCCCACGCCGCATGTCGTTCATCGAGATGCGGGCCTCGGAGCAGATCAAGCGTTCGATCAGCTCGCTATTGGACATCTCCAACGAAAAGAACGCGATCGGCGCGCCTTCTTCACGTGCCGCCGCGACCGCCATGTTGAGCGCAAACGAGCTCTTGCCCATTCCGGGACGCCCCGCGACGATTACAAAATTTCCAGGCTGAAAGCCGGTCGTCATCGCATCGATGTCGCGAAATCCCGACGTGAGCCCGGTCCGGTCGCCGCGCGAGTGATAACGGCGGTCGATGTTGTCAAAGACCGTTTTCATCAGCCGGTGGACCGGCATGAACTCGGTGACCCCGCGGCGCTCGCCGATCGTGTAGACGATCTGTTCGGAGCGATCGAGCGCCGTCGCCACGTCTTCTTCGCCTTCGTACCCGAGCTGCGTGATCTCCGTGCCGGCATGAATGAGCGAGCGCAAAACGGACTTCTCGCGGACGATCGTCGCGTAATAGCGGGCGGATCCCGCGGATTGCACCGTTTCCATCAGCGCGCTGATGTACGAAAGCCCGCCAACGCGTTCGAGGACGCCGCGTCGCCGCAACTCCTCCCCCACGGTGATCTTATCGAGCGGCTCGCCACGCTCGTAGAGATCGAAGAGCACCCCGAAAATCGTCTCGTGGACGTGGGCGTAGAAGTCGTTTGGTCGCACGATCTCGCCCACCGCAGCAAGCATCTCGCGATCGACGAGCACGGACCCGATCACCGCCATCTCTGCTTCGAGATTGTTCGGTGGAATGCGATCTATCGAGGTCGGAATCGGCTGAGCGGTCATTAGTGTCGAGCCGCTGTCCGGCGCTGCGGCGGTGAACGCCTTGTGGGTCGCTTGTGCATAGCCAAGAAAAATTTTACGCGAGCCGAGTGCCACACGTGGTGGCACAGTGCGGGAGCCTGAGGCCTACGACGCCCGGCGCCGTCGCCCGCTCGGTATGTCGTTGAGCACTTGCTCGACGTTGGCTACCGGAATGACCTCGAGACCCGGCAGCGTGGCATCGACTTCGCGCGCGTTCTCTCTGGGTACGAGCACGCTGCGCATACCGGCTTGGCGCGCCGCGTAGAGTTTCTCGACGATGCCGCCAACGGCGCGAATCTTCCCCTGGATAGAAAGCTCACCGGTCACGGCAACGTCCTGCGGAAGCGGCGTCTTGGTTACAGCCGAGTAGAGCGCGAGGAATATGGCAAGACCTGCCGACGGGCCGTCGATATTTCCCCCTCCGACGACGTTGATATGGAGGTCAAACTCGGCGATGTCGATTCCGGTGACGGATCGCAGCACGCTCGCCGCGTTGAAGACCGAATCTTTGGCCATCGAGCCGGCCGTTTCGTTGAAACGGATCGCGCCCTTTCCCTGCTGTGCGGCGGGAAAGGCGACGGCCTCGATTTCAATGATGCTGCCGAGATGACGTAAAACGCCGAGTCCGAAGCTCTTGCCGACTTCGCGCCTGGCACGTCCCTTCACCAGGGTGTGCTGTACGAGCCGGCTCGTCTGAACGACTGCGCGGACGTCCTCCTCGACGATCGAGGGTTTCTTATTCTTCTGCATGTGCCGGCGGGGATGGAGCCGGTACAGCGCTTGTCCGTAGGCATCGGCGACGATTTGGACGGCCTTGCGTCCCTCGATCGTGTACGATGCGATGAGTTTGGAGACGCCGCGGGCCGTTCTCGCGCCGAGCCGTTTAACCGCGCCCTGCACGATCGAGATTATTTGATGCTGCGTCAGCGGCGAAAAGAAGATCTCGGCGCAGCGGGAGCGGATCGCAGGGTCGATCTCCTCGGGTTCTCGCGTCGTCGCACCGATTAGGATGAAATCGGCCGGAGCACCCTCTCGAAAGAGGCGCTTGACATACTCCGGAACGTTCGGCGCGTTTTCGTCGTAGTACGACGACTCGAACGTCACTCGTTTGTCCTCCAACACTTTGAGAAGTCTGGATTGGAGGGAAGGATCCATTTCGCCGATTTCATCGATGAAGAGGACGCCGGCGTGCGCGCGCGTTACGAGACCGAGCTTCGGTTCGGGAACCCCGGTCTCTGCGAACTCGCGCCGGCTTCCTTGGTAGATCGGGTCGTGAACGCTGCCGAGCAACGGATTGATCGTCTCGCGTGGATCCCATCGTAAGGTCGGTCCGCTCGCTTCTACAAACGGCGCATCTTTGGCAAAGGGCGTATACGGGCGGGCCTTCGCGACCTCCAGTACGAGACGAGCGACGGTCGTCTTACCGACGCCCGGCGGTCCGTAGAGAATCGTGTGCTGCGGATACGGCGAGCTGATCTTGGCCAGTAAGGCTTTGATCGCAGCTTCCTGGCCGACGACGTCCTGCAGTGTCTGCGGACGAAGCTGCTGCAGCGCTGAGGCGGCAAGGCTTCGGTGCGAGAGCGCCTGCAGCTCCTCCAGCTTCGCCTGCGACGATGGGGTTTCGGGACCACTCGTCTCGCGAAGCGCCTCGAGCTTGAGATCCTTCACGTATTCCTGATGGCGCTCGGCCATCTTCTCGTTTACGCGCCGTTCGATTGAATCTTCCGCATGACGTTGGGCAATGACGTCGGCCATCGCTTCTTCGATCTCTGCGAGCGCCTTGCGCTGTTGCGCGCGCGTCGTGGCGCGGTCGAGCGTCGGGTCCTCGAGAACGAGCCGCTGCAGGCCACAGAGCCGATCCGGAAGATTCTGCGACCGCATCATTTTCAACGCGTTGACTTTTCCGGCTCGCAGAACGAGCTTGTCGTGACCCAAGACGGACGCGAGCATTTCGTAGAGCGCGCTGACGTAGCGGCTCAGCTCGTCGTCCACGCCGAACTTACGCCGAAAACGAGTCGCGTAGACTTGCAAGGAAAACCCCTAAGCCGGCACGACTTCTACGGCCGTCCTTGCTATCACGTTCTTGTTGAGCCTGATCTCGACCGGGTACGAGCCTAACGCCTTGATCTGATTCCCGAGCTCGATCTTATGTTTGTCTACGGCGATCGAGAGCGTACCCGCGATGGCGGCGGCGACGTCGGCGTTGGTCACCGCGCCGAACAGCTTTCCGTTCCCGCCGGCTTTCGCTTTGATCGTGAGGCGCGCCGACTCGAGCCGGGCAGCCAAGGCCCGCGCCTCGGCCAGCTCTTGCGCTTCGCGCCGCTGGTGCGCCTTCTGTTGCGCCTCGAGCTGTGCCAGCGCGCCCTTGTCCGCCTCGCCGGCAAGCTTGCGCGGCAGCAAGAAGTTTCGAGCGTAGCCGTCGGCAACGTCGACGATATCGCCACGCTTCCCCAGCGCTTTGACGTCACTGTAGAGTACGAGCTTCACCTTCGCGCTACTCCGAACCGAACGGAAGAAAGGCGATGAGGCGCGCACGCTTGACGGCGGTCGTCAACATGCGCTGATGCTTCGCGCAGTTGCCCGAGATGCGCCGTGGAACGATCTTGCCGCGCTCGGAGACGAACTTCTTGAGCCGGCCTACGTCACGATAGCTGACGGCGATGGCTCGGTCCATGCAGAAACTGCATGGCTTTCGCTTGGTGCGCCGCTCCTTCGGGGCGCGCTTGATCTTGGTCTTGGTTGGCATAGTTGTCCTCTCGACTAGGTGGTTGGCGGTCCCGCCGGTGCCGTGGGCGAAACCCTAGCCAGGTGACCCGACAGATTCGAGCCACCACCCGGTCTGTTACGACCCGGATTTCGGAACGTATGTTCGGGCAGGTTACCCCGAGTCCTCCGTGACGCTGGCCCGGGAATGGTGTATAGTAGTCGAGTTACCCAGGTTTCGAGGCCCGCGCGGTTCCAAGGCACTGAGCGAATCGGATCCGGAGAACAAAGACCACTACCAATTTTAGGAGATTCGCTCGTTTAAATGTATACAGACGAAACGCTCACCTGCGTTGACTGCGGAAGGCAGTTTCCATTCACCGCCGGGGAACAAGAATTTTTTGCGATGAAGGGCTTTACGAACAAGCCCAGCCGCTGCACGGAGTGCCGCTCGGCTCGCAAATCCGGACGCTCTTCCAACGGCGGCGGAGGCCGCGGCGGCGCGCGTGAGATGTTCAAGGCGACTTGCAGCCAATGCGGCGGCGTCGCTGAGGTACCGTTCCAGCCACGCGGCGACAAGCCGGTCTACTGCCGCGACTGCTTCGCCACTCGCCGGGCATACTAGCCTCGGCCTGCTCGGCAAGCGGTTCAAAATCAAAAAGAGCCTGCCTCGGCAGGCTCTTTTTCTTGCTCGAACAAAACGCCAGCATCCTTTTTAGGGGCTTTGCGCGAACGGAGCAGCATGGAACGATTGGCTAGGTATGGCACGGGCGCCGGGCTCGCGGCGATTCACATCGGCGCGCTCGCTGCATTCTTACCGGCTTTCTTCCGTCTTTCCGATGTGGTGGTGTTCGCTGTCATCGCTTACAGCACCGGCGTCCTGGGCGTTACGCTCTGCTATCATCGCGTGCTCACGCACCGAAGCTTACGGCTGAAGAAACCACTCGAATATCTCTTTGCGGTATTTGGCACGCTGGCGTTGCAGGGCGATCCGATCCGCTGGGTCGCGGTGCATCGCAAGCATCACGCTCATGCCGACCACGACGGCGACCCGCATAGCATCGGCCTCGGCTTCAAGTGGGCTCACGTCGATTGGCTCTACCGGCACAACGTCGCATACCCGGGCGAGCGTGAGATCGAACGGTACGCTCCCGACCTCTATGCCGATCCTTTCTATAGGGCATTGTCGTATCTGGCGCTGCCGCTTCAACTGGCTCTCGCCGTCGCGCTCTTCCTACTCGGCGGATGGGCTTGGGTAATCTGGGGCGTGTTCGTTCGCCTGGTCTTCTGCTACCACACGACGTGGCTGGTCAATAGCGCCGCCCATACCCTGGGTTATCGCACCTACCGCACGGTCGATCGCTCGACGAACTGTTGGTGGGTCGCGATGCTCTCGTGGGGCGAAGGGTGGCACAACAACCATCACGCCTTTCCGTTTTCCGCCCGTCACGGCTTACGGTGGTTCGAGATCGACGTGACTTGGTGGCACGTAAAGGCGCTTGCCTTTCTTCGGTTGGCCGATCGCATCCGGATACCCAGCGAGTTGATGCGCCGGCGGCTCTCCTATGCGAACGCACGTTCGTAGAGTATAATAATCGCGGGGGTTTAATCCCCCGAGAATACTGCATTGAGGAGTACTGAATGAAGAAGTTACGCGCACGTTGGGAACGTCCCGACTTTCAGGAGCACCCGCTTGGCGCCGAAGTGACCGCGTACCTCACGGCGCCCGTCCGCGCTCCCAAACCCTAAAGCGTCAACGTAGCAGTCACCGAATCAGCGCTCGTCGCTCGGCTGCGTGCCGTCGGCGATGAGCGCTATCACGATAAACATCCTTTTCACCAGCGCCTGGTCGCGGGAACGCTCGACCGCGGCGCGGTGCAAGCTTGGGTGGCAAATCGCTACTACTACCAAAAGCAGATCCCGGTGAAGGATGCAGCGATTCTCTCCAACCTGCCGTCAGCGGCGCATCGGCGGGAATGGCTCTCACGCATTGTCGATCACGACGGCAAGGAGGGCGGAACGGCTTCGTGGCTCGCACTAGCGCAGGCAGTCGGACTCGACGAAGGGTACGTGCGTTCCGAGCAGGGGGTCGCGCCGGGAACGCGTTTCGCGGTCGACGCGTACGTAACGTTTGCGCGCACGCGACCATGGGTCGAGGCGGTGGCGTCCTCGCTGACGGAACTCTTCGGGCCGCCGGTGATGCAGCGTCGGGTTGCCGCGATCGTCGAAAAATATCCGTGGATCGATCCGGCCGGCCTTGCCTATTTCGAACGCCGGATCGTCTTGGCGAAGCGCGATGCCGGATCTGCGCTGGCGTGGGTGCTGCAAGAGGCGACGACGCCGGAGACCGAAGACCGATGCGTGGAGGCGTTGCGCTTCAAGTGCGACGTTCTTTGGTGCATCCTCGACGCTACCGCGCTGGCGTCCGGCGTCTTCAAATGAACACACAGACTCGGCCGCGATTCGGCAAAGGAGTCAAGCTTCGCCACGAGCCCGACGGGGGCGCGATGCTGCTCGTTCCGGAGGCGGCGCTGGTTCTCAACCGTTCCGCTGCCGTTGCTTTGGAGCTCGTCAACGGAAAGCGAAGCCTCGCCGAGATCATCGACGCGGTCGCCGAGCAGTTCGACGTCGCGCCCGAGCGCGCGCGGGAGGATCTTGACGATCTCTTCGACCGTCTCGCGGAGCGCGGGTTCTTGCGGTCCTTCGACTCCGCGGGGGACAGCGCAGAGTGAGGCCGCTGTCGCTGCTTTGCGAGCTGACGTATCGCTGCAACTTGCAGTGTCCCTACTGCTACAACCCGCTCGCACTCGATAAGTATCGCGACGAGCTAACGACGCAGCAGTGGTGCGGCGTCCTGAGCGACGCGGCGGCACTGGGCGTCGTGCAGACACACTTCTCGGGCGGAGAGCCAACGCTTCGACGAGATCTTGCGACGCTCGTCGGGGCGGCGTCGCGAGCCGGCCTCTACACGAACCTCATCACTCAGGGGACCTTTCTTGACGATGCGGCACTCGACCGTTTGCTCGAAAACGGACTCGATCACGTCCAGATCAGCATTCAAGCCCCAGAGCGCGAGCTGGCGGACCGGATCGCCGGCACCGCGGCACACGCGAAAAAACTCGACGCGCTCAAGCGCGTGCGAGAACGCGACGTGGCGCTGACGCTGAACTGCGTGCTGCACCGGCTCAATCACGATAAGATCGCCGACGTGATCGCGTTCGCCGAGAACTTGGGCATCGAGCGCTTGGAGTTAGCAAACGTCCAGTTCTACGGCTGGGCGTATCGCAATCGCAGCGCGCTGATGCCGACGCTCCAGCAGGTTCGCCACGGTGAGGCGATCGTCGCGGCCGCCCGCGAACGGTTGCGCGGGATCATGGAGATCGTCTACGTTCTTCCAGATTACTTCGGCGAATATCCGAAGCCGTGTATGAACGGTTGGGGCACCGAGTTCATGACGGTCACGCCGAACGGCAACGTTCTCCCCTGTCCGGCCGCCTCTGCAATCAGCGGGTTGCACTTCGAAAACGTGCGCGAACGTGGCCTTGGCGAGATCTGGCGCGACTCGGAGGCCTTCACGCGTTATCGCGGCACCGGCTGGATGCCCGAACCGTGCCGCTCTTGCGAGCGTCGCGAGCTCGACTGGGGCGGCTGCCGATGTCAGGCCTTTTTGCTCGCAGGCGATGCCGGCGCGACCGACCCGGCTTGCTCACTCAGTCCCGATCACGCAATCGTGACGGCACTGCGCGAAGGAGCGGAGGATATCGAACCGGTCTATCGCCGCGCGTGATCGTTCGCGTTCTGGGCTCCGCCGCCGGCGGTGGGGTACCGCAATGGAACTGCGCGTGCGCAAACTGTAAAGCGGCGCGCTTGGGACGCGCGCCGAACCGAACGCAGTCGAGCCTTGCCGTTAGTGCCGACGGCAGACGCTGGATGCTCCTCAACTGTTCTCCCGACATCGCAACGCAGATCGAAGCGTTTGCGCCCTTGCACCCTTCGTATCCGCGCGGCACGCCGATCGGTGCGATGCTCTTCACCGATGCGAACGTCGATCACATCGGCGGATTGGCCGTTCTCCGTCAACGCGGCGCAGCAGGTTTTTTGCTGAGGTCGAGCGGCGTCGTCCACGAGATCGCAATCGCCCAGCCGGCGTTCGCCCCGTTTGCGAGTTCGCCCCACCGCTGGCTCGAGGTCCCGCTCGATTCGCCGTGCGTCGCTGAAGACGGCGACGACATCGTCGGCAACGCGCTTACCGTGCGGGCTCTGGCGGTGCCGGGAACGACTCCCGGCTACGACGGCCGGCGCACTGCTCGCGGTGCCGTCGTTGCCTACGAAGTCGCCGATCGCGGCAGCGAGCGAAGCTTGCTCTTCGCACCGGTCTTCAGTGCGATCGACGATCGGCTCCGCGACGCCATCACACGCGCCGACATTGCCTTCTTGGATGGCTCGTTCTATGACAACGATGAGCTGAGCGACGCGGGTCTGCTTCCCAAACGCGCGCGCGAGCTTGGCCACCAACCGGTCGGCGGCTCTAACGGAACGCTCGCTCAGCTTCACGGGACGCCCACGCGGGTCGTTTTCACGCACCTAAACAACTCGAATCCGATGCTCGACCCCCGGTCACTCGCGCATGCGAGCGTGCGCGAGTCGGGGAGCGAGATCGCCTTTGACGGGATGGAGCTAACACTCTAGTCGAAGTGTATCCTATGACCTCCCTCGCGGGTTTTCTCGCCGTTACGATGGCGATTGTCGCTCCGGTTTGGACGCAGTTCCGTATGGGCCCGGAGAATAACGCGGTCGTTGGAGGCAGGCTCGAAGCCACGTGGCGGATTGAAACCGGCGGCCAAATTTCTGCGAGCCCGGCCATCGCGGGCGGAACACTTTACGTCGGAAACAACGACGGCTCGCTCTTCGCAATCGACGTCGCGAGCGGTCAAGTGCTCTGGAAAGCGCACGTTCCAAATCCGCTGATGAGCGATCCGCTCGTCTACGGCGACGTCGTAATCGTTGGTGAGGGTGATCCGACCAGCCGGACCTCTTCGCCCTCCGAGCCGATTATGGTTGGTCAAGGGCCAAGCGCGCTAATGGCCTTCGACCGTTCCAGCGGCGCGATTCGCTGGCAGACGGCGCTGAGCGGATCGGCGATGCCGACTCCCGCAATCATCGACGGCATCCTCGTGAATCACGATGGTGCCGGGTACATCAACGGCTTGGATCCGGCGACCGGAAGGAAACGCTACGCCCGTTGGCTCGGATCGATGGCATCGATGACGTCGGCATTACCCGTCGGCGGCGGAGATTTCGTAACCAGCGGCGTGGGCAGCAACGCCGTCTGGCGTCTCCACGCCGATGGCGGAGGGGTCGTCTGGCGCAGCGCCTTCTCGAAGGGGGCCTCGGGCATCGGTGACTGTCCGCCGGTCAGCGATGGCAGCCGAATCTACTGCGACTACGTTTCACCGGTTTGGCCCGATACGTCCACGGTAATCGGTAATCTGACCGCCCAGCGCGTATTTGCGCTTCGCGTTGACGACGGCGCTCTGCTCTGGGACGTAGCGCTCGAGAGCGGTTCGCTGCCGATACGTAACGAGGCGGCGATCCCATTGCTCTCCGGCGGTCTGCTCTATCTCGGCAGTGCGATCGCGCCTTGGATGCACGCGCTCGACGCGACGAGCGGTACGCTCGTCTGGGAAATGCCGACGCGCGGCGCGGTGAAGGGAGGCATCGTTCAGGTCGGCGGAGTCGTCTATTTTGGCGATCTCGGCGGCTATCTTTGGGCCCTCGATGCAAAGACGGGCCGCGTCATTGGAGTCAAGAATATGCACACACCCTTCAATGTCGGATCGCCGATCGTCGTCGGCCGGACGCTCATTATCGGCAGCGACTCGGGGAGCGTCATCGCGGTCCCCTTAGCAACGATTCGTTCGAGCCAGGATTCGTAGGTCGATGTTCAAACGCTGCTGCGCGCTTGTTTTGACGTTGAGCTTGCCCTGGGGAGTGGCGGCCGCGGCTCCCGCCAATCGGATCGGCGAATCGGACTATCAGAGTCTTGTTGGCCTCGATTCGCCCGCAATTTCTCCCGACGGCAAACATGCGATCGTGAAGATCACCCGGATTCTCTGGAACGACGATAAGCGCTCGTCCGATCTGGTCACAGTCGACTTGGCGACCGGCGCGCAGCAAACGCTGCTTTCCCACCGCGACGGGCTCTCGGATGCAGCCTTCTCCCCCGATGGAACGCAAATCGCGTTCCTTGCCGAAGACGGCGCCCCGAAAGACTCGAATACCCAACTCTTCGTCATGGCCGCTGCGGGAGGCACCGCGCATCAGGTCACGAGCGGCAAGGCTGACGTCGAGCAGTTCGCGTGGAGTCCCGATGGACGGACGTTTGCATACGCCTCCGCCGAACCAAATCCGCAACTCGCAGGTTCCGACCGCTTCCGCGACAGCTTCATCTTCACTACCGAGCCGATCGTTGCCCGCGAACTGCCGCAGCCGATCCATCTCTTCAAGATCCCGCTCGAGGGCGGAACGCCGACGCAACTCACTTCTGGGCCGCAGAGCGTTGCGACGGGTGAGGCAGAATCGACCCTGTCCTGGTCTCCCGACGGAAAGACGATTGCGTTCACGCTCGTTCCCAACGCCATCTTGAACGACGAAAGCTATTCGAAAGTCGCACTGGTTGACGTCTCGACGCACGTCGTTCGAGCAATCACGGGAAACGCCGCGTGGGAGAGCGATCCGAGATTTTCGCCGGACGGGACGCACCTTGCGTACACCTGCTCGAACGGAGACCCGCAGGTCCACCTTGCCGAGCTTTGCGTGACGACGCCGCAGGGCGGTGCCGGCAGCTCGGTCTCCACATCGATCGATCGCCCCATCGCCAACGCGGCCTGGACAGCCGATTCGAAGAGCCTCTTCTTCGTCGCGCCCGATCGCGCGTCGGTCGCGCTCTACCGCGTTTCGTTGGCGGGTCAAGCGGAGCGGCTCGATACCGGTGGCTACAACCTACAGTCCGGCGTCGCCGACGCAATCGGACCTGACGGTTCGCTCGTTTTCGTCGGAAGCGCGGTGAAGCAGCCGCCCGAGCTATTCGTACGCGCCGCGGGCGGTGCGACCAAGAAGCTGACCGATTTTAACGCCATGATTTCGAGCCTCGATTTGGCCTCCGCGCAACGTATTACGTTTCGAACGCCCGCCGGCGTTACCGCCGACGGCGTGCTCTACCTCCCGCCGGGGTTTTCATCCGGCAAGAGATATCCGCTCGTCGTGCTTATTCACGGGGGGCCAACGTCGTCGTCGACGCTCGCCTTCAGTTTTTGGGCCCAGGTAATGGCGGCGCGCGGCTGGCTCGTGCTTGAGCCAAATTATCGCGGCAGCGACGATCTCGGGATTGCCTATCAACGCGCCGTGCTCTACGACCCCGAAGATGGCCCCGGGAGAGACATCATGGCCGCCGTAAATGCGATCCGCGCTCGCGGCATCGTGGACGATTCGCGAATCGCGGTCAGTGGATGGTCGTACGGCGGAATCATGACGGCGTGGATGATATCGAAGTATCACATTTGGAGGGCCGCCGTATCGGGCGCTTCGGTCAACGACTGGATCACCGATTACGGCACCGCCGACGACAGCCTCTCCGACATGGACCTCTTCCACGGCTCGCCCTTCGTCGGCTCGAACGCTGCCGAATGGCGCCACGACTCAGCGATCTCCTACGTTGGGGCCGTGACGACGCCGGTGCTAATCCTTTCGGACGTCGGCGACAATCGCGACAGCTTCGCGACGTCGTCGATGTACTGGCGAGCGCTTCGAGACAACCATAAGGACGCGACGCTGCGCGTTTGGCCGGTCAACGGACACTTCCCACACGACCCCGTCCGCGCCGCCGACGTCTATCACTACTGGATCGATTACATCGCCACACACTTTCAAGAATGAGGCTGCTTTACGGCAGCGGCCTGGCGGTGGTCTTCGTTCTCGCGTGGTCGTCGGCCGGAGCAACGTCGCCGTCGCCGGTCAGCGAGGATGACTACGGGCAGTTCGTAGCGCTTCAATCGCCCGCGATTTCCGCCGACGGAAAGCATGCCGCGCTCGTGGTCTCACGCGCCCAGTGGGATGAAGACAAGCGCAGCAGCGAGCTCGTGCTCGTCGATCTCAGTGACGGGACATCGCGCGAGATCGTAACGAACCACGAAGGTCTCTCAGATCCGGCCTTCTCGCCTGACGGCAAGCAGCTTGCATTCCTCGCGGACGAACGCGCCGGTGACGCAACGCACACCGCGCTCTTCATCATGCCGGCAGAGGGAGGTCCCGCGCAGGCGGTAACCAGCCAGAGCGCAGACGTCCAGGAATACTCATGGCGTCCCGACGGTCGCGCTTTCGCGTACGCTGCGGGCGATCCGCAGCCACAGCGCTCCGGGGCCGACCGGTTTCGAGACAGCTTTGTCTTCACGACCGAGCCGATCACCGCGCATGAATTGCCGCAACCCGTCCACCTCTTTACGCTTTCGCTCGGTGACGCCGTCACGATGCAACTGAGCTTCGGACCGCAGAGCGTCGGTGACGGTTCGACGCTTTCGTGGTCGCCCGACGGCAAGACGATTGCGTTCACGCTCTGCCGCAATGCGATCCCCAACGACCAGAGCTACTCGCAAGTCGCCGTAGTCAGCGTCGCCAGCCGGAAGGTTCGCACGCTGACCGGACGTACGATGTGGGAAGGGACGCCACGCTTCTCACCGGACGGCGCACACGTCGCGTACCTCTATTCGAACGGCGACCCGCAAATAAATCTTAGCGAGCTCTACGTCACGACGCTTGCGGGTGGACCTGGAGCGCGGGTTTCGAGCGCGCTCGATCGTCCGATCGACGACTTTGTCTGGTCGGTTGATTCGAAGAGCCTCATCGCGACCGCCCCGGATCGCACTACCAACGCGCTCTACCGCGTTCCGCTGCACGGCGCATACGAGCGCATCGATGTTGGGAACCTCGTGCCAGGCATCCCTCTGACGACAACCGGCGGCGCAGAAGGGCCGGCTTTGGGCGATGCGCTGGCCGCTGACGGCACGCTGGTTTTTGTGGCAACGTCGACCACGCAACCGCCGGAGCTTTTCAAACTCTCCCCGGGCGCCGGCGCGACAAAGTTGACCGACTTCAACGCGGCGTCGACGAATTTCGGCTGGGCGAAGGCGGAGCGGATTACGTTCCCGACGAGCACCGGCGTGACGGGCGACGGCGTTCTCTATCTTCCGCCGGGCTACTCAGCCGGTCGACAGTATCCGCTGGTTGTGTACATTCACGGCGGTCCCGACGATCCGTCGATGCTCGAATTCGATTTCTGGGCGCAGGCGATGGCGGCGCGCGGCTGGCTCGTTTTGCGTCCAAACTATCGTGGAAGTCCGAATCTCGGCCTGACATACCAGCGCGCGATTCTCTACGATCCCGAAGCCGGACCCGGCAAAGATATCATGGCGGCCATCGACGCCGTACGCGCGCGCGGTATCGTCGACAATTCGCGAATCGCCGTCAGCGGATGGTCGTACGGCGGAATCATGACTGCCTGGATGATCTCGAAGTATCATATCTGGAAGGCGGCGGTATCGGGCGCCTCGGTCAACGATTGGATCACCGACTACGGCACCGCCGACGATAGCCTTGCCGACGTCGACCTCTTGCACGGTTCGCCGTTCGTCGGTCGCAACGCGCCCGAGTGGCGGAGAGTCTCGGCGATCTCGTATGCCGCCGACGTTACGACGCCGGTGCTGATCCTCTCGGACGTCGGCGATAATCGCGACCCTTTTGCGACGTCATCGATGTACTGGCGCGCTCTACGCGACAATCATAAAGACGCGACGCTTCGCGTCTGGCCCATCTCAGGACACTTCCCCACCGATCCGGTGCGGGTCGCAGACGTCTTCCACTACTGGATCGACTACATCGCACAGCACTTCCAATAACGCGCCTGCGTCGAGCAGCTCCTCCGCGGGATCGCTCCCTACGGACCTCAGAATAGATTCCAGAGGTATTGGTTGTAGACTTCGTGGTGGTACTGCACCTCTTGCGCTTTTACGACGGTGCCGAGGAGGCGCGGGCACCGGTCGGCGCTCGCCTGTTTGAGATCGGCGTAACGCGCCTTCACCTCTTCTCCTAAGAGTTTGCTCGTCCACTCCGAACCGCGAAATGCCGCCAGCGCATCGTAAATGTTGTCCGGCAAATAGCGATCGGCTTGCCGCAGGTTTTTGAGGTTGCTGGTACTTCCCTCGAGGCCCGTCTTGAAGACCGCGAGCATCACCATATAGGGGTTGGCATCGGGTGCGACCGAGCGGACCTCGGTGCGCATGCTGCGCTCGTTGCCGATCGGAATGCGCACCATCGAGCCGCGATCGATCGCCGAAGCCTTGAGCTGATTGGGCGCCTCGAAGTGCGGGTCGAGCCGCCGGTAAGCGTTGACGCTCGAGTTGAGCATCAGGCAAATGTCCGTGCCGTGCGTGAGGATGCGATCGACGAACTTCCAACCGAAGCTGCTGAGCTGCTCCTGCCCTTTTGGATCCCAGAACAGGTTCTTTCCGTTCTTGCTCACCGAGACGTTGGTGTGCATGCCGCTGCCATTGACGCCGAGGACTGGCTTGGGCAAGAAGCTCGCCGTCATGCCGAGCTTGGTGGCGACTTGGCGGCAAATCAGCTTGTAGAGCTGGATTTGGTCGGCGGCGGCGACGACTTCGCCGTAGCTGTAGTTGATCTCGAACTGCGAAGGCGCAACTTCGGGATGGTCTTTTTCGTTCTGAAATCCCATCGCACGCTGAACCTCGGCGACGGTATCGATGAAATTGCGCAGCGGGTCGCCCGGCAGCGAATGGTAGTAACCACCGGTGTTCACGTATTCGAACGTGCCGGTCTCGTGAAAGCGGCGTTCGGCGTCAAGGCCCTTGAAGAGAAAGCCTTCGATCTCGTTGGCAGCGTTGAGCGTGTAGCCTTCTTTTGCGTAGCATTCATTGGCGAGTTTCTTGAGCGCGCCGCGAACGTCTCCGGCAAACGGTTTGCCGTCACGGTCGAAGACGTCGCCGAAGACGAGGATTTTTCCCGCACCGAAGATGTCGGCCGGCCCCCAGTAGAAAGCACTCCAGTCGAGCGACAGCCGCAAGTCGCTCTCGCGCTGCGGAGTAAAGCCGCGAATCGAAGAGCCGTCAAACGTTAGGTTGTCATGCGAGCGCAACAAGAACTTCTTGTCGTAGTCGAGCATGTGCAGGCGTCCCTCGAGATCGCTGAAGAGCACGGTCAAAGCCTTGATCCGCGGCTCCTCCGCGAGGTAGCGCAGACGCTCTTCTTGCAGCGCGCGAATCGGGACGCGCTCTTGGCGCTGCGCTTTCGCGCGAAGATTCAGCTCCTCGAGCTCGGAGTAGGGCAGCATCAAAAAATCGCGCAGCTCGGCGTTGGTCGGCATGTCCGTCGAGTTCATCGTCACTCGTTCTCCTTTGAGTCGGGCGAGTTACATTAAGGCTCTTCGTTGCACGGGTGCACCCGCGCGCCTTTATCCACCAGGTTAAAGCACTTGGGCCAAACGTGCGCCGTCCGGAGAGCCTAGGCGGCACGTAGGCCCCAACCGGGACCCTGCGGGAAGGTCCCTTACCAACACTTCGCCCTTCCGGAGCATCTATGATGGTATGACCGGCCTGGGAGAGCCCGCCCGATGCCGCTGAGAAATGGCCGAACGCTTCGACCCCCGCGAGGGACCGCCATCAAAGTACATGTTTGAGGACCGCCGAGTGCGCAATGGGCACAGTACTCGTAGTTCGGCATGACAAGTTCACTTGACGAAACGGCGAGCAGGTTATGAGCGCGACAGCCGATGAGGGAATTAGTGCCGTCGAGATCGCTCGTATCGTAGCCGCAATGAGCGGCACTACGATTCCTGGTGCCTGGTCCACCGCAGCATGGCAGCATCGAAAAAGAGTTCCGCATCGAGTTCCCAAGTCCAAAGCCTTAGCTTTCGCGCGGCGAATGAGCCCTCGTGAGTCAACTGACGGATGTGACGCGAGCGATCTTCGCGACGCTCGCCATAGCGGTAATCGTCGGTTGCGCCGGAGCGACAGCCGGGGCTATCCAGCCCGAGAATGGCGTCGACTTCATCGTCTCGACTTTTCAAAACTATCCAATCATAGCGTTGGACCGCGCTGAGGGCGATGGAAATCAGAGTGAGGTCGAGCTAATAGAAGCCCTTCTTGCGAGTTCGAAACTCGACGACCGGATCGACGACGTGGTTATCGAGAGCGGAAACTCCCGCTATCAAAACGTACTCGACCGATACGTCTCCGGGAGGCAAGTACCGCTGCAAGAACTGCAGGCCGTGTGGCGCGAAACGACCCAGATGTTCGGCGCCGAAGCTGACCCGACGACGCTCGAGGTCATCCAAGCCGTTAGAGCGAGAAACCTCCGCTCGTCGCAGGGCCACACGATTAGAGTGCTGGCCGCCGACCCGCCGATCAATTGGAACGCGGTTCGGACTCACGCGGAATACGAGCCGTTCCTTGGCGAGCGAAATACGCACGCTGCAGCGGTTGTGCTGGATCAGGTTCTGGAGCGCCACGAGCGCGCTCTCCTTGTCATTGGCGGCGGCCACCTCACCAGGCAGCCTCCCGAAGCCGATCTTCCCACCATCACGATGATTCTCGAACGGCATTACGCGCACTCGGTCTATGTCATTTGGGCCCTCACCGAGTTCGACACACTTCCGGCCGGTGCTGCGCGCAAGCTAACAAATTTGCCGGCACCGTCAATCTTTCCGATCGTCGGAACGTGGGTTGGGGGTCTAGATGGCCGAGCGATTACATCGAGCGATACGATGCGAAGAGTCGGAAACAAATGGATTCACGTGAGTAATGCGTGGCCCGGGTTAAAGCTCGAAGATCTCTTTGACGGGTGCCTCTTTCTAGGCTTGCCAGGCTCTCTCAAGACCGCCGACCTCAAAGAGCCAACCGATCCGAGCTTTATGAAAGAGCTTGCGCGCCGTCGCGCGATCATGTCGGGCGCCGGGCCGTAACTAGCTTAGCGCTAGAACGGAATTTCGTCTTCGAGGTCGTCTCCGAGTCCGTCGCCCGAGCCCGCCGCGCGCGCTCCGACCGGACTGCCGCCACCGTTGAATCCGGAAGCGGCGTCATCGCCTCCGCCGCTCGCGCGATCGCGCGGCGAGCCCAGCATCTGCATGTTATCGATGACCACTTCGGTGGCCTTGCGCTTGTTGCCGTCCTTGTCGTCGTAGCTGCGAATTACGAGCCGGCCTTCGACTAGACAGTTCGAGCCCTTCTTTAAATAGGTGTTGCAGGTTTCGCCGAGCCGATCCCATGCGACGACATCGACGAAGGTCGTCTCTTCTTTGTTCCGCGGATTATTCACGGCGAGCGTGAACTTCGTGACGCCCTTGCCGGATTGTGTGTACCGAATCTCCGGGTCGCGCGTAAGATTGCCGACCAGGATCACGCGATTATAAGAACCTGCCATTGCCTACCCTCTTTCGCCGCCTGCCTTCACGGTCCGAGGCTATCGCCTCAGAGTGTCAACAGTATGGCACAGATGTTGCCGAAAGGCGTTCAATTTCACTGCGCGACGGGTGCCGGAGGGGCTCCGGCCGCAAGCGCCGCCATGTGCGCCATCATCTTCGCATCGAGCCGGACGACCAGCCCGCGCAAAACGTCTTCGTGAAGCTTCAGCTGCCGCTCGAGCTCTTTAGAGACCGCCGGCTCGCTCTTGAACTGCATCACGACGTAGTTCCCCTCACGAACGTCGTTGATTTCATAGGCGAGTCGCTTCTTGCCGAGCCGCTCGACTCCGGCAACTTCGCCGCCTTGGCTCTTGACGATCTCCGCAATGGCGCTAGCGCGCTGCTCGACCTCGCTCTCTTCGAGCGAAGGGCGTAAAATGTAGGTTACTTCGTACTCAGTCATTCGTTTCTCCGTACTATGGACGCCCGCCACGGCGGGCGGCCCACCTCATATCGCGGTGGGCAGCAGGTAGACGCCCCTATTTCGGGCCGCCGTCGCAAATCCCCATCGAGGAGTCTGCAACACCCTTTTTGAAGCGCACCACTCTATCATGATGCACCGACTGCCGTTCGTCCTTGCAGCCGTTGGGCTCGTTCTCTCGGCAGGCTGTTCGTCAAATGGAAGCGATGCGAGCGTGCCGGCACAGCGCGGCGCGAGCGGGCGCCCGGTCCGCCAGGCGAGTGGCCGTCCGGCAACCAGCCCGATTTCACACGTTATTGTCATCGTCCAGGAGAATCGGAGCTTTGAAAATTTCTTCGCAGGATACCCTGGCGCAAACGCGCCACTGACGGGCTGCGCGTCGCCGGCTCCGCCGGGCGGGACCAAATTCGAGACCGGCTCCAGCAAGTGTCCCAGCGGCGATGCCCTCGTATCGCTGCATCAAATGACGTTCGAGAACAATCCTGATCTTAAGCACGACTGGAAATCGTCGCTGGTCGACTGGAACAACGGCAAGATGGACGGTTTCACAGCGTATGGAACCAAGATGGCCAAGGACATTGCCTACGGCTACGTCGACCGTAAAGAGATCCAACCATACTGGCAGTTGGCGCAGCGGTACGTGCTCGCCGATGAGATGTTTCCGACCGAGTTCGGCGGAAGCTTTACCGCGCACCTCACGCTCGTCGCCGGCACCGACGACATCAAGCTGCCCGGCAGAGCGGAAGTAAACTATCCCAGCGCGGGAGGCGACTGCGATTCGCCGCCGGGAAACCGCACCTCGTACGTGCAGAATAAGCCCTACCGGCGAGTGCACCCGCACCAAGGTCCGCGCCCGTGTTTCGCTCAGTTCAATACGATCGCCCAGGTGCTCGACAACGCCGGGATCTCGTGGAGGATCTATGCTTCAAAGGTGAACGACACTGGATTGTGGGAGCCGTTCCACGCGATCCAGTACGTGCGTTATGGCCCCGACTGGCCGGCCGACATTAGCGCTCCCTCATCAAATGTATTAACCGATGCGAGTAATGGTCAACTTGCATCGGTAAGCTGGGTGACCCCGGTCGCCGACCAATCTGACCATCCCCAGTACCTCAGCGACACGGGACCTTCGTGGGTATCCTCGGTCGTCAATGCGATCGGCGAGAGCAAGTATTGGAACTCGAGCGCGATTATCTTACTCTGGGACGACTGGGGTGGATTCTACGATAGCGCGCCGCCGCCGCAGTTGGACTACCGCGGACTCGGCATCCGCGTTCCGTGCATCATCATTTCGCCGTACGCAAAGCGCGGGTACGTCTCGCACGTACAGTACGAGTTCGGAAGTATCCTGCGATTCATTGAAGAGACCTACGGTCTTCCGGCCGGCAGCATCGGTTCGGAGGCACAGGGCTATACCGACGAACGCGCGACCAGCCTCGACGACGCCTTTAACTTTTCGCAGCAGCCCCGCGCGTTTCGTCCGATCGCAACGAAATATCCGAAGTCCTATTTCCTTCACCAGCCGCCCTCGGCGCTAGATCTACCCGTCGACACGGAATAGCCGATGGTGAAGGTTCAACGCCTGTCATGGGTCCTGAGACTCGTCGCGTCTCTTCTGCTGCTCGCGGACTGCAACGGGGGCGCCGGCTCGCCGGCTAGCCTGCCGCTGGGCCGCCATCCCGATTCGAACAGCTCGTCGAGCCCGATCCAGCACGTCGTGATCGTCGTTCAAGAGAACCGCACGTTCAACGATTTCTTCGCGACCTTCCCGGGAGCGGATGGGACGACGACCGGCAAGGTCGCCAAGGAACCAAATTGCACGCCGCCGATTAAAGCCGGCACGATCGAGCTGAGCAAAGTGCCGCTTGCATTGCCCAAGGATCTCGATCACACGTATCCCGGTTACAAGACTGCGTACGACGGCGGAAAGCTGGACGCCTTCGACAAGGTTCCGTTCGGAAACGGAATTCCCGAGTGCACGTACCCGTACCAGTACACCGATCCGACGCAGATCAAGCCCTACTGGAACATGGCAACGCAGTACACGCTGGCCGAGCACATGTTCACGACCCAAGGCAGCAGCAGCTTCACCGCGCATCAGGACCTCATCAGTGGGGGAACGATCGTCGAGCCAAACAAGGCAATGATCGATCTTCCTTCCTGTTCGATCTGTTTCTGGGGCTGCGACGCTCCTAAAGGTACGCACACGTCGCTCATCACGGAAAAGGACGTGTATCAGAAGGCGCAGGGCCCGTTCCCATGTACGACCGACTTTGGCGTTTCGTATCCGACGCTGCGCGATCTACTCGACGCGAAGGGCCTCTCTTGGAAATACTATCAGCCGCCGTTCAAGAAAGTGTACGGAAAGCTGTTGAGCGCCTTTGACGTCATCGCCCCAGTCCGCAACGGCCCGGAGTGGAAGGACAACGTCATCACTCCGGAGTCGGCAATCATCAAGGACATCTCACACGGGCGGCTTTCGGCGGTCTCGTGGGTCATACCCGATCTGCCCGAGTCCGACCACCCCGGCCAGTCGCCCGACACCGGACCGCAGTGGGTTGCCACCGTCGTGAACGCGATCGGCGAGAGCTCGTACTGGAAATCCACCGCGATCGTGATCGTCTGGGACGACTGGGGTGGTCTCTACGACAACATGGGCAAGCTCTCTGCAAAGAAATACGGGTACGGCGGACTCGGGCTGCGAGTGCCCGCGATTATCGTCTCGCCCTATGCCCGCGCCGGATATATCTCGCAAACCCAGTACGAGTTCGGCAGCATTTTGAAGTACATCGAGCAGAACTGGAATCTCGGATCGCTTGGAACCACCGACGTGCGCGCCGCAAGCATCATCGACTGTTTTAACTACTCGCAGTATCCGATCAAGTTCGTTCCAATTCAGTCGAGTCTCGGCAAGTCGTACTTTCTGCACAAGAGATCCTCGCTCCAAGCTCCAGACACCGATATGTAAAGCGAGGGACCTCCGGCTCGGAGATCCCTCGTGCAGCCCAGCGTGCGTGTGCTATTCTACGGCTCGAGCTTGTGGAGATCGTTCGAGTTCGCGTCGGTATAGAAGAGCACCGTCCCGACGCCTTTCACAGTTGCCGCCGCGACGCCAAAGATGCCGGGCGTCTTGGTCTTGTCCACCACCTCCGTGTCGAGCACCTTACCCGCCGTCGTCAGCTCGACGAGGGTGTTGTTGGTGTTCGCGACGATGAGGTTGCCGTTGGGCAGAAGCGTCATCGCTACCGGTCCGTCAAGCGGCTTGCCGCTATGGATCAGCGTGCCGCACGTCGTCTTCGGATACTTGCAATCGAAGGTCTTGCCGCCTTTCTTTACGACGACTTCGTCCTTTAGCAACAGTTCGCTGGCGTTATTGAACGCGACGACCGTATTGTCGATCGCATCGGCGACGAAGAGCGTGTCGGTGTTGGGCTTCGAAGGCTGATATACCAGCCCCCCGGGACCTTCCATGCTCCAGCCCGTTTTGTGATTCACCGCGAACCCCGAGATAGGCTCAAGCGGCGTCTTGTTGCCGAAGTCATTGATGCTGAAGCTAATGATCCCACCGGTGCTCGCGTCGCTGCCGAAGATGTACTCGGCAGCATAGAGGCCTGGATCCGACGCGTCTACATCGGAGAACGGCTCTTTGTAGGGTGCGCCGACCGCCTTCCCTAGCTTTCCTTTGTTGTTGACCGGGACCAACAAACCGCTCGTGGGCGCAGTCAGGTAGACCCCGTTAATGGAAGTGAGGGCGCTGCCGGAGCATCCTTCAAGTTTGCTGCTTTGGGAGACGGTGACCGGTTTCGATCCGGGCGTTGGATCGAACACGTCGAGCGTCGTTCCGGCACCCGCCTTACCGGTTTTGTCCTCAAAGTTGCAGACGAGCACCTGCCCGGCTTTGAAACCGAACTTCGCCGTGACGACGGAGACGGAATGACCACCCTTATCGCCGTTCGTCGGATCGACCGTCGAGCCGATCACGACGTTCGTTTTGAGCGTTTTGAGTATCGACGTGGTGGTGTCCGGTTCGATTCCCGAGTTGAAAGGCGAATCGAAGCCGGAGACTTGCGACGCAGGGTTGACCGCTCCCGGCGCAGTCGCAGGCATCGTCCCGCTACTGCTGCAAGCCGATACTGCCAGCAACATCCCGACCAATAGAATCGCGGCGCGATTACTAAAAGACATGGTAAAACCTCACTGCTCTAGCTATTGAACGTTGACAGAGCCCCAACCGTTCAATGTCCGGCGCCTCTTCGAATCGCCTTTTTGCTCGCCCTGCAAGGACAAGCAACCGACGTCATCTTTCAGGCGCGACTTTTTGCAAAGAATACTACGGTCATCGCACATCCGATCGCGATCACGAACGCGCGAGAGATCGGTTGCGGCACGCGCCGAAAGAAGCGAGCACCGAAGTATCCGCCAAGCAGAGCAATCGCCGCCATCGGAACCGCGAATCGCCAATCGACGATGCGCGCGATGACGAACGGCACTAGCGCGACGCCGTTGATCGAAACGGAGAGCACGTTTTTTATTGCATTCTGCGCGTTGAGGTTCGGCAGACCGGAGAACGCGAGCACCGCGAGCATCAAGATGCCCATTCCGGCTCCGAAGTAGCCGCCATAAATCGCCACGGCGAACTGCGCGGCGATCTGCCACGGAGCGTGACCCGGCTGCGCACTCGAAGGCCGTTTTAGATAGGGGCTAGCCGCGAAGACGACCGTGGCGAAGAGCAGCAGCCACGGAATCAAGCGCTCGAAGAGCGTCTGCGGAGTGACGAGCAGCAGACATGCGCCGATCAGCGAACCGACGACGCTTGCGAGGAGGACGGGGAGCAAGAGCGCGCGATGCTCCGCCACCTCTTCGCGGTATCCGCGCGCGCTGCCGATCGTGCCGACCCACATCGCCGCGTTGTTCGTCGCGTTGGCCGAGATTGCGGGCACGCCCGCAAAGAGCAGCGACGGGAAGGACAGAAAACTTCCGCCGCCGGCGACGCTGTTGATCGCGCCGGCCGCAAACGCGGCGACCGCCGGGATGACCAGTTGCGCGGTCGACACGCCTCCTAGAGCGCCGTGCGTTCGCGCTTGGTTACGCGATAGACGCGGCGTACGTTTTTGAGCGTTTCGAGCTTTCGCAGCAGCTTATGAAGATGGTCGAGATCTCGAATCTGCACCGTCAGACTCGCGACGGCTACCCCGTCTTTTCGGACGCGTGCGTTTACCGAACTGACCTGCGTCTTCAACTCCGCGAAGACCGCCATGATGTCTTGGAGCAGCTGCGAACGATCCTCGGCTTCGACCTCGACGTCGACGCCGTGCGTAAGACCCGCGTCGTCGATCCATTGTGCCTGTAAAATGCGCTCCGGGGTCGCATTCATGTACGCGACGTTGGGGCAATCGGCGCGGTGGATGCTGACCCCGCGCCCGATCGTGACGTACCCGATGATCGGATCACCCGGCACCGGCGAGCAGCATTTCGAGAGACGGACGAGTACGTCGTCGACCCCAGCGATGCGTACCCCGCTCGAACGTCGCGGGCTCTTGCGCGCAACGGGCTTACGCCCGATCTTGGTGAGGTCGACAACGTTATCGTGCTTGAACTCCTCGCGAACGCGGTTGGCGACCGCTTGCGCCGACGCATCGCCGAATCCGATCGCAGCGTAGAGATCGGTCGGCGTAGCGTAGTTCAGGCGACCTGCAATCCGTTCGAGCAACGCGCCGCGCGCGACGTCGGTGCGAAGGCCCGCGCGCGCGAGCTCTTGTTCGAGCGCCTCCTGCCCGACCAAGACGTTCTCCTCGCGCTGCTCCTTGCGAAACCACTGCTTGATTTTGTGCTTCGCGCTCGAGGTCTTCACGAGCGAAAGCCAGTCGAGCGACGGCCGCCCGCTCGATTTATTGACTAAAATCTCGCAAATATCGCCGTTCTGCATCGCGTAGTCGAGCGGGACGATTCGTCCGTTGACTTTAGCGCCAACGCAGTGATTGCCGACGTCGGTGTGAACTTGATACGCAAAATCTAGCGGGGTGCCGCCGGCTGGGATCGAATAAACGTCGCCGCGTGGCGAAAAGACGAAGACCTGCGAGTCGAAGAGGTCGAGCTTGAGATTCTCCATGAAGACGCGCGAATCGCGCATGTCTTTCTGCCACTCGAGCAGCGCGCGTAGCCAGGAGAGCTTGTTCTCGAACTGATCGGCCTTGCCGCCCTCCTTGTAACGCCAATGCGCCGCGATCCCATACTCGCTGGTGCGGTGCATCTCCCAGGTCCGTATTTGGATCTCGAGCGGATCGCCGCTCGGCCCGACGACAGTCGTGTGGAGCGATTGATACATGTTGGGCTTGGGCATCGCGATGTAATCTTTGAACCGGCCCGGCAGCGGCGTCCACATCGCGTGGACGGCGCCGAGCGCGGCATAGCAATCCTTGACCGTATCGACGATAATGCGGATCGCCGTCAAATCGTATATTGTCGAGAAGTCGCGGCCCTTGCTGATCTTTGAATAGATCGAGTAGAAGTGCTTCGGACGCCCTTGAATCTCGGCGTTGACCTTTAGATCCTTGAACTCGTCGCGTAGGCGCGCGATCGCGTTTTCGACGTCGGCCTCGCGCTCGCGGCGAGTCTTCGCGACGCGCTCGACGATCTCGGCGTACGACGACCGATCGAGGTAGCGCAAGCATTCGTCCTCGATCTCCCATTTGATCTTCCAGATCCCCAGCCGATGTGCGATCGGAGCATAAATGTCGAGCGTCTCCCGCGCGATCGCCTGTTGCTTGGCCGGCGGCAGGCTTGCGAGAGTCCGCATGTTGTGGAGCCGATCGGCCAGTTTGATAATGATTACTCGAATGTCCCTGGCCATCGCCAAGAACATCTTTCGCAGATTCTCGACCTGAGCGTCTTCCTTCGATTGGTAGGGAATCCGCGTGAGTTTGGTTACACCGTCGACGAGCCGCGCGACCTCGGCTCCGAACTGCTCCGTAACCTGCTCGCTGGTGATCGACGTGTCCTCGACAACGTCGTGCAGCAGCGCCGCCGCGATTGTTTGGTGATCGACTTCGAGCTCGGCGAGGATTTCCGCAACCGCTAGCGGGTGCTCGATGTACCCCTCGCCGGAAGCCCGGCGCTGGCCCTGGTGAGCGGCATCGGCAAGCTCGTAGACGCGCATAAGCCACTCCGCGTCGGCGGAGGGCTCGTAACGCCGGACGCGCTCGATCAGCTCGGCGATGGTCATGGGTACCGGGTATTATATCAAGTTCCCCAATGCGTTGGGGAACCGAATTTTAAAAGGTGCTGCGCACCCCCCGCAGAGCGGGGCCCCCCGGGGTCGCCGAGGGGGTGGGCGTGACGTTCTCCAGGTCGAAGCGATTTTTGAAGAAGACCGTCGCGAGCTTACCCTGGGCGTCTAACGCCAGCCACAGGTAGACGTTGCCCTCTACGCAGCGCATCTGATAAATGTAGCCGTTGGTTCCGGCTGGGAAATCCGGGTTGAGCCAGCGGCCGACGTAGACCGTGCTGGTCAGAGCCCCCAGCTTCGCCAGTTCAGCCGACGTATTGTTTATCTTCTCGTCGGTAAGCTGCACCTGAACCGGCGCGGCATAGAGACTCTTGTTGACAATGCCCGCCTGCCACTGCACGAACTGCTGGCGAGCAATTTGAGTGATCGCAGGGTCCGCAATCGGCGGGGATGGCGAGGGCGTCGGGGTTGCATGGGTCCGCGCCAAACTCATCGCCGGTACGGCGAGCAGTACGGCGACGAATGCGCCAACCAAAAATGCGAGCTTCACGCGCGTATTAGTACTCGACAAACGCGACGACCTCGGCGTTACCGAGTTTCGCGCGACCGCCGAGCTCCTTGAGCTCTACCAGGAAAGCGAACGCCTCGACGCGCGCGCCGAGACGTTCGAGAAGGCGCCCCGTGGCGGCCGCCGTTCCGCCGGTGGCGAGCAGATCGTCGACCACTAAAACTCGCTCGCCGCGCGCGACCGCGTCTGCGTGGATCTCGAGCGAATTCGTTCCGTACTCCAGCGCGTACTCTTCGCTCAGTCTCTCGAACGGCAGCTTTCCGGGCTTGCGAACCGGTATGAACCCGGCTCCAATCGCGTAGGCGATCGGCGCCCCAAAGATATAGCCGCGCGACTCAATGCCGACCACGTAATCGATACCTCGGCCCTTAAATTGCTCCACAAAACGGTCGATCGCGCTTCGAAAGCCTTGCTTATCTTTGAGCAACGGGGTAATGTCACGGAAAAGGATCCCGGGAATCGGAAAATCCGGGATTGCTCGAATTAAGGCTTCGATCTCCACGAGGGTCCGGGTTGGAGCCGGGGGGTCGAATCGCCTGCAGAAAGGACCGAACATGAAGAAACCGCAAGCTCTGGCTGCCGCGCTGACGGCAGCGCTTGCTGTAAGTATCGCCGCGCCTGTACTCGCTGACGGCAGCGGAAGCACGAATACCATCATTGCGGTTAGCGCGGCAGCCGCTGCCTCGGTTCCGCTCGTCGTCAACTATAACCACAAAGTTCGTGCGAAGCGTGCGGAAACGCAGGAGGTCGATCGCCGCCAAGACGCGTACCGCGACTGGTTCTACCACAAATACGGCTACTATCCAACCTACGACCAGTTCAAACAGTGGTACGTACAGACTTACAACACGAGCCCTGAGTAACAACGACCGACGTAACGCCGGGCCTTCCTCAGGCGAGGGGCTCGGCGTTTTCTTTGGTGGCTCGAGCGCGCGCAGGCTGATACTCGCCTTTGCGCTCGCGATCGCGTTGCACGAAGTACTCGCCGGAGCCATCCCCAACGCCGTCCGGCCGCCGCCGCGCGCAGAAATCGTGACGCGCGTACGGATCGCTGCAGTTACGGTGCGTCCCACCCCGGTCGCGATCTCCACGCCGCGACCGATCGTACGCCCACGTTCGGCCGTTGCGATGCAGCGTCAATCAATTGCTCGCGCTTACCAGGGCCGGCGGGGTGGAGGTAACCCGCACCGCGCCCCGCCGATCGCGTTACCGGCACGGGTCGCGTACGATTCACGCCCGGTCTGGGACGTTGGGGGCGCTAGGGCAGGTTCGGGGAAGGCGCTTTCAAGCAGCGGCGCGGGCGCGGGAAGCGGCGCTCGCGGCAGCGGTAGCGATGCAACGAACGCTAATGAACCGTGCGGCTTCGTCACCTTCTCGAACCCCCACGGTTCGCATTACGACCCAAGCACGCGTGGCTTCTGGGTCGACATCCGCATGGCGGTCCACTTCAACGACGGTTCGTCGCAGTCACTGATGCTCGATTACCCTTGGTACTATTCCAGCGAAGCGGCAAACCCGTGGTCGGATCAAAACCTGAAGGACCCGAGCTTCCCCACACGTTTTCAGGCACCCCCGGCGAGTAAGATCGCCGCCGAACCGCCGCTCGTGCAATACGTCATCGCGCACAGCACGCCCGACGGCATGACGCTGCTGCGCGACTGCCCGCAAACGTCGCCTACACCCGCTACGTAGCGACGTTTTCTAAAGAACGGCGTCGGCGCTCACCGCGATCGGCAACTCGCCGTCGCCGGTAGTGAGTTTGCTCGTCAACGTCGTGCCATTGGGATAGGCGACCTCTTGCACGATGAACGGTCCGCTCGCGTCAACGGTAACGCCGGCGCCTCGCATGGCAAAAAGGAGGGGGAACCATACGAAGCCCTGGTCAAGTTTAAAACGCGGGCTACGAAGGCCCAGGGAGCGAGTACCGATGAGACTCTTTCCGTTCTGCTTTTACGTGGCTGCGATCGGGACCATCCCAATCCTCCTCAACGGATGCGGCACAGGCTCTAACGCAGCGATCCCCGGCAGCGCCAGCGCCAGGACTACTTACGATTTAGACGGCGGCGCTTACCGGACGATCTACACGTTCAGAGATTACCACGGAGGTCCTTATGGGCCCAACGGCCAGTTCGTTTCCATCGGCGGCGTGCTTTACGGAACAACGTCGTTCGGCGGTCATGGAGGCCTCGGTAACGGCACATTTTTCTCGCTCACCCAGTCGGGTGGGGAGCGCGATCTCTATAAGTTCAAGAACGAGTCGAGCGGCCACAACCCGAACGGCGGATTAGTTGCCGTCGACGGCGTCCTCTACGGGACGACTTCCGGCGGCGGCGGCGGCTGTCCGCTAGAGTCCGGATGCGGCACCGTCTTCGCCATCACTCCCTCCGGCAAAGAGCAAACGATCTATCGTTTCAAAGGGGGAACCGACGGTATCACGCCGAGCGGCAGTCTGGCGTCGGTCGACGGTGAACTCTATGGTGCGACCTCGCTCGGCGGAACGACAAGCCCGTGCCCCAACGCCGGGAGTTTTGGAACCGGATGCGGCACCGTTTTTTCCGTCGACACGTCCGGAAATGAACGCGTGCTCTATCGCTTCCGAGGCAACCGTGACGGCGCATATCCGAACGCCCCGCTGCTCGCGCTAAACGGTAAGCTCTACGGCACGACGGGCGCCGGCGGCGCGGGCGGCAGTTGCCATTATGATTGCGGCACGCTCTTCGAAATCACAACCTCAGGCGAGGAAAGAGTGCTCCATCGATTTCGAGGCGGCGGCGACGGAAGCGGTCCCGGTCCAGGGCTGATTGCAGTCGGCGGCGTTCTCTACGGCACGACCGGCAACGACGGGGCAAGCGACTGGGCGTGCTGCGGAACCGTCTTTAAAGCAACGACGTCCGGGTCCGAGTCGGTAATCTATAGTTTCAAGGGTCCGCCCGACGCAGGTTCGCCGAACGGAATGCTCGTCATGGATCGCGGCCTTCTCTATGGAACGGCATCGGGCGGGGAAAGTTGCGGCTATTCGGACGGCGGAACGATCTTCGACGTGAGCACAGCGGGCGTCGAACACGTCGCTTACACGTTTTCGTGTAAGTCGGTAATCGAACCGTCGCCGGGCCTGTTACGTCTCGACCGAACTTTATACGGGTCGGCTAGCGACGCAATCTTCGCCTTCACGCCGTAGCGCGGCATCCGACGGAATATCGCTAGACTTTTAGCTCGACTTTTTCGAGCACGCCTTTCGTGGAGACGACGTGGTGATTGAGCCGCAGCTGCGCCGGCTCGAAGCCGAAGGCTAAGCCCAAGAGCTGCGGGAGATGGAAGATCGGAACGTCAAGCTCTTTCTTGAGCACGCGAGCCGCGTCGGGCTGTTGGCCGTCGAGATTTAAATGACAAAGCGGACACGGCGTCACGAGCAAATCCGCGCCCTTATCTTTTGCCTCGAGGATATGGTTGCCGCCCATCGCCAGTGATTTATCGCGGTTGAATGTGAGCATCGGAAATCCGCAGCATTTGGTCGCGCCGCGATACTCAACCGGCTCGGCCCCGACCATCGCGATCAACCGCTCGAGGTATCCCTTGCGTTCGGGGCGTTCGCGTAAGCCGAGCGCTTCGCTTGGGCGCAGAATGTAACAGCCATAGAACGGCGCGACCTTGAGCCCCGTCAACTTGCGCTTGATCGCGCGCTCGACGCGATCGATGCCGATGTCTTCGAAGAGCATCCAGAGCAGGTGCTTTACGGTGGTCGTTCCCCCGTAGCGAAACCCCTGGTCGGAAATCGTCGCGTTCGCGCGTTCGAGTCGCGCGGCGTCGGTTTTAAAGTTGTGGTTGGTTGTCGTGAGAACGCCCTGACACGTGCTGCAAATCGTCATCAGATCGGCGCCTTCGGTTTCGGCCATCGCAAGCGTCAGGCCGTTGAGCGTGTCGCCAAGTTCAGGATTCTGCTCGCTCAAAACGCCGGCACCGGTGCACGGTGCAGAGACGAGCTCGTGCAGCTCGAGTCCGAGCGGCTCGGCAATCGCCTGAGTAGAAACGTACAGTTCGGGGCACGCGCCTTTCGATACGCAGCCCGGCCAGAACGCGACCTTCACTTAAACCGTCCTCCGACCCGTTGAAAAATTTTCTTGATGCGCTCCACGCCCGGAATCGCCTTATGGATGAGCGGCGGAAGCTTGCCGGCGCGCGCCATATTGAGCGCGCTTGGAAGGGTCTTCAGCTGTCCGGCGATGTTCAAGAGCCCGGTCGATTTGGGCAGCAGCGTGAGCTCGTTCAGTCGTCCGCTGTCTCTAACCGACTCGGCGAATGCATCGGCGTGTCGCGTGCCCGGATTGTGCGTGTAGCCGGCATCGACCGCGAGTCTGCGGAGCTTGAGAATCTGATCGAGCGGCGCGACACCCTTGGGACACTGCTGCACGCACTCGAAGCAGTGCGTGCAATCCCAGATGCCGCCCGGCTTGCTGAGCTCGCCTAGCCGCTCCTGCGTCTTCGCATCGCGTGGATCGCCGACGTAGCGGTAGGCTTGCGCGAGCGCTTGCGGCCCGAGAAAGTCCGGGTTTACGGCGAAGGACTCGCAATCCATTAGACAGGCGCCGCAGCTAATGCAGCTGACTTCTTGGATCAGCTCTTCCATCGACGCGTTCGGCACGCGGTACTCTTGGTCGGGCGGCGGCACCGGCTGCTTGTTCTCGAGCCACGGTTTTACCGCGAGATGCTTCTCCCAGAACGGTTTCATATCGCAGACCAGATCGCGGATGATCGGCATCGAGGGCGGCGACTCGACCCGCGTCTTTCCGTCGTCGGTGAACTCCGCGAGCTTGCTCTTGCACGCGAGGTTCGCGTGGCCGTTGATCCACATCGCGCAGGAGCCGCAAATCGCGCTGCGGCAGGCGCAGCGAACCGCCAGCGAGGGATCCTGGTATTCGCGAATCTCGATCAATGCATCCAAGACGACGGCGTGTTCCGGCAGGTCGACCGTGAACGTCTGATAGCGGCGAATCGGAGAAGCGTTCCAAGGCGCGGGATAGGGCTGTCCCGGAACGGCACTTGCGTCGTAGTTTCCTTCCGTATTGTATCGGCCGACTTCGATCGTAAACTGCATTAGTAGGTCCGTACCTCGGGTTTCCAGCGAGTGATCGTGACGGGAACGTGAGAGATCTGCGGTTCCTGCCCGTCGCCGCGATGGGTGAGCAGCGTGTGCTTCAGCCAATCGGTGTCGTTGCGTTCGGGATAGTCGGTGTGGGTATGGGCGCCGCGGCTCTCCTTGCGAACGATGGCGTCCCGAATGATTGTCTCACCGCAATCCAATAAGAAACCGAGCTCGAGCACGAAGGTCAGCGCTTGGTTGAAGACGCGGCCCTTGTCGCCGACGGCGACGTTGTCGTAACGCTTTCGATACTCTAGGAGCTGTTGAAGGGCTTCGTGCAAGCCGGCGTCGCTGCGATAGAGGCCGACTTTTTCGTCCATCATCGTAGCCAGCTCGAGCCGAAGTCCGGCGCACGTTTCGCCGCTGTACGGACGCGCTAGCAATCCTTCGAGTCGCTGCTGCTCGCTCCCCAAGAGCTCCTCGCCGCCGGTGCTCACCGTCGTGCCCTTCGCGTAGCCGGCCGAGGCGCGTCCCGAACGGCGACCAAAGATGATCGTGTCCAACAGCGAGTTCGCGCCGAGCCGGTTGCCTCCGTGGACGCTGACGCACGCAACTTCGCCGGCCGCATACAAGCCCGCGATGATGGTTGCGCCTTCAACGTCGGTTTTGATCCCGCCCATCTGGTAGTGCATTCCCGGGCGGACCGGTACGGGTTCCTTGATCATGTCGATGCCGAGATAGTCGAGGGCCATCTCGTGGATCTGCGGCAGTTTCTTCAGGATGACGTCGGGGCCAAGATGGCGCAGGTCGAGCAGCACGTTTCCGTCGATGCCGCGGCCTTCGGCGATCTCGGTCGCCTCGGCGCGCGAGGTCACGTCGCGGGCCGCCAGCTCCATCTTGTTCGGCGCGTACTTCTTCATGAAGCGCTCGCCGAGCGAGTTGAGCAGATACGCGCCCTCGCCGCGTGCCGCTTCGGTCATCAAAAAACCGCTGCCCGCGAGCGTCGTCGGATGGTACTGCACCATCGCCATATCCATCAGCGGAGCGCCGGCGCGATAGGCGAGCGAGTATCCGTCGCCCGTGCAGATCAGCGCGTTCGTGCTCGGCTCGTAGAGCCGGCCAAGACCGCCACTGGCGACCACCACGGCTTTAGCGCGCAGCAAGTGGAGCTCGCCGGTGATCATTTCGAGCGCGACCAAGCCTCGGCAAGCGCCACCATCCATGAAGAGTTTGGTAGCAAACCACTCTTCGTAAACCTTGACGCCGGCCTTGAGAATTTGGTCGTAGAGCGTGACGAGCAGAGCTTGGCCGGTGATGTCGCCGACGAAATAGGTACGCGCTTGCGATGCGCCGCCGAAGGCGCGCGTTCCGAGCTTCCCGTCGGGGCCGCGATAGAAAATCACGCCCATGTGTTCGAACTCGATGATGTCGGTCGGCGCCTCCTGGCACATGACCTCCACCGCATCCTGGTCGGCGAGATAGTCGCTGCCTTTAATGGTGTCGAAGGCGTGCGACTCCCAGCTGTCGAGCTCGCCGATCGCCGCGTTGATGCCGCCCTGCGCGGCGCTCGAGTGACTGCGAATCGGATGAACTTTCGTGACGATCGCCACGTCGGCGCCGCAACGGGCAGCCTCGAGCGCCGCCCGCATGCCGGCCAAACCGGCGCCAAGGATTACGACGTCGTGATCGCGCGTCACGACGCGGTAGTTTCCCCTAAAGGCAGCGCTACATTCCGAACGCTTGTTCGATGCATCATCGCAGCAATATTCTCGACTGCGTCATCCTATCAACGCGCGCCGTCGGCGGATATGCTTTTCGTAAGAACCGCGACCATCGTCGGACGACTCGTGGACCTTTGCCGAGTCACCAAGCCCGCCGCGCGCGACGCGAGCCAATAGCCTTCGTGCAGCAGCCCGGCTCGACGGGCGAGTGACATCGGCAGGCTTTCACGCCGCAGGACGTGCCCCGTCGCGTCGAGCATTGCGGTGTGCGCGCTACGAAAGGCGTGCAGGACCGGAAACCGCGCGTTGTATTCCGAGAAGTCTACGAACTCGGCAACGCACCCGACACGCGCCGCAATCGCCTCGATCGAATCCTGCGAGAACCACCACAGGTGGACCGGCGGGAGATCGGTGCTCCATGCCTCGTCGTATCCGTAGTACGTCCGGTTGGGTGTGGTCAAGACCAGACAGCCACCGGGCGATAGCAGGCGCACCGCATCCTCGATCGCGGTGATTGGATCTTCGAGATGTTCGATAACCTCGACCATCACCACGGCGTCGAAAGTGACCTCCGAAGTCCGGGCGAAAGATTCGATCGATTCGGTCTTATACAGCGGGCCGTAGGCGTGAGTCGCCTGAGTCACCGCCTCTTGAGAGACGTCGATTCCAATGACTTGGTAACCGGCCCGCTTTAGCGCGTAGGTAAAATAGCCGAGCCCGCAACCCGCCTCGAGCACCGATGCGGCCCGATGTTTATCGAGCGCTCGACGGACCCCCCAAACGGCGTCAACCCGTCCGGTCAAGTAGCGCAGAGGGTCCCCGACGCGAACGATCCGGCGGGCATATTGAAAGTACCGGTCGTAGCCGGGCGCGCCGCCAGGCACGGCGTAGATGGCATTGTAAACCCGCGGATCAACTTTCCGCGGACTCGCAACCATCGTATGACACGCGCGGCAATCTAGGATCGCGTAGACGTTCGGCTCTTGATAGCCGGGAACGCTCCCCGCATCGGTGAGCTTACCGCCGCAAATATCGCACAGAGTATCCAAGCGCAACGGCCCGAGTTACCGTGCTGCACCCGAGGCTCCTGCCCGGTTGGAACCGGGCGAGGCGGGCAGGCCGCATCGCGCGAACCCCGTTTGTAAAGAAAGGCTGGCCTGCAATGTGTACGTGCCGTTCCCACCGCTATGCGACCCTCTTTGGACTCCCGCTGACCGGCAACGCGCACTCGTGTCTGGCCGGCGAGTTGCCCTTGCGCCGCCGAACGTGGCTCGCCGCCGTTGGATCGGCAGCGGCCTGGCTCTGGGCATCGCCGGCGCTCGCCGCGGCCAAACTTTACGGCACGGCGGTGCAGTACGACTATGTCTCCTCGGGCGTCATAAAAGGCTCGCAGACGACGGTCCGGATGCCGGGGGGTTCGCTGGACGTGCGATTCGAGTTCATCGATCGGGGCCGGGGGCCGAAAATGCGCAGCACGATCGCGCTCGACGAGGCCGGCCTGATCTCGGAGCTGCGCACGACCGGATACAACTATCTCAAGGTGCCGGTAGACGAACGCTTCGAAGCTCGTAACGGAACCGCAACTTGGAAGAACTCCGCGGAGAGCGAGACGCAGTCGAACTCGACGCCGCGCTACTACGTCAGCATGGACGGCAGCCCCGAGGAGGGCGCGATCTTAGTGCGCGCCGCTTTGCGCGCCCGGAATGCGTCGTTGAGTCTTTGGCCGAGCGGCGTCACGCAAGTCTCGAGCGTTAGAACGGTGACCGCCGGCAACGGCTCGCAGAGCAAACGCGTGACGATGTACGAAGCGACGGGTTTGGATTTCTCACCCGAATACGTTTGGCTCGACGAAGCCGGCGAGCTGTTCATGGCGGGCGACACCTGGGGCGCAGTAATTCGAAAAGGCTGGAACTCCGTGTTGCCGCAGCTTATCGCAGCGCAGCACGCGCGGGTGACCGATCTCGGCCGGCAGATCGCGAGCAGCCTTCCGCAGCGAGCCGGAACGGCGATTGCGATCGCCAACGTCTCGCTCTTCGACTCCGAACGTGGCGCGACGATACCGAATGCTACGGTGATACTCCACGGCGAGACCGTCGCCGCAGTCGGCGGCTCGGAGGTGACGGTACCGAGCGATGCGCGCCGCATCGACGGCAGCGGAAATACGCTGCTGCCGGGCCTGTGGAACATGCACATGCATACCTTTGCCGAGTTTGGGCCACGGCTGCTGGCAGAGGGCGTTACGACGATCCGCGACCCCGGTAACAATCCGGAATACATCTCGAAGACGCAGGCGCAGTTCGCGAGCGGCGAGTTGCTCGGACCGCGCGTGATCATCGCCGGTCTGATGGACGGCACCGGAAAATATACGGCGCCGATCGGAACGACGACCGCGACCCCGGATCAGGCGATCGCACAAGTGCAAATGTGGAAAAAGCTGGGCGCCGTACAGATCAAAATCTACAGCTCGATGGATCCCGCCCTGGTGCCGGTGATCGTGAAGCAAGCGCACGGCCTCGGTATGCGCGTCAGCGGGCACATCCCCGCCGGGATGCTCGCACAAGACGCGGTGCACGAAGGCTTCGATGAGATCCAGCACGTCAACTTTCTGTTCTTGAACTTCATGCCCGACACGATGAATCAGACGCAGACCCCGGTCCGCCTTACGGCCACGGCAGAACGCGCCGGCACGATCGATTTGCAGAGTCAGGCAGTCAAAGACTTCATCGCGCTGCTCAAAGAAAAGAACATCGTGAGCGATCCCACCGTCGGGATCTTCTACACCGACACGATGACGCGCAGCGGGGATATCGCCTCCACGGGTTTCGCAGAGATCGCCGATTGGCTGCCGGTCCAAGTGAGCAGGACGCTGACGACCGGAGGGCTGCCGACCGGCCCGGGACTCGACGCAAAGTATCGCGCCTCCGCCAAGGCATATCTCGACATGGTCGCACTGCTTCACACCAACGGGATCCGTATCGTCGCAGGAACCGACGACGTGCTGCCCGGCTTCGACTTGGTTCATGAGCTCGAGCTCTACTCGCAGGCCGGGATCCCAAACGCACAGGTGCTGCAGGCGGCAACGATCGTGCCCGCGCGGGTGATGCAGATGGACGACTCGCTCGGCTCGCTTCGCACCGGGAAGGTCGCCGACGCGATTATCGTCCACGGCAATCCCTTGGAGCAGATCTCACAGCTTCGCAACGTCGGCACGACGATTAAGGGCGGCGTGATGTACGACACGCGCGCGCTCTACGCAACCGCCGGGGTGACAGCTCCGCCCGTGACCTAGTCGTTCGAACCTCCCGTCGCAGTAAGCCTCCCGACATCTTTCGTCAGGAGGCTTCATGCTGGAGAACGTTACGACTACACCCTCGCGCCGATCGCTGGAGTTCGGCATCTACCGTGATGGCGACAACAATCTCGACGCCGTGCAGGAATCGACGCTCTCGCAGGCGCTGCATGCGAGCGCTCGCGATTCGCGCATCGAATTCACGGTCGAAGACACGACGCGGCTTCGCGCCGACGGCGACGCGATCGTTTCGGGGGCGCTCCACACCGAACAGTACACAATCGCCGACGGCGACGTAGCCCGCGTGCATCTAAGCAGCGCTCATGAGATGAGCAGCGAAGCAAACCTCGCGCGCTTCATCGCGCGCACCCTAGACAACGCGCAGGCGAGCGGCGCGAAGCAAACCTGGATCGATCTGGTCGACCACGGCGGCGGCGACGGCGGCGGCTTGGAGACCCGTGACGGAAGCTGCATGTCGATGCCCGATATCGCCAAGGCAATTGCGGATGGTGTCACGCTGCATGCACGGGCGCATCCCGAAGATGCCGAACGGCGCGTCGACGGCGTGGTTGCAAATCAATGCTTGATGGATACGATGGGTTTTGCCGACGCGCTCTCGCACGCCGGCGTGCGATATCTCGCCGCGAGCCCCGAGACGATGCTCGCCCCCGGCGTCCCCAGCGACGTGGCACATGCGATCGCATCGCACGAAAACGATCCTGCCGCGATGGCAAAAGCGGTCACTAACGACGTGATGCGCACGAAATACGATGGCGGCGCCTTGGGAAGCTTCGGTGGGGCTGCGGCCTTCGACGTGCTCGACCTCGACCCGTCGAAGATGCGACGGGCAGAGCTTTCAATCAAACGGCTCAACGATGACGTCGCAGCAGAGGCAGGCAAACCCGGCGTCCGCAGCGCGGTCCATGAAGACGCGCGGGCGATCGAGGGCATGGTGCGCTTTCCGGAAGCGACGAAGGACATGCCGTGGCAGGCCGATCGTCCCGCGATCGCCTTCTACGATACGCTAGCGAGCGACGGTCGGTTGAACGCGAAGCTGCGCGAGGACGCGCGCGCCGCCGGCGACGCGGTGCGCGATCTCGTTCTCGCACATCGTGAGAGCGGAGCTTTCGAACCGTTCGGCGGCGCCGATTACAGCGATGCGGTCGGGCCGACGATTCACCTCCCGACGACACCTGGACAGATCGATCCCTGGGCTGCCGACGGTGTCAGCGAGACCGACAACGATTTCTACCGGGGCGTCAATGAAGGCGAGATGACGCGCGTTATCGCTTGAGCGCATCCGCCTGCGGTGGTATCCTGGCAGCGTGATAGCACGTGTTCCGCTCGTCGCCAGCGATGCTGACGTCCTGCGGACCTCGACAGAGAACCCGGCCTGGCGGGTCGAGCGGGACGCGAGCGGCGCGCTGATTATGACGCCGCCCACGGGCATTGAAACGTCCAAGCGCAACGCTGCTCTGACGTCGATGATACACGAATGGGCCGAGGCGCACGATTACGTAGCCTTCGATTCCAACGGCGGATTCCGCTTACCGAATAAATCCATCGTCGCTCCGGACGCGGCGCTCGTCACAAAGGAGACGTGGGCTAGCCTAAGCGCAGAAGAGCGCGACGGCTTCTTTCCCGGAGCACCGGCGGTGGCCGTGGAGCTCTGTTCGCACACCGACCAGCCGCTGAGGCTGCGCGCTAAGCTCGAACGTCTGCGTCGCGCTGGGACGTCGTACGTCGTCCTCATCGATCCATATCAAGGTACGATTTGGACCGACGGCACGGCGCCCGCCGCGTTCGACGTCGATTTTGCGCAACTTCTGAAGTAGCGCTCGATCAATCCACGCCCGCGATCGCCTAGAGCGCTTTGCGCTGATGGAGCCAGACTTGATTCCCATCCGGATCGTGAACGACCGAGATGCGGCAGTTCTTTAAGTCGTGCGGCTCCGACGACTCGATCCCTCGTTGGTTTAGACGTTCGCGGAACGCATCGAGGTCTTCAATCTCGAGCGCTAAGGATTGCGCGGTTCCCGGCTTTCCGACCTGTTCGAAGTTCCCTACGCCGAACGTCGTGCCGTCGACGTCGAACTCCACCCAAAACTCCGCTTCCAGCCCTTGTTTATTAAGGCCCAAACCCTCTTCGTAAAACTTCACCGCGCGCGGAACGTCGGTGACGGGATACATCGTGAAGGCAATCGAGCGTACGGCCATGCCGGTGCATTCCGGAGCATTGCTCGTGGAACCTGCGGTTTGTGAAGCCGCGATGACGCGAGACGCACTTGAGCGCGTTCGCGCGGGGTGCTATGCTGGCGGCGTGAGTGACGCGCGATTCTCAACCGAGAGCCGATTGCGGGAAATTACGATCGGCGAGCCGGTGGAACACAACGACGTTGTCACACTGGTCGAATACGATCCGCGGTGGCCGGCTCTGTTCGAACGTGAGGCCAGTCGCGTTCACCGAGCTCTCGGCGACCGCGCGTTGCAAATCGAGCACGTCGGATCGACGGCGGTTCCAGGCTTGGTCGCCAAACCGATCGTCGACTTGCTGCTCGTGGTTGAAGACTCCGCCGACGAAGGCACCTACGGACCGGCGTTGGAAGCGGCCGGCTACGTGCTGCGCATCCGCGAGCCGAACTGGCAACAGCATCGACTCTTCAAAGGCCCCGATAGCGACATCAATCTCCACGCCTTCAGCCGCGATTGTTCCGAAATCACGCGGATGCTCTCATTTCGCGACCGGTTGCGCGGCGACGCGGCCGATCGTGAGCTATACGCGCGCACGAAACGAACGCTGGCGCAGCGGCGATGGCGATACGTCCAAGAGTACGCTGATGAAAAGAGCGCGGTCGTTGAGGCGATACTCGTTCGCGCCGCTAGCGCCGCAGCTCGACGCGCGACGGATAGATCGGGCGGTTGATGATCCGCTCGAGGGTCGTGGCCGGCGAGCTGAGCGCGACTTCCGCGAAGCGCGCGAACGCCTCGCGAGTCGCCTCGCCTTCGGCGTAGCGCTCGTTACGTTCCATCTCGACTCGACCGCGGACCGGCAGAAAACGCACGTATCGGCCGTCGTCGTCCTCGCCGGTCTCGACCAAACCCGAATCGGCGAAGATCCGCAGGGCCGCGCTGACCGTTCGATCGCGAACCCGATCGATCGCGAGGATCTCAGCAATCTCCGATTCGCCCGTACGTAGCACGCCGCTACGCGATATGCTCTTCATGCCGCGGTAGAGCTCGCGCAGCACCGCTAGCGTTGGGGCGTCGAGGTCGATGAGATACTCGTTGAGCGAGCGATCCTTCTTGCCGTAGAGGAGGTGGATGCTCGCCGCGGCTCCGTCGCGACCCGCGCGACCGGCTTGCTGATTGAACTCTGCGAAGTCGAAGTTCAGATGATACAGCACGACGTTGGCAACGTCGGGAAGGTCGATCCCCTCGCCGAACGCCGACGTCGCGACGACGACCCGCAGGCGTCCCTCGCGAAAGAGTCGTTCGACCTGAAGCCGATCGGCGTTGGGCATCTTCGCGTGATAGAACATCACCTCGTCGCCCAGCTCTCGGCGCAAGTGGCGAGCGACCGTCGCGACCTCGCTGCGCGAGTTACAGTAAACGATGCCCCTCTCGCGCTCGGCCCCCGCGCGGTTGCCGAAAAGCTCGACCAGATACTGGTGCTTGTCGCGCGTCTCGCGTGCGTCGACGACTGCAAGATTCTCGCGCACCGTCGGATCGACCACCCAAGCCTGGATTCGCAGGTCTTCGACGATCCGCCGGAACGCCTCGTCGGCAGCGGTCGCGGTGAGTGCGAGCACTTGCGGGTCTCCGAGCGCGCCGATTGTCGCAGCTAGCCGTGCGTAGGCGGGACGATGGCGGGATTCGTGCAGGTGGTGCGCTTCATCGATGACGGCAAACGATGGCAGGCTTGGCCCGCGCAACGCGTCGCGATGAAACTCCAGGAACTCCGGCGTCGCGAGCACGACGTCCCATTCGCCGTCGCGCAACGCGGCAAAGAGCTCCTCTCGCTCGTTATTCTCGATCGAACCATTCGCCCGAAAGCAACGCAGCCCGAGCGGATCTAGCGTGCGACGCAGCGCCTCGTATTGATCGTTTGCAAGCGCGCGCAGCGGATAAACGACGAGCGTCTTACCGGCTCCGGCGAAGGCGCGCATCGCCGCAGCGAACTGAAAGCAGAACGATTTTCCACGCCCGGTACCCAGCACGGCGAGCGTGTTCTTTCCGGCGTCCAAGCGCTCCAAAACGGCCTGTTGCGCTTCGCGCGGCTGCGAGTCGCCGATCAAGGCGCGGCGAACGCGCTCGGCGATCGAATCCAGATCGCCGCCCGACGTTCCGCGCGCCGAATCGGGGCGACGCGCGATCGCACCGGCGGCTTCGCGCTCGACCAAGACGTTCACACCCCGAAACCTCTCCTTATCGGCCTGTGCCGACGTCGAAGTACCGGTAAGCGACGCGATGCGGGCTCGATAGCGCGCGCCCGCGTCAATCAGCGGCGCGATGTGCGCCGCCAGCCGCCGGTTGAAGAACCCCAGCTGGAGATTGCCGTAATTCACCGCAATCGCGTTGGGATCGTGAGGGTTGTCAGGCTGGCGGAAGAGCTCGAGCGGCGCACCGGCGCGCAAGCCGGCGATGACGTCCTGCCGTCCTTCGAACGAAACGCCGGCAATCTTGGTGTGGAAGTGCCAAGCGTCGACGATCGTCGAATACTGATCGCGTAGATACTCGTCGCTCTTTGCGAAAACGCGTTCGACGAATGCGCTCGTACCGTCGTCTACCGCGGTCGCTGGAGCTTGAGTCTGTTGCCTTGTCGACGAAAGAGCTACGAAGGCCGCTTCGAAGGCGGCTTCCGAGCGCGTGGGCGGCGGTAACCCCTTAGCGGGTGCCTTCTTCGCGACGCTCAACAGACTCCGCCGAAGGGAGGTCGTCGAAGTTGAGCGCGATTTCCTCGTGGCCCTGCTCCATCGCGGCATCGTGTAAACCGGCTTGTTGCGCGTCGAGCGGATCGATCGCCTCTTCCTCGCCGGCGTATGGCTCCTCGACCGCAACGCCGCTCGGCAGATCGTCGCGCTTCTTGCGATAGCGCTGTGGCGCCACCGGGGTGGTGGTG
>JBAUMX010000152.1:0-9247 GCA_049578945.1 Candidatus Cybelea sp. | reverse complement strand
AAGGACTGCGAGCCAGCCGAGTTGCAGGCCACGAGAAAAGCACCGGCGAGCGCGCCGCATGCGAAACGAGCAAGTTGTGAAGGGGTCATGTGTAACACTCCTTGAGAGATAACGCCAAATACCATGGGACCTTGCTTGCTTTTTAGCGTTCGTTTCATTCGCTTCAACGGTCGTTGGTTCCGAGCAATTTAGCTAACACTCGCTCGCTTGGGGGTCCTTTTGTTTGGAGTTGACGTTGTGCCGATGATAGTCGAGGCTGCGCGCGCCGTCGGAATCAATCTCGTGACCAAGGCCTACGACCCCAGTGAATTGTTTTCGATGGGTGGACCGCTCAATCAAGGGAGTTTTCAGGTTGCGCTTTTGAACTACCAGAACGGTATCGAGCCCGACCCATCAGATTTCGTATCGTGCAGCCAGCGTGCCCCTAATGGATTCAATTGGGCGCGGTATTGCAGCAAGAGTGTAGACCGTGCCGCGCTGCAGGGTACGTCCGTATACGATCGCGCCGATCGGCGACGCATCTACGGCTTCATTCAGCGGCGGTTACTTTCGGACATCCCGTACGATTTCTTGTGGCAGAGCAGCGAGATCGATGTTATCCCATTAGGCTTACGCGGCTACGAGCCCTCGGCGATTTCACCTTATAGCTCAGTCGCACATTGACGGCCTCAGGAGTAAGCCGGCCTCCCACCTTAACGCAGAGGCTGGCGTGCCTGTCACGTAGCCCGTGCAGTGTTATCTGCGTCACGCCGCTGCGCCGAATGAGTCCGCCAACTGCGCGCCTGAAGTTCCATGGGTCGATCGGCGAGCCGTTAGGGTGAGCGAAGACCAAGTCCTCGCCCTCATACGGCCACGCGCCGTCCGAGAACTGAACGTGGTCGACGGTGCATCCGGTCAGCGCGGCCCCGCGATACTGAGCTGTGTAGAAACCATTGAATGCGTGTTCGATTCGGACACTCTGCGAGAAGACGCCCTTGTCGGTAACGCGCTCCGTTCGCCCCCGTACTTTATTGTAACCGAAACCACGTCGGCCGACGGACGCTCGTTTGTGAATGAGATGATGATAGCCTTATAGGCGGATATATACGATTTGGTGTTCAAAACCCGGCAACCCTCAATGTTCGCGGGCTCTGGTGACGCAGCTAAGGGTGTCGCTGAGGACGACCAGCAGCATAAAGATCGCGCCCGCTATCGCTCACTTGCTTTCTCTAACTGCCCCATCATGCCACGCATCATCGTGCTTCAAAATGTAGGCAACCGAGGACTGGGCTCCAAGCGCTCATCACACCCATTCGAACGAGTCTCGTAGCTGTTCGCCAACGCGCTCTTCGATAGCCGTCCCGTGCCCGACAATAAGGCGCTCTGGGTTCCACTCGAATATCTGTCGCTTGGCTCGGCGCAGCGATCCCTGGTTTGCGATCCGGAACCACCGTAGAACTGGAAATACTTTTAACCGTCCTTCGAGCCCCAACAAACGGTAGCCCAACCTCGTGACGCGGGGCGCATCGGGGCTAACAGAAGCGTTCATCAACAGGTCCGCAACGATAAGTGTGCGCGTCCGATTCTGAAAAAATACGCATTCATCGAATGTTAGCAGGCCCGGTACCGAAATGTACGGCAGCTCAGAAAACCACGGCGGACGGTTCGCTCCGTCCAGGACGTCATCCACGATTGATTTTTGGTGCCGCTGCAGAAATCTCGGAGCCCAGAACGTGGAGGTCGGGTACAAGGCGCGATACTCGGCGAGATAAAGGTCGTGAAACCAGTTGGGAGCAACCACCTGCGTGACTTGACCGATACGCCCGATTTCCTCGACCAATCCGGGGGACGGCCGGCACGGCGAATGCAGCAGAATCTCTGCGTTGGCAAGTCGAACTGCGGTCATCACGTGTGGAAACCACGTTCCCGCGAAGCGAACTGGCGTTACTGCCGTCCAAAGCGAGTCGGCAAATGGAATCAGTCTTCCATGTCCTGCTTTGTCCGCGCCGATCAGCGTGTTATCACCTCCTTCATTCGACCCAGACGCCGCAAGATCTACGCTACGACAACTAAGTTTCGAGCGCGGAGTGCATTACCGGTCATAGTCTGTCCGGCGGTATTTTCCTAGAAACGCTTCGGGAACATAGATCAAGGCGACCGCACCGATGACAGCGGCCCCACCGATCAAGTTCCAGCCGTTTGTACCGAGCGGAATAACGCCCAGACCGTACAAAAGCGCGGCGATGGCCATCCCTAGAAAAAACGGCCCAGTTGCATAACAATGGACTCGACCGCACCTGAACGCGTTAACTAAGCACGAGGCGCCCATGACCAACAAGGCGACGACCCATAAGGCCGTTCTCCAACCCTGTTCAAATTGAAAGAAGCCGCTCACGAAGAGCATGATAATCGGGAGCCAGAAGAGTAGCGCGGTTAACCGTACGTTTGACAGAATGTCACGTGACGCGCTACTCAATGTCGACTTCCTACTGCGCGCGCTGTTAAGCATCGTCAGTATCCCTTCTTCTCAAGACCTCTTCGATTCCGCGGCGAATCGCAGATCGGATCATCGCGATGGGCGGCACTCCGAATGATCCCGAGCCGACTCGGTAAGTACGGCACATTAGTCCATACTCGGCCCTGGAATCGGCCGAAGGCTCGACGTCTTCGCCATCGACCCGAACGGACGGCGATCCTAGGAATCGAATTTGTTGCGCGACATCCCGTGTGTTGACCTCGATGAACTCGATCGTGGCGTCCACTGCCTCTACCTGCACGGCTCGCCGAACGAGCTCGCGTGCGCTCTCGGCGTTTCGACATCCTTCGAACGTCAGCACCTCAATGTGCATGCTTAGCCTCGCAAAAGTTGCTCGGCGTGCTGATAGAGGATGTCTGGATCGAGGTGGGGTGCTGTGGTAACTCCCGAAAGTTGGTGCATCCAGAAGTCGGGTTTGGGCGGAAGGACGCCGCTCCACGATCGTCCGCGAGCATAAAGCAAGTAGACGTCCCAGGCTGACCCAGGTGTAAGCAGTGCCTTTCCGTATGCGTCGCCCAGCCAACCCGTGCCGTCCCAGTATTGGCGAGCGCGCCGGTCAGTGATCAGCGATATTCCGTCGGGAACATCGCGCCGTTGAGCGCCAAGTTGAGGCACCCATACGAAGTAGGGCGCGAGCGACTCGTTCGGTTCGTGCGCCAGGATCGTTTTTTGAACTTCGAGAGACCCCCGAAGACAGAACCCTCAAGTCGGACTGACGAGCGCGACGATCCGTACCCTATCGGCGTCGCGGTTGAAGGCCGCGCGAAACGGTTCGCCGCCTTTTTCGATATCATAAAACCGCGCGGTCGACGCAGCACGTGATGCGCAGCCGCTAACGGCCACGCCGGCAACCGATGCAAGAAACTCCTTACGGCGCATGAATCCTCACTCGTTCAGAAAGCCATAGGCGGAATATGCCGCGGAAATGATCCATAGCACTGCGGCCAACCACGTCACGACGCGAGCAACATGGGCCGCTCGCGAAATCGGTGGAGCGATGCCATCGGCGCATGCCGGCCGGCGGTAGCTGCTCCAGAAGCTGAAGCCAAGCATCAGAGCAGAGCCCAGCAGAAGCCACGGAGTAAACGGGCGCAACCCGGAGACCGACGCGAGACCGCTCGCGCCCAGTACGGAAAGAAAGACCGGCGCCAGTGCCGGTCCAACGCAACAAGTGCTTGCGACTCCCGCGGTGAGTGCCGCCCCCGTTCCCAGCCCAGCAGCACCTATCGCAGAGGCCCCGTTCGCGCGACTCACGTCCCTCACCCGATCCGCATGCAACTCGCAACGTGCGCGGCATTGTCCGCGGCGATGTTCTGCGCGAGATCGATTAGCGTTCGAATCCGGTCGTCATCGACGCGATATACGATCGTTCGTCCTTGGCGTTCAGTAGCAACGTACCCACACCATTTGAGACAGGCCAAGTGGTTGCTGATGCGACTCTGCGGCATTTCCAGGTGGGCGACGATGTCACCGACCGCGCGAGGTGCCTCTAGTAGATATCGAAGAATTCGCAGCCGGGTCGGATCGCCAAGCCCCCGCACGAACTTGGCGAGGAGCTCGTCCCCGAGAGTCTCGCGACCCGGAGCGAGCGCGGTGGCGCGTGAAGCAACGCCCATGTTCGCTTATTATATCAGCATAACCTGATATATCAAGCCATTGCGATCGACGTTCCTCGGCGGATCTTTGAGGTTCGTGCGAACCACTACGCGTTGACCTCAGGCTCGACATGGTTGTATACTGCAACAGTTGCTTAATCGAACTATCGTGCCGCCAGTGGTTGCCTTCGAGCAAAAGATCGTGGGCCTTATCCGAGCGCTTGGGCTTCACAAACCGGATGAAACGCCCTGCGGGACTCCCATCTCAGTGGGGGAGGCGCAAGCGCTCTTTGAGTTATCGCATAATCCGGATATCTCCCAAAACGAACTCGCATCTCGACTTCACTTGGAAAAGAGCACGGTTAGTCGCCTAGCAAGGATGCTCGAGCAACGGGGTTGGCTCGATCGCGTCCGGGATGAAGACGATACGCGGTTCTTACAGTTGCGTCTCACGGCTGCAGGCTCCAAAGCGGTGAAACGCCTTGCCGCATCCCGTAAAGCGCGATTCTCGAAAATCTTCGAGGCGATCCCGGCACACAAGCGGGATGCCCTTCTCGATTCCCTATCTCTTCTGTCTGAGGTGCTCAATGAAACTTAATGCATCGCCGGTGATCATAACTTTCGCATTAGCAGTCTCGCCCCTGACGGTCCAGGCAGACGACTCCCACGCAAACATGGTCATGCAGCACGGCGCGCAGGTCATGCTCTTCGACCAGAGTCAAGCGGCGCACATGTTCTTGCCGGACCCAAACGGAGGCGTCCTTGAAATCGTCGTTCACGACATGAATCAGACGCAAATCTCCTTGGTGCGTTCGCACCTGCTTCAAGAGGCCGCGAAGTTCACAAGCGGCAACTACTCGGACCCTGCGTATATCCACGGTAAGACGATGCCCGGCTTAGATCAGTTGCAGTCTGCTGCATTACGAGTGTCGGTCCGCTACTTCGAGACTCCGACCGGAGCCGCTATTACGTTCAGCAGTACGGATCGCGATATGGTCTCCGCGATCCATCAGTGGCTGGCGGCTCAGCATCGCGATCATAATTCCGGCGTCCTGAAACACTGCGATATCAACATGTAGGACTCTTCATACCGTAGCTAACGAACGCCGTGAGTCCGAAGTCCATCTGCAGCGGTTGATGGCAGTGAACAGCGGACCCATACTTCGCGGTTAGGTTCCGGTCGGCCATCTTGACGTTCATCAGGATGACGCGTTACTTGAGGATAGCTCGGCGTCGTGCAACAGCGGTGCAACAGAGGGGTTCGAAAAGGACAGAACCGGACAGGAACGGTCAGGCCTCCGGGTATCGGGAAACCCTGATAGGATAAGACGTTTCAGTAGTGGGCAGGTTCGGCCAGGACCGCCGTACGACAGTTCGAATCCCGCTGGGGCTAAATTTTCCTAATTTTTCTAAGCGTTTTCGCAACACTTTCAGGCTCCGTATAACAAAACCACGTTAATGTCAACTTCGGATTGATGACATGCGCTGGGCGTCGTGGCTCCATAGACGATTGGCAAAGGCTGGCGACGGCAGAGCGGTTAAAGCGTTGATTCCGATAAGGGATGGGACGTTCACGGCGACCAGAAATGGCAGCCGCGAAAATCGGTACGGTTCTTAGCGTCCCGCCCAATGAAGATTTGAGGTGCCGGCGCATCGCCGGTCTCTCTATTTTGGAACCAACACCAATAGACTTGAAAGACAGCTCGTTGCGGCGCGAATCAATTCGTCTATATTACGTGACGGGTACCCAAAAGTTATGCCACTTTTCGAGGCAAAGTCGGGTAGTTTTGGAGTGATTGAGCGAACCCTTCGGGTGTCTGTTGTCCGAGGCCGCGATGCGGCCGTGCGCTGTTGTAGTCGCGACGCCAACGTTCGATCTCTTCGCGGGCCTCGCCGAGCGAATCGAACGTGTTCTCGTTCAAGCACTCGTCTCGAAACTTGCCGTTGAAGCTTTCGACGTTCCCAGGTGCGATGTAGTGCAGGCGGACATGCCGATCGCGAGCCCAGATCAGCATCGCCAAACTCGTGAGCTCCGTGCCATTGTCCATGACCAGGGTTTCGGGGTAGCCGCGATCCTCGGCGATCACGTCGAGTACGCGGGCGACGCGATGACCGGAAATCGACGTGTCAACCTCGATCGCCAGGCACTCGCGCGTAAAATCGTCGACCACGTTTAGCGTTCTAATCTTGCGTCCGGTTCGCAGCGTGTCGTGCATGAAGTCAAGCGACCACCGCTCGTTGATGTTCGAGATGGCCGGCACCGGGTTTCCGCGCCCCAAGGCAACGCGGCGTTTCACCCGCCGGCGAACCTGCAGGTTGGCCTCGCGGTAGACCCGCAGGATCCGCTTGACGTTGTCTTTGATGCCCTCGCGGCGCAGCAAGACCGTCAGTCGGCGAAAGCCAAACCGACGCCGCTCCGCAGCCAGCTCCTCGAGCCGCTTGCGCAAAGCCCCATCGTCTGGCCGGCGCCCAACGTACCGAACCATGCGACGGTTTGCACAAAGGTACCGGCACGCACGTCGTTCGCTGATGTCGAGTATCGTTCGAACCGCCTGCACTCCTCGACGCCGCTGTGAAGGCGTTAGAATTTTCCCTCAGCTACGATCTTGAGGGCATCGACGTTCAGCGTTAGATCGGCGACGATCCGTTTGAGCCGGCGATTCTCATCCTCGAGCGCGCGCATCTTGGCGACGTCGCTGACCTCAAGACCGCCGTACTTGGCCTTCCACTTGTAGAACGTCTGCGGGCTGACACCGTGTTTGCGGCACAGCTCCTTCGTATTCGCGCCGGCCTCGGACTCTCTGATGATGCCGACGATCTGTGTTTCGGTGAAGCGGGACTTTCTCAAGGCGGATTCCTTTCGAGGCCTGAGCCTCAGGATTTCTGCCTCGAAAAACGGACTACTTTAATGGGTACCTGTCACAAGTTAGCGAGGACGCTTACGGGCTTCATCCGAGCGGACGGCGGGTGCGTAGAACCTTGGAAACGTCTTCATTGCATGACGCTAGATGAAAGAAAACAATTGATAATCCACTCGCTCGGCGCCCACGACGAACCTGAAACCGCGGCCGAAATTTCGTTGGGGCACATGTACGAGCACGGCGACAGTGTGCCGCAGGATTACTGGACGGCGCTGCATTGGTACCAACTAGCTGCGGCTACACGTGACACGGCTGTTGAGGCCGGCGTGCAATGAATTGAGCAGCTCCTGGGCCTGTCTCATTAGTTGCCCAACGCCCGCAACGCTGAGGATGGCACCGCTTATCGAACCGACGTGCGCGTTTTAGGCGGGCGCCTTTTCGTTCTGCGTCACTCGCTCGGGCAGCGCATCTACCCTACGACTTTCCGAGAGTGAGCGACGACAAGCATTTGACAGCCGCTACTTCACCCTGGGCCGAACCAATATCCACCCCACGACTGCGATCGTTACGATCATGAGCTCGTACATCCAGCGCGTACTGGCCTCGCGGGCGTCGCGCCCTCTGCTTCGTATGGGAGTGCCCGGTCCCGCCGGCCACACGTGCTCGTATCGGCCTTTAGCGGCGTCGGTATATCTTGTAAGGAACCATGAATAGTTCGCTACCGAAGCGCCTAAAAAGAGTATCAATATCGCGACGCGGTATGGGTGCATGAGTTCTACTCACGACTTCTTGAAACGGCGAGACTCTGCCCTCTTTTCAGTGCCTCGGCATCGCCGAAGGACCAAAGTTCGAGGGGCGCTCGTTCAAGCGGGCGCCTTTAGTTCGTCTGCGGTGCAGGGCTTAGAGACTTAGAATCTTGGGCTGACCCTAAAATGGCCGCCTGTGCAAATTTCCGTGATCTCCTGGCGGCTTAGGCGGCGGAAGGGCTTGGTGCCATACTCAAAGTCCTCGCCGGCTTCAGTCGCATCGAAGCGCGCCTGCGCACCTGCATTCAGTGGCGGCCATTGCTTCAAGATCTGGCTCTTGAAGTTGACGCGATAGGCGAGGTCTTTCGCAAACAATACGATCTCACCGCGTCCATTCGCGTAGCCCCCGTAGACTGGTTCGGAGTGCTCCGAACAGTTGGGATGCTTCACGGTGCCCTTAATAGCAAGGGTGGCAATCGGCAAGGGGCTTCCTATCATGGCTTAGGCTTAAACCGTCAAAAGGCGAGAGAAGGTTGCATTTAGACCCCATATCTCGGGGCAGATATATAGCGAATGCTGCAATGGCCGATGGCCATGTTCCGTTTGGGCCGCTGGGTTTTATGTGTTTGCGCGGCCGTTGCAATGATAAGGAGGCTGCGGTTGCAGGCGAGCATCGCTCCCACAAGCCTTGCGCAGCAAACGGCTCAGTTATAGCAGAAATCTCTCGCGGTCCACGCGCGGTGGGCAAACGCGCGCGGAACCGAGTCATCATGCGCGGCGTCGGTCATTCGGCTAAAGGAACGCCCGAATCGTGGGCCCAATTCTTCGAAAGTGACAGGAGAGAAAAGACATGAATGATGACAAGACCCACCTAGTTCGAGTCGTTGTCGAGGACGAACCCAAGCGTTTTCAATTCGAGTTTCTTCGGTTGCCCTGCGTTGGCGAGGCCATCCATACGAATGACGGCTTGTTCGTCGTTACTGGAGTACTCCATGATGCGAGCTCGCACGCCCGGTACTCGGCCCACTTGGCGGTTCGGTGGCCGCCGGGGACAGAGCCGAGGGAGACCAGTGCGTTTCGAGAAGCGCTTGCAACTCTCGAGGCAGCCTTGAATGAAGATGCCTCTACATCTACGCATGAAGAGCCGTCAGAGGACTAAGCAATCTGCCGTGCGAATGGTGTCGCTCCCGTAACGCGCGCGCTGGAGAACGTTTCGTACTTGATGCTCATCGCGGGCCAGCTTGCGTAAGCTTTGTGCGCAACCCTGCCCCACTAACGCGATGCTCGACCGCGACGAACTCACTTGGGGGTACCCCTCCGCCTAACGCGAGCGCAGGTAGAACGCTGGCGCGCATTGCGACGTCTTGCGATTCGCGCTAACCCGTTTCCCCTGACGCGATGGAGAAATGAACTCGTAGATCAGGCCGGGTACGATCTCAAAGACATCTTTGAAGCCTAGCTTGGAAAGTTTTTCGTTAAGCGACATTTCCTGCTCCAGTCCTTGAAGAGTGACTTACAGGACTCTTCGCT
>JBAUMX010000151.1:0-36777 GCA_049578945.1 Candidatus Cybelea sp. | reverse complement strand
TGGCGGCGCGCGCTCTCATCCCAACTAAAGAGCTTCGCGCGCACCGGCCCGGCGGCACGCAGCCGGTCGCGTAGTGCGGAGTCCTCAACGATGCTGCGTAGCGCCGCAGCCCAAGCTCCGGCGTCGTCGGGCGGCACGTAGAACGCTGCATCGCCGCCGATCTCAGGCAGCGAGCCCGCGCGGGAGGCGAGGACGGGCGTTGCGCAGGCCATTGCCTCGAGCATCGGCATTCCGAACGTCTCGTGGTAAGAGGCGAGCGTTAGCGCCAGCGCGCCGCGATAACAGGCTCGCAGCGATTGACCCGAGTCGGTGGTGAGGTCGTCGCCGAGATTTCCGATGTGGACTACTCCCGGGAGCTCGGGAGCACGGGGCCCCGCAACGGCGAGAACCGGGCCGCCGCCAGCATCCCACGCCCGCCGATACGCCTCGTAAAGCAGCGCAAAGTTCTTTCGCGGCTCGGCGATCGGGTCGCCGACGAAGAGCAGAAACTCTTGCGGCTTCACTCCCGCCGGAAGCGGAGCGGCTGCTCCGGGTGAAAACGAAGGCTCGACTCCGTGCTCGATAACCTCGATTTTTTCCAGCGGAATCTGCAGCATCTCGTGCAGCTCGGCGCTGCCGAAGTGCGAGACTGCGATCACGCGCGTCGCCGAGCGCGCCGAACGGAGAAAGGGCTCCTGCGCGTGAGCGCGCCGCTTGGGGTCGAGATCGGGATATCGAAACGGCACCGCGTCGTGAATCGTTGCAACGCTCGGGAGCGGCGACGAGACGAAGGTGCCGTTGGCGGGATGCCAGATCGCGTCAAGATTGCGAGTTGCGCGCGCGCCGACCGCGAAAGCATCGCTTCCAAGCGCTCGCGCGTACGCACTGCGGCGACGCTGCGGAAAAGGACCATCGGCGAGAAGGGTCAACTCGACATCGTCGCGCGCGGCCAGCCGCCGGAGCACCGCGCGTGCGTAACGCCCGATGCCGCGCGTATCTTCGGCGATTACGCGCGCGTCGACCGCGAGACGCAGAGGCGGCATCGCGCGTCCTTCGACCTCGCTACGCTCGGACTCCCCGTTTCACCCGGCCAGAGGTTCTATGCCATGCTCCGCACGACGCGCAAGTCGGCGACGAGATTTTCCATTTCAGCGTGGCGAGTGGCCGAATCGGGCGCCCGCAGAATTGTGGAAGGGTGAATAGTGGCAAGGAGTGCCTGCTGTTCCTTTACGATCACCCGACCGCGGTTGGCTAGTAATCGAAAACTGGATCCTAGCAGCACGTGCGCTGCCGTCGCTCCAAGAGCGACGATCAGTGCCGGCCGAACCACCTCGATCTCGGCCTCCAGCCAAGGCTTACATGCGCGGATCTCGATGGTCTTGGGTTTGCTGTGAATTCGGCGCTTTCCGCGTTCGACAAATTTGAAATGCTTGACGACGTTGGTTACGTAGGTATCTTTCGCCGAAATTCCAGCTCGTTCTATTGCCTCGTGCAAGATTCGCCCCGCCGGGCCAACAAACGGATGACCGGCACGGTCTTCGGTCTCTCCGGGCTGCTCGCCGACAAACATGAACCGCGCGTGCGCGCGCCCCTCGCCGAAAACCGTCTGGGTGGCGTGCCTGTAGAGATCGCAGCCTCGGCATCCGGCGGCGGCCGCCCGGAGACTGCGCAGCGAAAGCCGCGCTGGGAGGTAGGACGCCGCTGACACTACGTCTGGCGACCATCCACGCGTCTAAGAGCTTCGTTTATTAACGGTCGCGTATGCTATCCGTTTTGCCTCAGCCTCCGACTTGCCGAGCTCCGCTTCCGATTCGATGATATGCTCGGCTTGCCGACGTTCTTTGTCCGTGTAGCGGTGCCGGCCGAGATTTTGCTTGTTGACCGTCGCGTAGCCGATAGCCTCGGCTTCGCCCGCCTCGACCCCACGAGCCTCCTCGCTCGCTTTGATATGTTCGACCTGCCGGTGTTCCTTCGGAGTGTAACGGTGCTTCGTAGCCATACGCAAAGCGTGCCCAGCCTCGAGCTGCGCTAATCGCCGTCACCCCACGCGCGAGTACGTTTTGGCAACGCGAGCCGGCGGAAAGTGAGTGCGTCGCCCTAAGCTGTCGGGATGGGTATAAGATTCACTGTGCTCACTCCCGCCGCACCAAATGACGACCTGTCGCAGTTGCGCGGGCTCGAGCAGACATTCGCGATTGCGATGAATGCCAAAGACCTGGGTGCCGTGATGGCCCTATACGCGTATGGCAAATCGCTGTTCGTCTTCGACGTCGTCGGCCCACCGAGCGTCCACTGGGGCTGGGAAGAGTATCGCCAAGCTTTTAAGCAGATGTTCGCGGCGATCGACGGACCGCTGCGCTTAACCATGAGCGATCTAGAGGTTGAGGTAAGCGGGGACGTCGGCTACAGCCGCAGCCTGCAGCGCGTCTCCGGAGTTCACGCTAAAGACGGAAAGCCGTTCGACTACACCGTCCGCGTGACCGACGTCTACCGGAAGATCGCCGGAGAATGGCTGATCGTGCAAGAGCATATATCGCTCCCGATCGACCGCAACACATTCGCGCCGATGCTGCACGCGAATCTTGCGCCGTAGGTTGACCGCGCCCCCGCGAAGAATGATAACCGTGATGGAAGAGTCGCCCCCGCCAATCGCCGTTCTGCAAATCGGCCGGAAGACCAAGAACAACCTCGTCAACGAATCCCTCGAGCCGGTTTACGGCGGCTACTCCAACGCTCGCGGGGACGTAAACCTCTTTGCAGCGCGCTGCACCTATCGCGTAAACTTCAAGAACCAAACGCTTCAGGAGCGGCCGTCGCTCAACCCGGCCGCCAAGGCTCATTACGACGCAGCCGCAGCCGGCGAACCGTTCGTGTACGCGAATAAGGAGTTCGTCCGACTAAGTCACGAGCGCATCGCCGAGATTTGCGCCTCGGGCGCATTTAGAGTAATGGCTTAGCGGCGAGGCCGCCGGACACAGGCAGGACCGGCCGAAGCCCGATCTTCCGAATCGCATGACCGAAGTTGCGGCGCACCTGATTCTCGGCCCACGCGAAGAGCCGTTCTTGAGCGCGATGCTCGAATCGATTACCGGCGTCGCCTCGCTCTTGATCGTCAACGACAACGGTCCCGACCCTTCGCTGCACGCACGGACTCTGGAACAGAGTCACTTCGGCCGGACGAATCGTCTCGTCGTCGATCGCACGCCGTTCTCCGGATTCGCGGCCGCTCGCAACGTCTGCATGCGGCTGCATCAGCAGCGCTCCGATGCCCGCTGGGTTGCCTTCATCGATGCCGACGAGGTTCACGGCCCCGGCGCGCGCACGATCGCACAGCACCTCGATCGCGTTCCGCTCGAGTACGATTTCGTCGACGGCTACACGTGGCATTTCTTCGGCTCGTTCGCCTACTACACGTCGATCGAGCGGCGTATGATGTTCTTCCGCTGTGGTCCGCAGGCGCGATGGGAGGGCGCGGTGCACGAGCAGCTGCGCGGCCTAAGCGGCAAACGGATGGCGCTGCCTTACATCTACGCGCACTACGGTCACACGCTCGAGCCGCGCCGGCATGCCGAGAAGGGGCGCCATTACTCGTCGCTGGGAGCGCCGGGAAACGTGCTGCGTGAAGATGAGCTCGACGCGTTCGACGTGGTCCGGTATTTCGCGCCAGTCTATCCGCGACTGCTGCCTTTCACCGGATCGCACCCCCCGTCCGCACGCTCGACGCTCGAGCGTCTGAACCCGGTCTTGCAGCGCCATCACGAGCTCACGCGTCGGGTCGTGCGCGCGCAGCCGGCTGCGGTGAAGGTGCGTAACCTCTTTCGCAAGCCGCACTACGAACTTCGCTGGCGCTCGCGGGCTTTCGACCCTCTCGCGCGCCGGCTCGTTCGCGAGCCGTAACCTAGCGCTTTACTCTGCCACTGCGGCCGGCATCAGCACGCGCCCGGACTGACGCCGTATGAGAAAGACGAAAGGCGTCGTGAGCACGAACACGATCGCGGTGACGCGGAAGAGGTAGTTGTAGGCGATCATCGAGGCCTGCTGCGATACCATTTGCGTTAGCGCGGGGACCGAATACCCGTGCATCTGCGTTACGCCCGAAGCGAGGACGTTCCAGGCGACGGCCGTTTGGTGCGTCAGCAGCGTCGTAAGAATTGCTATGCCAAGGCTCCCTCCAAGCTGGCGAAGCAGCGTAAAGACCCCGGTTGCGCCGGCGAGCTCCGCTCTAGGAACGTCGCTCAACGAGATCGTCGTCAGCGGGACGAAGAGAAAACCGAGCGCAAAGCCCTGTATGAGGCGAGGCCAGAAGACGTCCCAGTATCCGGCTTGGACCGTCATGCCGCCCAAGAGCCAGCTCGACCAGGCAAAGAGCAGCATTCCGAAAACGATCGACCAGCGGCCGTCGATGTAGTTGAGCAGACGTCCAATAATCAGCATCGAGACCGCGGTGGAAAGCGCGCCGGGCATCAGTGCCAGGCCGGTGTCGAACGCGGTGAAACCGAGCAACGTCTGAAAGAAGAGCGGCAGGATCAGCGCCGTCCCGAAGAGCCCGAAACCCATGACCACACCTAAGACCGAGCCGACCGAGAACGATCTGAACTTGAAGACGTTCAAATCGACGATCGGGTACCTGTCACGCAGCGTCTTCAAGACGAAGACGACCAGCGTGACGGCGGAGATTACGCTCAAGAGTACGATCGTTTGCGATTGGAACCAGTCGTCGCGTTCACCCTGCTCGAGAACGAACTGCAGTGACGCCAGTCCTGTGGTCAAGAGGCCGAGCGCGATCCAGTCGATGCCGCCCTTCGGCTTGGCGATGTACTTCGGACTTGGAATGAACGCCAGCGTCATCAGAAACGCCGCAATCCCAATGGGGATGTTGATGTAGAAGATCAGCGGCCAGCTCGCATTATCGACGATCCATCCGCCGAGCGTGGGCCCGATAGCGGGGCCGACCATCGCGCCCATGCCGAAGATCGCCATCGCGGCGCCGCGGCGCTCGACCGGGAATGTCTCGAAGAGAATCGCCTGCGCGGTCGGCTGCAGCGCGCCGCCGCCGATGCCCTGGATGATGCGATAGAAAACGAGAACCCAGATGGAGCGCGCCGTGCCGCAGAAGAAGGACGCTACGGTAAAGAGCGCTAGCGACGCGGCGTAAAAGGTCTTGCGTCCGAAGAGCGCGGTGAGCCATCCGTTGAGCGGCATGATCACGACGTTGGCTAGGATGTAACCGGTGGCAACCCAGGCAACCTCGTCAACGGTCGCGCCTAGGTTGCCGCCGATCGTGCTGATCGCGACGTTGACGATCGTGCTGTCGATGATCGCCATGATGAGCCCGAGCATCACGGTGATTGTAATCAGCGCAACCGGCGGCCCATGGTCGACTCGCGGCGGATTGCGCATGGCTAAGGTGGCCGACATCTTCTAAAGGCCTCTAACCCGCCCTCGAACAAGGGTCGTTGCGGTGCAGCTTCGGTTTGACGCGGCAAAGAAGAGGACGGCTGCTCTTCTCGTTGTGGCGGCGGTAGCGATCTTTGTCGTCGTGGACGTCATCGCCTTTCGCACCTCTCTCTACCGCAGCGTCCTCGATCCGGCGTCGAGCACCGGCAGCTTCGAAGCCGCAATCGCCGGGTTTCGAGCACTTGGCGCGCAGCCTCGCACCGACGTTTTGGTGCTCGGCGATTCGCGAATCTATTCCGGTCTCGATCCCGCCGCGGCGAGCGCCGCGAGCGGTAGGTTGCGCTTTCTCAACGGCGGTCTTCCGGGCACGACGCCGCGAACCTGGCCGTTTTTCGTCAGAGCAATCGATCCTCGGCAGGACCGTCTTCGGGCGGTCGTCATTGCGGTCGACACGTATGCCGACAACGACAGCGCGATCGGAAGCCTGGACGGTGACGAACGCCCGCTCGATCTGCGGTATGTCGTCTTCCAGACGCGGCTTGCGGACATTCCTAAGCTGGCGGGTTCGTTCTCCGACCCGCGCGAGCGCATCGAATATGGAATCGATCTCTTTTGGCGCGGTCCCGAGCTGCGCGACGATTTTCAATCGCTCGCCGCCGATCCCGCGGGGCGCCTCGCCGAACTCGCGAAAGCGCGCGGCACGCCGGCCTACGATCCGCTCGCCGCGCATCCGCGCAGCGAATCGCTGGCGGGCCTGCGGGTCGACTTTGCAACCAACGCGATCGTCTATCCGGCCGGTCTGTCGGAGGATCAACGCCGCGCGATTGCGACGCAGGTTTTCAAAGTTCCCGAGCCGAGCCCGTCGTATGCCCGCTATCGTGAGCAATGGATCGAACCGATCGCCGCGCGCTACGCGGCGGCGGGCGTACCGGTCTTCTTCGTGCGGATTCCTACCCGTCCGGCCCACCGGAATGCATCGCAGACGCCGAGCGGTTCACTTCTAGAGATTGCTCGCGAGCACGGCGCACGTCTGATCGACGCAGCACCGTACGTGGATCTCGAACGCCCCGAACTCTTCGCGGATGAAGATCACCTCAATGCCGCCGGAAGCCGGCTCTTTAGCCGATTGTTGGGGCGCGAGGTGCGGCAAGCGCTGGCAGATCGGGCGCCCCGCACTGCAGCGATTCCGGCAAACCCAGCGTCACCACCGCCGGGACTTGGGCGCGAGCCTCGCGTGCACTCCTGGTACGGCGAGCTCATCGGAATCGGAATCCCGCTGCGTTTTCAGTCATACGAGTTTTGGCTCTTCTTAGCGATCGTCGCGGCGCTCTTTTACGGTTTGCCCCGTCGCGCAGGTCGCTACGTTCTCTTGATCGCGAGTTATTACTTCTACGCTCGCTGGAATGCATGGTACTTGATCTTCTTGTGGATCCTGACGGCCAGCGATTTCCTGATCGCGCTCGGCCTCGAGCGTATGCGCGAGCGAGGTCGCAATCCGCGGCTGCTGCTCGCAATCGGCATTGCGGCAAACCTCGGTTTTTTGAGCAGCTTCAAGTATGCGAACTTTGCAAGCGGCACGGTCGCGGCGCTGCTCGGTATGCACGAGAATCCTTGGATCGTCGCGCTCTTCGTGCCGATTGGGATCAGCTTTCACACCTTTCAGAGCATTTCGTACCTGGTGGACGTCTATCGTGGGCGCTTCACCGCGATTCGTAAGCCGCTCGATTACGCGCTCTATCTCGCGTTCTTTCCACAGCTGCTTGCCGGCCCGATCGTGCGCGCCGGACTCTTCTTCGGCGAGCTCTTTGCGTGGCGGCCGCCCGGCCCGGAGGACGTCAGCTATGGTCTGGCACGTATCGGCTTCGGATTGGTGAAGAAGATGGCGATCGCCGATCAGTTTGCGGGCGTTGCAAACACATATTGGGGTTCGATCGCGAGCCATCCGAGCGCACCTGCAGCCTGGAGCGCGCTCTTTGCATTTGCGATGCAGATCTATTTCGATTTCTCGGGGTACAGCGATATCGCGATCGGTTCCGCGCGTCTCTTCGGCTTCGTCTTCCCCGAAAATTTTCGGATGCCATACCTTGCGACGAGCGTCACCGACTTCTGGCACCGCTGGCACATCACGCTCTCGACCTGGCTGCGCGATTATCTTTACATTCCGCTCGGCGGCAGCCGTCATGGGCTTCCTGCAACTTTGCGCAACCTGATGCTGACGATGCTGCTCGGCGGTCTTTGGCATGGCGCGCAGTGGACCTTCGTTGCGTGGGGCGCCTTCCATGGGGTGATGCTCTGCATCGAGCGGGTCCTCGGCATCGGGCACGAGCGCGTCCCGGCGCGTGGACTCGTCGTGCTCTTGCGTATAGTAGGTACCTTTGTGATCGTCTGCCTGGCGTGGGTGCTCTTTCGTTCGCCCAGCTTCGGGAGCGCGGCGTCCATCTATCGGGCGCTCTTTGCAGGAGGTGGCGGACCGTTGCTGTTGAGCGGATGGCAAGCCGTGCTGAGCTGTGCCATCGTCGCCTTCGGCGCCGTGCGGCTGCTTCTCGAGCGGTTGGGGATCGATCCAGCGTGGCCGAGCTTGCGTCCGATCGCGCAAGCCGGCACGCTCGCGGGCTTGCTGCTCGCGCTCATGATGCTCTCGTGGCCCGGAATCTCCCCGGCGTTTATCTACTTCAAGTTCTAGGAATCAGATCGTGGAACGTGGCGCCGACTTCGGAAAGGCTGCGTGCACTCGATCGATCGCCTCGACGATCGCCAGCGCCGTCTTACCTAAGGCCGGAATCACCCGCGGGCGCAGCAAGCGCGGATCGAACGGCGCCATGTACCCTTCGTTCTCCTCGACGCAGGCCCGAAGAAATTTTGCGGCCGTAAGGTCTTTCAATGCATCGCCGAACAAGTCGCGTCCGTCCTGCGGGCCTTCGGCGCGTTGGATCGGCGCACCGGCTTTGATTTTCCGCCCGATTGCGGCGGCATAGGAGAGCACGACGGGAACGGCTTGCATCAGCGGTCCGCGCAATCCGCGCCGGAAACGGTCCCACGCGATCCAGTTGACAAAGAAAACGATGTGACGTGCTTCCTCCAGCAGCACCTGAGAGAAGAGCGAGGTCAGCGTTTCGGGAAGAATGCGGGCAGCGCGCGCAAGCCGAAAAATTCCGAACCCGGCGAATGAATCAACGCACTCGTCGTAACCAAAATCGAGAAAAGCCCGGCGTACCGGCTCCTGTTTGGGAACGTTCGGCGTCACCGAGAGCCCGTAACGCTCGATCAGACACTGCAAGATTCGACCGTGCCGGTCTTCTTCGTATCCCTGTAGCTCGAGCGCCTTACGCACGAGCGGATCCCGCTCCGTCTTCGCAAAGCCGGTCAGCATCGTGCCCGCACCGAGCTCGATTTCCAGCGCCAGGGTCCAAATCGGAATCGCGCGCAATCGGGCCAGCGAAACGTCGTCGAGCTGCGGCCAGGGCCACTCCCGCGGATCGTAGGGCCGATGCGATTCTATAAACGAGCGGCAAAATAGTTCCTTGTGTTCGTTCGACCCGATCTGCACCGCAATCACTCCATCTCGGAATATCGGAAGGCAACCATCTGGAGAGCGGTCGAAGGACTCCCACACCTATGACCGTGATCCATGACCGCGTTCCCCTAGGCAATCATCGCGCTTCTATCGCGCGGTACCTGCGCGGGATCGCATTTCCGGGCCGTTCGGTCGCATCACGCATCATCGAAGAACGCGTTCCGTCCGAATACGTCCTCGATCCCATCCGGCCGAGCCTCCTGCTGTGGGCGTGCGCTGCATGTGAGGGAAACGCCGACGATGCGCTGCCGGTTGCAGCCGCCTTCGATCTCTTCGATCGCTTCTTGCTGCTTCACGACGAGCTGGCGAACGAATCTTCGCCGATTGCGGCACGTTGGGGTCTTGGTCAGAGTCTCAACGCCGGCGACGCGCTCTATGCGTTGGCGTTTCGGAGCCTCGCCAGCGACGTGGAGAACCCGCGGCCGCGATTGGAGGCAGCGCGTCTGGTCGGGCAGGCGGTCCTCGAGGCGATCGAACGAGGCGACGGCGACAGCGTGCGCGACGCCGTGCTTACTGCGGCCGCATTGGAAGCCGGTGCCGTGATCGCGCAGGCGCCCGAGAAGCTGACGCAAGCCTTCGCGAATGCCGGACGATGCCTGGCGTTGCGCGATACCGGCGGCGCCGTCTCGGCGCTGCGTCCTTACACGAAGCACGATGACCTAGCCGTTTTCGAAGAAGTTGCGCGTTACGTTGGGCGACGAGCGATCTAAGAGCGCAACGCCGTCTCGCAAGGCGGAGCATCTCCGGATTAACATCGAACGCGACGTTGCGGGCAAGGACGTTGACGCCGGCTGGGGCGCTTATCGTTTCGCGCACCGCGCGTTACCGGAGATCGATCTCGCTGACGTCGATACCTCTACCGAAATTTTCGGCCGCAAGCTTGCGGCGCCGGTGCTGATATCGTGCATGACCGGCGGCACCCCCGAGGCGCGACGGATCAATCGGCGGCTCGCTCGCGTCGCGCAGACGCTCGGCTTTGCGATGGGATTGGGCTCCGGCCGTGCGCTGATCGAATCGCCGGATTCCGTCGAGACGTTCGACGTTCGCTCGCTCGCACCCGACGTCACGCTCTTTGCGAACCTGGGAGCGGTTCAACTCAACAAGGGATATGGCGTCGATGAATGCCGGCGTCTCGTCGAGCTGCTGCGTGCCGACGCGCTCGCGCTTCACCTCAACCCGCTGCAAGAGGCGCTGCAGCCGGAAGGCGATACCTCCTTTCGCGGCTTGCTGGCGCAGATCGAGCGACTCTGCAGCCGCGCCGACTTTCCGATCGTCGTGAAGGAGGTCGGGTGGGGAATCGCAGCCGCCGACGTTCGCTCCCTGTTCGATGCGGGCGTGGCCGCCGTTGACGTAGCGGGCGCCGGGGGAACCTCCTGGAGCGAAGTAGAGCGCTACCGAATTACGGAGCCGTGGCGCCGTCGGGTGGCAGCCGCCTTCGCGGGTTGGGGGATTCCGACGGCGCGTGCGCTGATCGAAGCGCGCGCAGTCGCGCCCTCTGAAACCTTAATCGCCAGCGGCGGCATCCGCTCGGCCTTGGATGTCGCCAAAGCGCTGGCGCTGGGCGCCGACCTCGCCGGTATTGCCGGACCCTTCCTGCGCGCGGCCGACGACGGCCTCGATAATGCGCTCGAGCTTGCCCGCGAGATCGCTGAGACGCTGCGAATCGCGATGTTTTGCGTCGGCGCGCGGAGGCCGCTGCAGCTGCGCGGGACGCTGCTGCCGTGACGTTCGATGCGGCGGCATTCAATTTGCACGCCGCCGACGAGTACTGCCGCGTCCTGACTCGCGGTCACTACGAGAATTTCAGCGTTGCTTCGCGATTTGTGGATGCGGGAATCCGGCGCGATCTCACGCGAATATATGCCTATTGCCGTACGACCGACGATCTCGGCGACGAGAGTCCCTACGGAAGCGCACTCGCCCGTCTCGAACGCTGGCGCGGCGAGGTCGACGCACTCTTGCGCGGAGCGCCGCCGGTTCATCCGGTGCTCGTCGCGCTCCAGCCGACGATCTTGCGGCACACCGTGCCGGCGCAGCCGTTTCTCGACTTGATAGCGGCCAACGTCCAGGATCAGCGCATCACGCACTACCGCACGTGGGACGAACTGATCGGCTATTGCCGTCTTTCCGCCGCGCCGGTCGGAAGGATGGTGCTTCGGGTCTTCGGCATCAACGACGAGCGTGCGGAGCGGCTCTCCGACGACGTTTGCATCGGGTTGCAACTCGCGAATCATGCTCAGGACGTAAGCCGCGACGCGCGGATGGGGCGCCGATATCTTGTGGATAGCGACGTTGACGCCAGGGGAATCGCAGGCGCCGCACAAGCCATGGTGGAGCGGGCACGTCTCTTGCTGGCCTCGGGGGAGGCGCTCGAACGATCGGTTCCGCGACCGCTCCGCTTGCAGCTTTCGCTCTACCGGATGGGAGGCTTGGCAATCTGCGACGCAATTCAGGCAATCGGGTATAAAACGGAGAATGAACGACCGAGCGTTTCGGCGGCGACAAAGGTCTCGCTTGTGGCTCGCGCCGCATTACAAGCGTTTTCGAGGAGCCGGCCCGCTTAAATGATCAATCTTCAGCGCGCCCTTTTCGGGATCGCGGTACCCCAGTCGGCGCGGCATCGGGCCGAGCGCTTCAACCGCGACATGGCCAAGCGTGAGGCGGGCAACTTCTACTGGGGCTTCATCTCGCTGGGTTACCACGAACGCATGGCGATCTACGCGCTGTACAATTTCGCGCGCCAGGTTGACGACGAGGCCGATACGGTTGGCCTCGAGAACCTGCCGGCGCGGCTCGCCGTTCATCGCGAACGAATCTCGCGCGCGGCGCGCGGCGACTACGGTGACGATCCGATTCTACGCGTGCTTGCGGAGGCGATCGATCGCTACGCAATTCCGGAAAGCGAGCTGCAGATGCTCGTGGATGGCGTCGAGATGGATTTTAGCCGCTCTCGGTATGAGACGTTCGAGGAACTGCGAGCCTACTGCACGCTCGTTGCGTCGGTTGTCGGCAGAATGTGTGTCCGCATCTTCGGTTTCAGCGATCCGGTTGCGCTCGATCGAGCCGACGATCTCGGCCTCGCGCTGCAGCTGACCAACATTCTGCGCGACGTACGTGAAGACGCGGTCGATATGAAGCGAATCTATCTGCCGCAGGACGAGCTTCGCCGCTTCGGGATCCCCGAGCCCGCGCTCGAGAACGGGCAGATTTACCCCGGTTGGGGCGAGCTGGTGGCAGAGAGCGTCGCGCGGGCGCGGACCTACTTTACAAGCGGATACGAAATCTTGCGCTATATTCCGCGCCGCCCAGCTGCCTGCGTTCAGACCATGGCCGGCATCTACGAGGAGCTGTTGAAGAAGATCGAGCGCGATCCCGGGCTTCCGTTGAAAGCGCGCGCCGCGCTCTCGAAGACGGAAAAGCTGCGCGTCGTCGTGCGATCGTGGCTGTCGAGCGCGTAGCCGTCGGTCATCTCTCGCATCTCCTGCGCTCCGGCGACACTACGCCATCCGTGGCCGTCGTTGGCGGTGGCCTTGCCGGCCTTTCGGCGGCCCTGCGCCTGAAGCAGGCCGGTGTCCGAGTCGAGCTCTTCGAACGAAGCCGTCTGCTCGGCGGCCGCGCCACCTCGTTCGAGATCGGCGGCGTTGAGGTAGACAACGGCCAGCACGTGTTTCTCGCTTGCTGCGAGCAGTTCATCGGCTTCGCTCGGAGCGTCGGGATGGAGCACGAGCTGCGCTTGCAGGATCGCTTTGATGCGCGCATTCTCGCGCGCAACGGCCGAGGCGGGCGGCTCCGAGCCGGCGCGTTGCGAGCGCCGTTTCATCTGTTGGAGTCATTCGCAACCTACCCGTTTCTAACGCTGCGAGAAAAAGTCAGCGTCGCCCGCGCGCTTCTAAGCTGTCGTCGGAAGCGAAGCGCCGTAGGCGCGGAGTTGAAAGGCGTAACGTTCGAAACGTGGCTGCGGCGTCACGGGCAAGGCGCGGGTGAACGCCGTGGCTTTTGGGATCCCTTTTTCGTTCCCGCACTAAACGCGCCGTACGATCGCGTCGCCGCCGCCGACGCGATCTTCGTCTTGCAGACCGCATTCTTGCGCGACGCCGGCGCGGCTCGGTTCGGGTTCTCGAAAGTTCCGCTCGCGCACCTCGCGTCTGCCGCTGCCGAAAAGCTCGATGCCGTCCATGCATCGACTGCGGTGCTCCAGTGTCATCCTGAGCCGCCCCCAGAGGGGCCGAGTCGAAGGACGCGCGTCGTCCTCAGTCTTGCCAACGGTGACAACGCCTCCTTTGACGCCGTCGTCCTGGCCGTGCCGCCCCGCCAAGTCGCGCGGATTCTTGGAGATCCCTCGCGCTACGGCATCGAGAATCTTGACGCGTACGATCCATATCCAATCGTCGACGTTCACCTCTGGCACGACGGAGGCAACCTCGGCTTCGACTTCGCAGCGGCGCTCGATTCGCCGCTCCAGTGGATCTTCGAAAAGACGCCGGGCTATCTCTGCTGCAGCATCAGCGCGGCGGAAGAGTACTTGCGCCTGCCGACCGAAGAACTCGAAACGCTCGCGTGGCGCGAAGCGCAGGCGTTTCTCCCGGCGCTTCAGGATGCCAAGCTCGTGCGCAGCGCCGTGACGCGCAATCCCGAAGCGACGTGGCTCCCGGGCGTCGGGTCGGCGCGAACCGGGCAACGCACCGCGCACCCCGCGATCTGGATCGCCGGATCCTGGACCGACACAAAATGGGCCGATACTATGGAATCTGCCGTCCGCAGCGGCACGATTGCAGCGGAGCAGTTATTGGCCAATTCTTCAAGCGAGACCGGCTCGGGGCGCTCAGATCAAAATGTCCAAAGTGGGGAAGCGCCCCCAGTCGTCGAGCGTCCTGACGTGGAGCGAACCCTGAAGCGTGCTGTCGGGTGGTTATTGCAGGAGCAGTCCACCGAGGGCTGGTGGTCGGGCGAGCTAGAGACGAACGTAACGATGACGGCCGAGCACGTCTTGCTCTTTCGGTTCTTGGGTTTGCCGCACGACGAGTTTCGCGTCGGCGCGACCGCACATATCTTGGGGAACCAACGCAGCGACGGATCGTGGGCGCTTTACTACGATGGCCCGGCCGATCTGAGCACCACCATCGAAGCCTACGTCGCACTCAAGGTGCTGGGCGTCGATCCCGAGTGCGACGAAATGCGCAAAGCGCTCGACGTGATTGTGCGTGGGGGCGGCGTCGTCAACGCGCGCGTCTTTACCAAAATCTGGCTCGCCCTGTTCGGCGTCTATCCATGGTCGGGCGTACCGTCGCTGCCGCCGGAGATCGTCTACTTTCCACTCTGGATGCCGTTCAATCTTTACGATTTTGCATGCTGGGCGCGCGGCACCGTCGCGCCGCTGACGATCGTCATCACAAAGAAGCCGGTGCGCGACCTTGGCGTTGACGTCAGCGAGATCGTCGTACCCGGAACGGAGAACGAGATGGGCCGCGTCGCCGGCCGCCGCCACTGGTTGCTGTACGTCGAGCGGCTGCTGAAACTCTACGAACGCATGCGCAAGCAACCGTACCGCGACGAGGCACAGCGCCGCGTCGCGCAGTGGGTGATCGAACGTCAAGAGGCCGACGGAAGCTGGGGCGGCATTCAGCCGCCGTGGGTGTACTCGCTGATCGCGCTCAATCTCATGGGCCACGCAATCGACGATCCCGTGATGCGCAAAGGCATCGAGGGAATGAAGCGCTTCACAATCGACGACTCGCACGGATGGCGGTTTCTTGCGTGCATGTCGCCCGTTTGGGATACGGCCTGGGCGGTCCGCGTTCTCGCGCTTGCGGGATTCGACGCCTCGCATCCGGCGATGCGGCGCGCGGTCGAGTGGCTGATGCACGAGCAGATTCCCGACGATGCGCCCGGAGATTGGCGCATGAAGTGCCGGGAAACGCGCGGCAACGGTTGGGCCTTCGAGTTCGACAACGATGCCTATCCCGATATCGACGACACCACGATCGTGGTGCTGGCGTTACTCGAGGGCGGCGATCGCGCCGCGGTCGCATCGGCCGTCGAGCGCGCGCGGTGCTGGACGCTCGCAATGGATTGCCGCGACGGCTCGTGGGCGGCCTTCGATCGAGACAACACGCGAGAGCTGCTCTATCAAATGCCGTTCTCGGATTTCGGCGCAATGATCGATCCACCGACTGAAGACGTCACCGCGCACGTGCTCGAGATGCTTGCCGCACTGGGTTACGTCACGGCGGACCGTGAAATTGTACGCGGTTTGGAGTATTTGCGAAAGACCCAGAAGCCGTGGGGTTCTTGGTACGGGCGCTGGGGCGTCAATCATATCTACGGAACCTGGTGCGTCATCTCGGCGTTGACTGCGCTGAAGACCGGCTCCGAGATGGTCGAACGCGCCACCGGCTGGCTGATTTCGGTGCAAAACGAGGATGGCGGCTGGGGCGAAAGCTGCCACTCGTACGCGGATGAGTCGTTTGCAGGAATCGGCGCGAGCACGCCCTCGCAGACGGCCTGGGCCGTGCTTTCCCTTCAACTTTCAGGTTTGGCGCAACATCCGGCGGTCGGACGCGGTCTTGCCTATTTGTGCGATCGGCAGCGCCCCGATGGAACTTGGAACGAGCCGGAATGTACGGGAACCGGATTTCCCCGCGACTTTTATATCAATTACCATCTCTACCGCCATCTTTTTCCGGCGATGGCCCTCGCCATGGCCGTTCGCGAAGCTAAACCTGCTCGTATCAGCTCGAGCGCAGCGAGCAGTCGAAAGGCCAAGGACGAAGGAGCACCGGCGGAAACCATGAAGGAAGCAGCCACCCAGACATGACGATGCCCCTACGACAGAAGCTCGCCGTCGCAAAGTACGTTGCCGGCAAGAAGCTCAAAGGCGAAAACAAGTATCCGCTCGTGCTCGAGCTGGAGCCGTTGCTTCAATGCAATCTAGCGTGCGCCGGCTGCGGCAAGATCCAGCATCCCGACGAAACTCTGCGCCGGCGTCTGAGCGTCGAAGAGTGCATCGCGGCGGTCGAAGAGTGCGGTGCGCCGATGGTCTCGATCGCCGGAGGCGAGCCCCTGGTACACGAGCAGATGCCGCAAATCGTCGAGGAGCTCGTCAAGCGCAAAAAGTTCGTATTCCTCTGCACCAACGCGCTGCTGCTCAAGAAGAAGATCCACCTCTTCAAGCCATCGGTGTATTTTGTTTGGATGATCCATCTCGACGGCATGCAAGAGCGTCACGATCAGTCGGTCTGCCGGCAGGGTGTTTTCGACAAGGCGGTTGACGCGATCAAAGAGGCCAAAACGCGCGGCTTCCGCGTCTTCACGAACACCACGTTCTTCACGCAGGACGGTCCGGAGTCCATCCGCGAGGTGCTCGATTATCTAAACGACGACCTCAAAGTAGACATGATGCAAATCTCGCCGGCCTATGCCTACGAGAAAGCCCCCGACCAGGAGCACTTCTTGGGCGTCAGGCGCACGCGCGAGATTTTTCAAACGGCGTTTGCCGGCGGCAAGCGCAAGAAGTGGCGCCTGAACCACAGTCCGCTCTACCTCGACTTTCTCGAGGGTAAGACCGACTTTGAGTGTACGCCTTGGGGTATCCCGTGCTACACGGTCTTTGGCTGGCAGCGACCATGCTACCTGATGAGCAAAGAGGGCTACGCGACCACCTACAAAGAGTTGCTCGAAGAAACCGATTGGTCGAAGTATGGCCGAGGCAAGCACGAGTCGTGCGAGAACTGCATGGCCCACTGCGGGTACGAGCCGACCGCCGTGCTCCAGACCACGAGCTCGTTCAAGGAATCAGTCCGGGCCGCGTTCGGCAACTAACCACGGCATTTTCACGCGCAGCGGAGTCGAAGCGTGACCGGCGCCGTACAAAGATCGCCTTCAGACGGCGATCTCGGCGCTTTCGATCGACCCGCCGCGCAGGCGGTAGGTGATCGTCGCTTGTGACTCGTGTCCGTCCGCGTAGCCGGTCACACGCTCCTTGTCGACCACGATATCGCCGTTCGTCTGGCGATTCAAGATCTCGGCGCGTAGCTGGGGGTTCGCCGCGAACGTTTCGCGGTACGCAGCCAAAATCGCGGGTCGCGACCGTAAGGTCGAACCGCTGCGGTTGACGACGCTCGCATCGGCTGCGTAAGTTTCTGTGAAAACCTCGGCATCGTGATGGTTGAAGGCATTGACTTGCCGCTGCACGATTTGCTCGGGACCCTCGCGTAGGATCGTGCCGGCTTCAAAAACGTGGCCGTCCTTGATCACGCGGTCGACGCTAGCGATTGCCGCGATGTTCTGAGTCGGGTCCTCGCGGAGGATAACCAGATCGGCGAGCTTGCCGGGCTCGATCGTCCCGAGCGACTCGGAACGCGCCATAAGTTCGGCCCCGCCGCGGGTCGCCGTCGAGAGCACCTCGGTGGGCGACAGACCCGAGTCAACCATTGCCAGCATTTCAGCGTAGAGCGACGAGGCATGCTGCGTTCCGATGTTGCCGGCATCGGTGCCCGCGGCGACCCGGATGCCCGCGTCGTGCACCCGCTTGAGATTGCGCATCGCGGCGTGAGGCGGTACGGGGACGCGCAGCGCTCGGATTCTAGACAAAACGGCGGGTGAGAGAACGCCTTCGACGTCTTGCATGTTATAGAGCGTGCCGACGACGTCAGGATTTGCGACCCGAAGGTCGACTGCGGTGAGGTGCGGCGTACCGTGGAACGCATATCCATAGTTGCCGACGACTAGCAGCGTCGGGCAGTAGATGACCTTGCGCGACTGCAGCAATCCGATGAACGTGTCGTCAACGTCGGTATCGAAGACGCTGTGCGCCAGAATGTCGGTGCCCGACTCGACGGCTAGACGGGCCGTCTCGAGCTCCGTCGCGTGGATGATGACACGCGCTCCACGTTGGTGCGCGTACGCGATTGCGGCGCGCGCGACCGGTTGAAAGGCCGTGGCCGGATGAGTCGGCGTGACGATCCACCAGAACTTCACCAAGTCGGTCTGTGCGGCGATCTCGCGATCTATGAGCGTACGGGCGGCCTCGATAGTGTCGATTTTTACGATCGGCGGGTCGTTATAAGGGTCGAGAATGCTGCGATCGACGCTCGAGATAAGCGGACCGGCGACCATTACACGGGGACTCGCAAGCGTCCGTCGCGCGATCGCGCGCACATCGTAATTCCAGAACGGACCACCCACATCTACGACGGAAGTGATGCCGGCACGCAGATATCGGGCAAAGGTATCCTGCAGGTTGCCTCGGATCCACGTAAGCTCGTCGGTGTACGGTCGGACCGAGCGCAGATCGATCGCATCGGGACGTGTGTAGAGACCGCCGGATTGGAAGAAATGGACGTGGGCGTCGATCAAACCGGGGATCGTGTACGAATCAGACGCGTCGACACGAAAGGCCGATGCGGGAACCGCGACGCTTTCGCGCGGTCCTAAAGCCGCGATTTTGTTCGCTCGCAGCAGGATCGTTGCGTCGGGCAGCGGCCTGAGGTCGCTACCAACGAGCGCCGTGGTTCCGAGGATCGCCGTGTATTCGTAGTTAGCATTCTGTTCGAGCGCGCGAGGTGCTGGGCCGATCGACGGCATGATCGGCAACACGCCAAGCGCCGCCAATCGTTTCATGGCATCGGCACGCGTTATCGGTTGGGCAAAGGGGGCGTGGAAGAAGCACATACGCGGCGCGCTCTACCGGCCTTCGACGTGCGCGATGCGGATCTCAAGTGATTGTGCGTTTACCGTCATCTCCCAGAGGTATACGATGCTCCCCGTTCACGCACCCGCAATCCCGATTGTAGCGGGGCGCCTCGAACGGATTTGCGTGCGATCCGCCGAAAGCGCGGTTCATGAGCGCCGTCTTCTATCTGGCCTGGGTCATTGCCATCGTTCTGGTGCTGGTCGGCATCTACGCGCTTTTTGCGCCACGGACGCTCGCGCGCGGCTACGGCGTCGCGGCGGAGGGACACGAGACGCACGGCTACGTTCGCGCGACCGGCATCCGCGACGTCGCATTCGGCGTGGCGCTGGGCGCGACCGCATACTTCCACTATTTGCCGCTCCTGATCGTGCTTGCCGTGGTCGGGATCGCGATCTCCGTCGCCGACTTTTGGATCGTCTGGCATCACGGCCACGCGCGCCGTCTGCATCCCGCACACGCGATTCACGCCTCGGGCATCGTGGCATTCGTCCTAATTATCGCGATGGCGCTCTTCGCGATTGGAAAGTAGGGCTAAAGGATCGGCGGCTCGAGCGATCCGAACGCGTCCTCGTAGTAGGTATCGCGAAGGTTACCTAGTTGCAGGTCCCGGGAAATCGGCGTGCCGTCGCCGCGAAAGATCGTGACGGCCTTTACGACCAATCGGTATTGGCCAAGGCGCGCGTTCTTCCAATCGGAGACTTTCCAACGCTGCGGCGCCATAACGGGAAAGTCGTAGGACGGTAACGCCGGGCGCTTTCCCTCGAAGAGTTCGAATTCTACCCGAAATCCTTCGCGCTGTAAGATCGCGTTTTCGAGCTGTGTTTTGCTGGCCATTGAAACGCCCTAGTAGCCCTTGATTCCGTTAGACGAGCCCCAACCACTCGGGCCGGAGTAAAACTTTCTATATCTTCCGTCCCCACACAGGTAGTTCCCGCAGCTACCGCCTCCAGAGGGATGATGGAAAAATCTTTTATGTTGCTTGCCGTTGAACGTCCAGAAGGTTTCGCCGGCGTCGAGCTTAGCGGCGAGGACCGTTGCGCTCAGACATGCGCAGAAACAGCGCAGTGAACAGTTCATTCTAACCTCCAACAGCTTGGAGATCGCCTGTGCGTCCGCCACGCGCATGAGTTGCGTGCCGGCGTCGCCGCCCTCCTGCGGGTCTGAGTTAATGGGCGATGTCCTCGTTTCGTTAGTGTATGTCGTTCCATAGACGCGCAGAAGGCCGCTCGTCAACGGCCTTCTTACACGCGGACCTACGTTGGGGGGTTAGAGTTTGTTGACGATTCTGAGTAGACTGCCGCCGTTGGGGCCGCGGCCGCCGTCGTCGTTGTGATTACCATTGTCGTCGAAGACGGCAGAACACTTGCCGGACATCGATCCGGGCATGACGGTATAGCGTGAGTTACTGTCGCGGACGAGCATCGCGATGTCGCGAGCGGCGCAATTGTCGCGTTCGCGGATCTTGTGCCGGTCGTTGTCGCCACCGTGCGTTACTCGGACCTCGGTCGGGCCGGGATTTTGCGCATCGAACGTGATGTGGCACGGCCTGAGGTTGATGCTGCCATCGTTGCGGCAGTCTTGATTTCGGCCGTGATCATCGGGGACTTGTAGCGACTGCGAGGCGGGGAGACCGCCCATTGGCGCTTGCGAGGCGCCCCCGCATCCCGCGAAGAGAAGCGAGTTCGAGAGAAGTATCAGGGCGACATAGATCCGGTGCAAGGTCATGTAATATGTGCTCCTTTCTTTGACCCAGTTTCAGCAGCATGGCATGCAAATCTGAATCAAATGTAAAGAAACGTCTGATCATAAGTCGCTGCGATTTCATGCTTTATTTACTTTCAAGGCCGGAGAGCGTGCTCTACAGCTTCAAGGGCGGCTCCGACGGTGTCGAGACGGTGCTCTACCGTTTGGTCGGAGACACGGACGGGTGGCAACCAAGGACCGCAAACTTGACCAACGTAAACGGCACGCTGTACGGAACCCTTACGACGGGGGAGACCGCTATAAGATCGGCACGCGCGCGGCCGCGTCGTGACGCGTCAAGCCGATGTAGCGTGGATCGTCGTAGACCTCGATCTTGCGCTCGTACGGCCGAAAGCCGCTGCGCAGGTAGAAGCCAAAGGCGTTGGGGTGATCGAGCGTGCACGTGTGTAACCAAAGCCGATCGATCGGATGGGACCAAGCCGCTTCAATCGCGCGGTTCATTAGCCAACGGCCGGCACCACTTGCAATGAGCGGCGGCGCCACGCCGAAGAGCCCGATTTCGCACTCGCGCTCGATGCGGAAGTCAAGCTCCAAAATGCCTTCGTCGCCGCGGCTGGTGACTAACACGTACACTTCGACCAGTGGATCAGTGAGGAAACGCCGCAGCTCCTCTTCGGGCACCAGCAGCCGCCCAGCCCATAGCTGCTCGTCGCCCACGCGATGAAAGAGCTCGCGATAGCGCGGCAAATCGGGCTCGGTAAAACGTTCCAAATGCCAGTCCGGATCGGAAGGGGCGGCACGCGGCGGCGGTTTTCCCCGCATCTCCAGATAGATTTGGACGTTGGCAAGCTTGCCGCGCGGCACGGAATGGTAGCCGTCCGGGATCTCCATGGACGCCGGTACCGTTTCTCTCGAGGGAACCCCTTCGAAGGGCATCATAGCGACCCGGTAGCAGTACGGCTCGATGGCATTTGGCGACCGCGTCTTCCTGACGGGCGCAACGGGATTCGTCGGTTCCCATATTCTGCGCGAGCTGCTTGCCGCGGGTTATGCGGTCCGAGCGCTCGTGCGCGATCCCAACGTCATCCTTACGCCGGCGAAGGATGGCTCGGTCGAAGTCATTGGCGGTGATTTGCGCGACGTGGGCGCGTTCGCGCGCGCGCTTCACGGCTGCCGCTATCTTATCCATTGCGCGGCGCTCTACTCGTTCGCGCCGCGCGATCGCGCCGAACTCAAAGCGGTTAACGTCGACGCAACCGCGAGCCTGATGCTTGCCGGCCACCTCGCCGGGCTCGAGTGCGCGATCCTCACATCGAGCTCGGCGACCGAGAGCCACGCCCAAAGCGGCTACCATCTCTCGAAGCTCGAGCAAGAGCGAGCTGCGTTTGCGAGCAGGCTTCCCATAGTTGCGCTGCTGCCGACCGCACCGGTCGGTCCGGGCGATGCAAAGCCCACGCCGACCGGCAAGCTGGTGCTCGACTTTGCGCGCGGAAAGATCGTCGCAAAAGCGCCGGGAAACGGCGGCATGAATCTGGTTGCCGTCGAGGACGTCGCAAGCGCGCACGTCGCAGCCTTGGAGCGTGGCCGGATCGGCGAGCGCTATGTAATCGGCGGCGAGAATTTGAGCATGGACGAAATCTGGCAGTTGCTCGCCGGCGTCACCGGAAAGCCGATGCCGGCCTGGCGGGCTCCTTACGCCCTCGCGCTCGCCGTGGGATATCTCGACGAGCTTCGCTGCCGCGTCACGGGAGCCAAGCCGTCAGTGCCGCTGGAAGGCGTGCGGCTATCGCGCGTGCGGATGTACGCCGACTCTTCGAAGGCGCGGCACGACCTTGGCTACGCTCCGACGTCCGTGCGCGCGGCGCTCGAGCGCGCCGTCGCGTGGTACCGCGAGTCGTTTTCACCAAAGTAACGAATGCTGTCGATCCCGACTGCGGCGACGTTATGCATCGTAGGTCCACGTGCCGGCGCGCCCGCCGGCGAAGCTCGCGAGCATGAGCCTACGACCGCATGCAAAAGAAACCTTCGGTGGATCGGTGGTCCTCGCAAGCCCTTACCTACATCGCGGCGACCCGGCTTGAATTCAAGGCGCTGCAACGTGAAATGCCGCACGCGCGCATCGTTGAGGCAGGAATCGCACTCTCAAAGGTCGTCGGCGAGCTCGGCGACGTCGTTGTAAGTTGCGGTATCGCGGGCGGGTTGCGCGATGATCTTCCAACGGGAACCTTGCTGATTCCAAAGGAGATCCGGCGGCCGAACGGCAGCACGCTGCGTTGCGACGACGAGTTGGTCGAAGCCTTTGCCGATAGCGCTCGCCGCCTCGGATTCGTTCCGGTCTTCGACGGACTGCTAACGAGCGAGAGGATCGTCAACGGTGCCGAACGCGGGGTGTGGGCGGCCAGAGGCTTCGCCGGCGTCGACATGGAGAGCGGACTCCTGCGCGCGTCGCGCGTCGCGGCCGTGCGCGTCGTGCTCGATACTCCGGGGCGGGAAATCTCGGCGGATTGGGCATCGCCGTTGACGGCAATGCTCAAACCGTGGAACTGGGCTCAAGCTCTCTGGCTCGCGCGCGAAGCGCCGCGCGCGGCGGCGCTTGCGGCGCGCGTCGTTGCTGGGCGCAGGGCATCGCAGATAGGATGCGTATAACGCGCCAATGGTAATCGAGCGGGTCGACTCTCCGGCAGACGTCAAGCGCCTGCGGCGCAAGGAAATCGACGTTCTGGCAAGCGAGATTCGGGAGCTGCTCGTTGGAACGTGCGCGGTGAACGGGGGCCATCTTGCGCCAAACCTCGGCGTCGTCGAATTAACGCTTGCGCTCCACCGAGTGCTCGATCTTCCGACCGACAAGCTGGTTTGGGATGTAAGCCATCAGACGTATGTCCACAAGATACTCACAGGCCGGCGCGATCGCTTCGCGACCCTCCGCAAGGGCGGCGGGCTCTCCGGTTTCGCAATGCGCAGTGAATCGCCTTACGACGCGTTCGGCGCGGGACACGCCAGCACCGGCGTGGCCGCCGCGCTCGGCATGGCGCTTGCCCGCGATCTCTCCGGTGGCCAGGAGATCGTCGTGGCGGTGCTGGGTGACGGTGCGCTGACCGGAGGCCTCGCGTACGAGTCGCTCAATAACGCGGGCGCGCTCAAAAGTCAGTTCATCGTCATTCTAAACGACAACGAGATGTCGATCGCGCCGAACGTCGGCTCGATCGCCTCATATCTCTCCGTGCTTCGCAGCAAGCCGTTTGCAAACTTCGTCCGGCGCACCGGCAAAGAGGTGCTCAAGAGAATCCCGCTCGGGCGCGCCGCGAAGAAAGCGATCGAGGGTGCCGAGATCGGCGCAATGCACTTCATGGGCCCGTCCGAGAAGACGGCCGTCATCTTCGAAGAGCTTGGCTTTCGCTATATCGGGCCGGTCGACGGACACAACTACGACGTCCTCGTGGACGCGCTCCAGACCGCCAAGGACATCCATCGCCCGGTGCTGCTGCACGTCCGCACGATCAAAGGCAAGGGCTACGAGCCGGCCGAGCGCGACTCGCGCACGTTTCACGGGATCGGCGCCAATGCGTTCGAGCCGAGCAACGGCAGCAAGAAGAGCAGCCCCGGCGCGCGGCCGAAGTTTCAGGACGTTTTCGGTGACGCGATGATTGCCGTTGCGGAGAAAGATCCGCGAGTCGTCGGGATCACCGCCGCGATGCCCGACGGGACCGGTCTCGCGAAGTTCGGCAAACGCTTTCCCGAACGTTACTTCGACGTCGGCATCGCCGAAGCGCACGCGGTATGCTTTGCGGCCGGCCTTGCGACTTCAGGCTTTCGCCCCGTCTGCGCGATCTACTCGACCTTCTTGCAGCGAGCGTACGATCAGATCGTCCACGACGTCGTCGTGCAAAATCTGCCGGTCGTTTTTTGCATGGACCGCGCCGGAGTCGTCGGCGACGACGGTCCGACCCACATGGGCCTTTACGATATCGCGTATCTGCGCACGCTGCCTAATTTTACGCTAATGGCCCCGCGCACCGAAGCGGAAGTGTTACCGATGTTGGAGCATGCCTTATCGCTCGGCGCACCCGCGGCAATCCGCTACCCGCGCGGCTCCAGCAGCGGCAAGCACGACGAACCACTCGCGCCGCTCGTTCACGGCAAAGCCGAAGTGCTGCGCCGTGGGCATGGCGTGGCGATTCTCGCCTACGGCACGGTTGTCGATGTCGCGCTCGACGCGTGGGGTTTACTGGCCGACTCAGGCGTGGGTGTAACGGTCGTTAACGCCCGTTTCGCCAAGCCGCTCGACGAAGCGCTGCTGCTTGACCTGCAGCGCGACCATACGCACGTGATTACGCTCGAAGAGCACTCGTTAGCGGGCGGTTTCGGTTCGGCCGTCGCGGAGTTCGTTTCCGACCATGGCCTAACGCTTCGAGTCGAACGCATCGGGGTTCCTAACGTTCTCGTTGCGCACGACTCACAAGACAAACAGCGCGCGCTCTTCGGTCTCAACGGTGATGCCCTGGCCGCGCGGATCAAGCAGATTGCCGCAGTGGAACCGAGTTCGTCACACCTAGCTTAACGAAGAGGTCGCGTTGACCGCTTCGACCTTCCTTGCAAATCTCGGGAGCACCCTCGGAGGCGTCTTAAGCCTACAGGGCTGGGCGTTTGCTTGGGCCGCCTCGACCTCGCGCGAGGGCGTTTTTCTCGGATTCGCGATCGTTTTCTTGGCGGGCTTGAGTCAAGCACTCGCACAGAGCATCGTGCTCTTTGCCAACCGGGTCAAGCCGGCGAGATTCATCTTCACCGGCGCGATCGGTGCCGCGCTCTTTCTCTTCGCCTACGTCTTTCTGGTGCTTAGCACGTGGGCCGTCTCGCGTCTGCCGTGGGCGCCGCATTTGCCCTTGGCGGAGCTGGCGATCGTTTTCGCGCTGAGCTACGCGCCGCTGCTCTTCTCGTTTTTTGGCGCGCTGCCGTATCTCGGTCCAGGAATTTTGACGCTGCTGCGTATCTGGCATTTGCTCGCGATGGTGGTCGGCGTTGCCGCCGTCGCCAAGATCGGACTCTTTGCGGCCGCGGCCTATGTCGCCGTTGGTTGGACCGTAATGATATTCGCGGAGCGCAGCTTTGGCAGGCCGATTGCGGTGCTTGGTGCGCGCATCCTCGACGCCGTTGCGGGCGTGAAGCTGGTGGACGACGAGCATCTGATCATCGGCCGCGCGGTCGAGTCGGCTCAGCCGGAAGAGAACGCTCCCGCGCGCCGTGACGCGGACGTACGGCCGGCGACGAGTCCGAGCGTTTGGCGCATCGCCGTAAGCCTCTTAGCCGTTGGGGTGCTCGCCGTTGTGGTGGCGCTTGCGCTCGATCCGATTCGCGGCACGCTCTTTGGCTGGAACGCGCACCTTCCGAGGGTCTTACGCATTCCGATCGATTTGGTTTGGCTAGGTTTCGTGGCCCTTATCGTTGCGGGTATCATGGCGCCGCTGGAAACGTTGGGATGGTGGGCCGGGTGGTACGGCGATCGGATTGACACGAGCGACGGCACCGTACCGGTCGACGCCGTCGCTGGAAACGCCGCGCGATTCGGCCGCTACGCGATCTACCTCGACGGGATATCGCAGTCGAGTGCGCGCTACACGCCCGACATCGAGACTTTTCTCGACGCCCTGGCACCCGAGCTCCCTTCCGGGGTGCGCCTAATTCGCGGCCTGATGGTCTATTCGGTGATGAATCGCCCGCTCGAGGAGGATCCACTTTGGTCGCGACTATGGTCTTTCGTCGATGCGCAACGCCCCGGAGGTTCGCGCGCCGCCGGAGAGTCGTTCCTGCGCAATGCGCTCGGGATGATCATCAACCTGCGCAACGTCATGATCGTCGCCGTGTCGGCCGATCCGCGCTATGGGCCGATGTATAACTTCGGCATCGCGTACGTCATGTACAAGTCGCTCATTGCCAACGGTTACCGGCCGGGGAAGGGCATTCCGGTTTCACTTATCGGCTACAGCGGGGGAGCGCAGATGGCGTGCGGAGCGGCGCCCTACCTCAAGGAGGCGATCGGTGCTCCGATCGATGTGATCTCGTTGGGAGGCGTGATCAGCGGCGACGATCCGTTGTTGCAGCTGCGGCGACTCTACCATCTCGTCGGCGACAAGGACATGATCGAGCGGATGGGCCCCGCGATGTTCCCGTCGCGCTGGAAGATTATGGTGCGCTCTTATTGGAACGTCGCGAAGCGGCTAGGCGTCTTGATCCAGATCTCGCTGGGGCCGGTCGGCCATCAGGTTCCGGGCGGTATGCTGGACCCCGACAAAAAACTCCCCGACGGGCGTAGCAGCCTGCGGCAAACGCTCGATTACATCGAAGAAATATTAGCCGCCTAGGCGACTACCAGTGAAATGGCCCCGCGGCATGCGGCTGCACCCAAACGATCAGATCCCATTGCGTCGGCATGTCAAAGATCGTCCTTACGAAATCGGGACTCGGCACTTTGCCCAGTTTGACGAGGGTATCGGCCGAGGGCGAGTTCAAATCGCCGCCCGCATTTACGAAGTCCGGATTCCAGATCCACTGGTCGTACACCATCTTACCGTTGGGTTCCATGACCACGTAGTGAACGTGACCGTTGAATTCGTACCATCTGCCGGGGCTGACTCCCCAAAGCTGCGGCCGAGGCTCGCCGTTCGGGCGCGGAACCGAAAAATCGGCGCCCATGAGATTGCCGCTCCCGTCGTACCAGAGCTGGCTAGGATGCGTGGGATCCGCGTTCCACTTTTTGTCCGCGTAGCTGATCGCTCCGGTGTCGTCGGGGCTCGTGTAACGCACGTAGCCGGCTTTCTCCGCGTCGCTCACGTGTGGGAAGCGTGCGAGAAGATCGGTCTTTACGGATTGGACAAACTGCTGCTCGGTGGGCGAGAGCGGCCCCGTGTCGGTCGGGGCTTCATCGGCGAGCGCGGGCACGAATGCGAATACGGAAAAGACCGCCAGGACGGCGGCAAAAAACACTTTCATGTCGCTATTAGCGCCGCCGGGTGCCGTCCTGTGACGGCTTTTCCTGCCCCAGACGGCACGACTAGTAAGGCTTGCCTGGTGGCGCCGCGGGACTCACGGCCACGCCCGCGTATCCGCCACCCGGTACCGTGATCGACTCCATCGGACGACCGGCCGAGCCGGGATAAGCGTAACGCTGCAACTGCTTGGCACTCAGCCCGGGATTCTCGACCCATGTGCGGTTCTCGCGCTTGTTGAGCGCGACGCCGAACGATCCAGGGTGTTTGGTCGCAAACAGATTTGTCATCGTCGTCGAGCCCGGCAAGAACTCGCCGCAGGCGGCGCTCTGGTCGCAGACGAGCAACGCACCGCCGGCGGTAGTCTGGATGCCCCCGGGCGCCTGGAGCGTGATACCGAGATCGGCCGGCGATCCCGAGCCCGCGAGCCATTCGTCGATCCGCCCGCTGCCGGTTGGTCCGTTGAGGCTGAGATAGGTCACGTAAAGATTCCCGCGATTGTCGACGGCATCGTTGAACGCGTAGTTCATCTTGGGGTCGCTAAGCGTCCCCGTTGGCGTTGTGCTGCCGTCGGCGTAGACTTCGACTGCGCCGTTGTTGCCGCTAGCGCACCCTTGCGTGTAGTTGAAGAAGTTGGTGACGTAGACGGTACCCGAAGCGTTGTCAACTGCAACGTCGGTAGCCGACCCCGCCGAGTCCTGGAGGGTTTTGACCGGCGTCGAGCCACCGGGCGCAAACTCGAGCACGCTCGAGAACTGAGTCTTGCAGTTCCCCGAAATGGCGACCCACAGATTGCGGTGCTTGTCAACGAAGAGACCTTGCGGGTTCGTCAGGCCGCTAATCTGCCCGCAAGGCGTCTTGGCGTTATGGGTCTGATCGAAAATGTAGACCGAGTTGCTGTAGGACGTCACGTAGACGAGCGAACTCCCGCAGCCCGACGCGTCCATTCGCGGACGGCCCCATCCGGCCGCTCGGCTCGTACGGACCAGCGCCGGCCCGGATCCCGCAACGACCGCGGGGCTCCCCCCAGCGCAGGCGGCAAGCGACCAGCTCGCGAGCGCGGCTATAGCGCCGAGAAAAATGCGAACCCAGCGGGCTCCTGACATGGGACACCTCCGAGCTGCTTTGGCTGCGACAGCGGCGAGCGGTTACCTCCGTTTCGATAGGGGAGTGGTCCGACAAATATCTGGGCCCCTGGAACCACCAAGCAGGGTTCCTTGACGCTGGTGGCGACGGGTGCTAAACTCGTGGCCTATGCCCCGGGGCGCATGACAGCCGCCGCAATAGAAGGGCGAGACACCTCCAAGCAAGGGAGCCAGTGTTTCGTCTTTTTGGTGTGCCCAAAAAGGGGTGTCATCCTGAGCGAAACGCCACAGGCGTGGAGTCGAAGGGCGCATTCATTAACCGTACATTATCCGCAGAGAAAGAGATTTGATGGCGAAAACGACAGCTCCGAAGTCCACACCGAAGAGTTCACCGGAGCCTGTCCCGAGTTCGCCGAGGGCTGCTAAAGCAAGGCCGAAACGCTCCGCCGTCGTCCCGCTGAGAGCGACCGACGGGAACGGAGCCTCGACCGTGATGCCCTCGACGTTCCCAATGCCCACGGGCGCATTTACCGTCGAGCAGCGACCCGAACCCGGTCCGAAGCGCGAACGGTACTCGTTTGGCAAGATCCCGCACGTCCTCGAGGTTCCCAACCTGATCGAGCTCCAGAAGGCGAGCTTCGATTGGTTCAAGACCGAGGGGCTAGCCGAGGCCTTCGCTTCGATCTCCCCGATCAAGGACTTCACCGGGAATCTGATCCTTGAGTTCGGCGAGCACTCGTTGGGCGAGCCGAAGTATTCGATCGAGGAATGCCGCGAGCGCGACATGACCTATAGCGCGCCGCTGCGCGTGCGGGTCCGCTTGATTACGGCCGAGTCGGGCGAAATCAAAGGCATCCCGGACCAAGAGATTTTCATGGGCGACTTTCCGTTGATGACGGATAAAGGCACGTTCATGATCAATGGCGCCGAGCGCGTCATCGTCAGCCAGCTGGTGCGGTCGCCCGGCGTCTACTATAGCCAAGACGTCGACACCAACGCGCGGCCCACGTACAACGCCACGATCATTCCGAACCGCGGGGCCTGGATCGAGTTCGAAACCGATAACGGCACCAAGAATGACGAGACTGAAGGCACGATCGGCGTTCGGATCGATAAGAATCGCAAGATTTACGTTTCGACCTTCATTCGGGCGTTGACGCGGCCGCAGCTTGGCTACGATTGGGAGAGCGACGAAGCGATTCTGGGGCTCTTCGAGGATCTGCCGCCCGAAGGGGTGGCGATCATCCGCAATTCGATCGAGAAAGACCGGGACATCAAGACCCGCGAAGACGCGCTCAAAGAGATTTATAAAAAGCTGCGGCCCGGCGAACCCGAGAACGCCGAAAACGCCGAAAAGCTGATCGAATCGCTCTTCTTTGACGACAAGCGCTACGACCTGGCGGGTGTTGGGCGCTATAAGCTCAGCAGCAAGTTCCAGTATCGAATCGAGAATCCGGATCCCGAGGCACGGGTAGAGAAGCCGTACCTGTCGATCAACGAGTACAACGACGCGGGTCTGACCGAGCCGAGGGCGATCGTCACGGCAAGCGATGACGGCGAGGTTGCCGACGTCGTTGACGCGTTCGATAAGGAGCGGCCCGAGCAATCGGAGTGTCTCGTGACTATCCGGTATAAGGATGGTAGCACCGTCGTCTACGATCTCTACCGCGATCTCGGCATCCGAAAGGTGCTGGGCGTCCGGCCCCGCGTCGCGCCCGGAATCGTTCGGGGACAGAGCGTGAAGAAGGGCGATACGATTGGCGACGGGGCGCGCTGCCTGTTGCGCGAGGACATGATCGCCGTCATCCGGCGGCTGATCCGCGTGGCCGTCGGCATGGTGCAGAAGGACGACATCGACCATCTTGGCAACCGCCGTGTTCGTTCCGTCGGAGAGCTGTTGCAAAACCAATTCCGCGTCGGTCTGCTGCGGCTCGAGCGAGTCGTGCGGGAGCGCATGACGGTACAAGACATCGAAACGGTCACGCCTCAGGCGTTGATCAACATCCGTCCGGTCGTCGCCGCAATCAAAGAGTTCTTCGGGTCCTCGCAGCTCTCGCAGTTCATGGACCAGACCAACTCGCTCGCCGAGCTCACGCACAAGCGGCGCCTCTCGGCACTCGGTCCCGGCGGTCTCTCGCGAGAACGTGCCGGCTTCGAGGTCCGCGACGTTCACCACTCGCACTACGGCCGCATCTGCCCGATCGAGACGCCGGAAGGGCCGAACATCGGTTTGATCGGCTCGCTCGCGACCTACGCGCGCGTTAACAAGTTTGGATTCATCGAGACGCCATACCGCGTCGTGCACGAAAGCGTCGTCTCGGACGAGATCAAATATCTGACCGCCGATAAAGAAGACGAGTACATCATCGCTCAGGCGAACACGCCGGTAGATTCGGCGTCGGGACGCATCACGGCGGAATCCGTCGTCTCGCGTTACGCCGAAGAGTATATCGAAGAACCGGCCGCGCGCGTTCAGCTGATGGACGTGTCGCCGAAGCAGATCGTCTCGGTCGCGACCGCGCTCATTCCGTTCCTCGAGCACGACGACGCCAATCGCGCGCTGATGGGGGCGAACATGCAGCGTCAGGCGGTTCCGCTGCTTCGACCGTCCGCCCCGATCGTCGGGACCGGTATGGAGTATCGGGCTGCCAAGGACTCCGGGAGTCTGGTCGTCGCCGAAGAGGCGGGGACGGTGACGTCGGTCGACGCCAAGGGCGTTGCGGTTCGTAACCGTGACGGCATCGAGAAGACCTACGAGTTGTTGAAGTTCGTCCGCAGCAATGCGGGCACGTGCATCAATCAGCGACCCATCGTCGCGGTCGGCGACGAAGTCGAAGCCGGCCAAGTCATCGTGGACGGACCTTCCTCCGATCAGGGCGAGCTCGCGCTCGGCCAGAACGTGCTGGTCGCGTTCATGCCGTGGGAAGGCTACAACTACGAAGACGCCATTCTCATTAGCGAGCGGATGGTCAAGGAAGACCGCTTCACCTCGATTCACATCGAGGAGTACGAATGCGAGGCTCGCGACACCAAGCTTGGGCCCGAAGAGATCACGCGGGATATCCCTAACGTCGGTGAGGACGCGCTCAAGGATCTAGACGAACGCGGCATCATACGAATCGGTGCCGAGGTGCGGCCCGAGGACATTCTCGTCGGCAAGGTTACGCCGAAGGGCGAAACCGAGCTGACCGCCGAGGAGCGGCTGCTGCGCGCGATCTTCGGAGAGAAGTCGCGCGAAGTGCGCGACACCAGTCTCAAAGTGCCGCACGGTGAGAAGGGCAAGATCATCGACGTCAAGGTCTTCTCGCGCGATAACGGCGACGAGCTCTCACCCGGTGTCAACCATCTCGTTCGCGTCTACGTCGCGCAGAAGCGCAAGATTCTGCAAGGCGACAAGATGGCGGGACGCCACGGCAACAAGGGTGTGATCGCGAAGGTGCTGCCCGAGGAGGATATGCCCTACCTCGAGGATGGAACGCCGGTCGACATCGTGCTCAACCCGCTCGGCGTACCGTCGCGCATGAATCTAGGACAGATCATGGAGACGCATCTTGGCTGGGCGGCGCGCATGCTCGGCATGAGCGTTGCGACACCGGTCTTCGACGGTGCGCACGCTGAGGACATCGGTGAGTGGCTGCAAGACGCCGGCCTTCCGGCCGACGGCAAAACGTGGCTGCGCGATGGGCGCAGCGGCGAACGTTTCTCGCGTCCGATCACGGTCGGTCAAATCTACATGCTCAAGCTCGCGCATCTCGTTGACGACAAGATCCACGCGCGCTCGACCGGCCCGTACTCGATGATCACGCAACAACCGCTCGGTGGAAAGGCGCAGTTCGGTGGTCAGCGCTTCGGTGAAATGGAGGTCTGGGCGCTTGAAGCCTACGGCGCCGCCTACACGCTCCAGGAGCTGCTGACGGTGAAATCCGACGACGTCGTGGGACGCGTGAAGACGTACGAAGCGATCGTCAAAGGCGAGAACGTCATGGAACCCGGTGTTCCCGAATCGTTCAAGGTCTTGATCAAAGAGCTTCAGTCGCTGGCGCTCGACGTGAAAGTACTCACGGAGAACCGCGAGGAGGTCGACATCAAGACGCCTGAAGACGAGATGGGCGAATCGGAGCGCCGCGAGTACGGTCTCCTGATGGGCGACGAACAGGCGGTGGTCTCGCAAACCGCGGTTGCGGCGCGCGAAGCCGTCGCGGAAGCCGTTGGTGAACCCGCGCCCGAGGAAGAGGAAGAGGAAGAGATCGACGACAGCAAGCCGCTCGATGCAACTGCGCCGATTCCGCCTCCACCGGCCGCACCGCGTGCAGCAGAGATCGAGCCCGAAGAGATCTTCGAGGAAGAGGCAGAGACCCCGGAAGAAGAGCTCGAGGGGCCACAGGGCTATGAGCTCGAGGAGGAGGACGACGAGTCTTCCTACGAGGACGAAAAGCCCAACTACGAATCCGAAGAAGAGGAAGCGCCGTTTACCGAAAACGGCACCCAGGAAGAAGAGTTCTAGCCTCAGGGTGACAGCAACGGAAAGGCCCCGCGCGAGCGGGGCCTTTTTTATTTGGTTAGTGCTTCGTGCAGACTCCCGTGACGCTGACGACGCGACCGGTACCAGCTTCCGTAAACGATGAGGAAGTCGTCATCTTTGTGGCGCTTACTTTGGTCACCATGTTGTCGGTCTGACTCTTGATGTCGGAGGTCGGCGCGAAGGACACGTCATGCCACGACATTTGATTGCCGTTCCATCCGTTCGAAAAGGCTAGAGCGTAGCCGTTCTGCGGACCCAGGGTGACGTCGACCCAGCGGTGGGTGTCGGAATCGTAGGTAATCTTATCGGTGGTGGTAATCCGCACTGGGATCCACCTGGTCGGAGTTACCGTCGACGTTTCGTTGATCCACGAGCCGCTGGGGTCCATGGTGTAGGTCGATGTCGTGACGAACGCCGATGGGCGGCGCGCGCTCTTGGTGGTACAGGTCCAGCTTCCGACCAAGTAGCTCATCGGCGCGAAGTTGGGCTTTTTCGGAGCCGGAATCGGGGTGCTCTCGACCTGCGCGAGAGCGTATGACGGGATCGCCGCCGCCGCCAGCAGCACGGCAACGGCAAAAGCGGTGCGGTATATGCGCATTAAGATCTCCTAGCGAGCGATGGCGAAAGTGACTAGTTCTTTCCCGGGCGCTGCACGCCTGCTTATCTCCCCGGCGGCCACTCGCTGGTTTGCAGGTATTGCCTGCTCTACCAGGGTAGCGTACGCGACCACGCTGTAGGAGGCATCCGTTGAGCGAACTTTCCAGGATCGGCGTCGTCGGTACTGGACGTATGGGCGCGAATATCGCCAAGCGTCTGCACGACGTCGGCTACTCGATCGTGGCGCTCTACGACCCAAATACCGAATCCGCGCGCAGCACCGCGGCAGAGACCGGCGGTGAGGTCGTTGACTCGCTCGCTCGCGTAACGGAGCTCTCCGAAGTGATCATCACGGTCGTCACCGACGATGCGGCGATGGATCGGGTCTTCGCGACCGCCGGCGACTCGCTATTGACCAACGCTCGCGGCAAAATCTTCGTTAACTGCGCGACCTTGACGCCGAAGGTGCACGTCGAGGTAGAGCGGCGCGCGCACGAGCAGGGTGCTGATTCGCTCGAGGCGTGCATGGCTAGTTCGATTCCTCAGGCCCGCAACGGAACGCTCTACCTGATGATTGGCGGCCGCGAGGGAACCTTCGAGCGGGTCAAACCGATGCTCGAGAAAATGAGCGCGTCGCTGAAGTACGTCGGCGAGGCGGGGAAGGCCGCGCAGGTCAAGGCGCTCGTCAACATGGTCATGAATATCAATACCGCGGGGCTCGCCGAGGGATTAGGCCTCGGCGACGCGCTCGGCCTGGATCTGGACCTCTTGCGCGAAGTCTTCTCCCAGACGGGCGCAAACTCGCGCGTGCTCGAAACCGACGGCGCCGACATGCAAAACCGCGAGCACGACGTCTACTTCTCGGCAGCGCATGCCGCGAAAGATTCGGGGATCGCTCTTTCGCTGGCCAAAGACGCCGGCTTGACGCTTCCGCTCGCCCAGGCGACCTTCGAACAGTACGAGAAAATGAAAGAACTCGGGCTCGGAGAGCTCGACAAGTCGGGCGTGTCGGAGCTAACGTTCAAATCACGCCACGGTGAACGCACCGCGGCGCACTCGTGAATGGGGGAGGAAGTTATGCCTGCGGATACTGGAACTAAAGTCGTGCCGTTGATCAGCTCGGGAACGGCTGGACCGCTTGGAGCGATTCATCTGCCGCGCCTCTGGCTGAAGCTCTCGCTTGCAGCCGCCGACGCGTTGCCTGAAGGCTACGACGAGTGCGGCTCCGGCTTCGACGCAATGACGCTCAATTCGCTCGGCCTCGATCGGCAGAAGACTATCGATTTCGTCCGTTCGAAGAGACCGACGTACATGGAGTTCGAAGAGTGGGTAGTGACTAACGGCAGGACCGACAAGGCGACGGTCGAGCGGCATAACGCGGCGATTCGCGGCTATCACCACGGCGACGACCTCGGCAAGCAGATGCGCCACACGTCGAAGATCAAGGATGAGTCGGTGAAGGACGCGGTTTCGCTCAACACGGTAGAAGATCTGGACGAAGTCCATCGCCGAATAACCCGCAAATAGCCTCCTCTCTTTCAGTTGTTCCCTGAGCGGAGTCGAAGGGCTGAGCGGAGTCGAAGGGCTGAGCGGAGTCGAAGAGCGCGTCGTCCTCGACGACGGCGCCGCTACGACGCTGGAGCGGTGGGGCGAGCGCGGCCCCCTGATTCTTGCCGTCCACGGGATGACGAGTTCTCGCAAATCGTGGGAACGATTGGCACGGCATCTCGAGGGTCGCTTTCGTCTCGTTTCGTACGATCAGCGCGGTCACGGCGATAGCGCGCAGGTCGTTGGGCCGATGTCGCTCGCGCGCGGAGTTGCCGATGCAAAGAATGTTGCCGCGTCGCTTCGCGAGCCCGTCGACCTGCTGCTCGGCCATTCATGGGGGGGCGCCGTCGCCATTCTTGCCGGAGCCCGCTTGCCGGTCGCGCGGGTGGCCACGGTCGATCCCATGATCCGTCAGGTCGACGCGGATTGGTACAGTGAATATCTGGCCGAACTTCGCGAACTCTTTGCACTGAGTGGGAACGACCGAGACGCGCGAGTGCGCGAGGATTATCGCGATTGGTCCGCGCTCGACGTCGAGGGGAAGGTGCACGCGGTCCACGCCATGACCGTCGAGCCGATTGCGGGGCTTCTGCGTGAGAATCCGCTCGATCGATGGGACTTACGAGCAAGCATTGCCCGCTACGAAAAGCCGCTCTTCCTCGCGCTCGCCGCTCCCGGCGAGAGCATCAACGACGAGAAGACGGTCGAGCAGGTCGAGCGCGATCGGTCCGCGAGCGTTCGCATCGCGCGCGTCTCTAACGCCGGCCACAACCTCCATCGAACGGCGTTCGAAGAGTTCGCCCGTGTTCTCGATAACTGGCTCGCGCTAACTCGGGTTGTCCCCTAACCTAAGCCTAATCCAGTTGTAATCCCGCTCTAGTGCACGAGCGGCTTGTGCTCCTGCGACAATTATCGCGTAACCGCAATTTTGCGGTTGATTGCCCTTCGAAGGAGTTACAATGCGTAAAGCTATTGGTGTACTAGCGCTTTTCCTCATCGCTAGCGTGCAAGTGGCGCGAGCCGACGTCAATCCGAACGCTGCGCCGGCGGACGAATATTTCGGCCCCTACCAGCAGAGCGTTCTCGAAATCCGGAATCGCTTGAACGATTACGACCAGCTGGCCGGTAGCACGATGCTCGATCCCTCGGTCGGCGGATATCTCGATCACCTGCAGCTCGCGATCCGCGACTGGCAGCACAGATATCCGCGCGATCCGTGGCTGCCGCCGATGCTCGCTCATTTGATGCGTGAGTATTGGCGCGCAGGACAAGCGTCGAGTCCAACCGGTGTGGCCGCATTAGCGTTCATGCGGTCGTCCTACCCGGATTCCGCGTTTACTGCGCAGACGGTCGCGCTCGTCTACGGTTCGAATCCCGACCTCAACCAGATCGCTCGAGATGGAGCCGAGCCGCCTTCGTACGATGCCGGACCTTCGTATGCGCCGGCACCATCCTATGCGCAACTGCCGTCGTACGCGACGGAGGAAGTGCCTACTTCGGACATCGCAACGTACGATCGACCGCAGCCCGTCCAGGCGCAGCCCGTCGGCATGGCGCAAGTTTCCGATGCGCCCAGCTATGATGCTCCCGAACCGTACCAGCCTGCGGCCGACGCAGTGTCGCCTGACGACGATGTTCCAACCCCGCCCCCGACTCGTTAGCGCGCGATAACTGCGAACGAACCGGAAGAGCGCCCGAAC
>JBAUMX010000150.1:0-4621 GCA_049578945.1 Candidatus Cybelea sp. | reverse complement strand
GGGCTGCACCACGGCCTCCTTGCCGCCGGCGAGCCCGCCGATCTGCTGCTGCTCACGCGCGACGCGGGCGAAGACGTGCGGGCGCTGCGCGAACCGCAGCTCGTGTTGAAGAACGGCGCGATTCAGTAGCGTAGATCGGTATCATCGTCGCATGCGCGGAGCCGTTCTCTTAAGCGTCTTGATGCTGGTCGCCGCACCGGCGCCGGTTCAAAGCGGCGTGGCGGCCGGACCGGGAGCGAATGCGACGCTGCTCGGTCAACCGGTCGTCGGCAGCCCGATTCGCCACGTTATCGTGGTCGTTCAGGAGAACCGTACGTTCGACAATCTCTTCTCGTCTTCAGTCCTGGCGAATGGCGGCCCTTACCCCGGTGCTAACACCTCGCAGTCGGCGACGGTCGACGGAAAGCCCATAAAACTGAAGCCGATTTCGCTCGAGTTTCCGGCCGATCCGAGCCACACCCATCTCGCACTGCTCGGCGAATGGAACGGCGGGCGGATGGACGGCTTCATCAACGACCGCGTGCACGCTACTTTCGGTTTTATAAAACCGTCTGCGGCCTTCACGTACGCCTATGTGCCCCCGCAGGAAACGGCGATCTACCACGTGCTGGCCGCGCGTTACGCGCTCGCGGACGATAACTTCGCGCCCCGTTTGGTGCCCACGTTTGCGAGTCACTACACGCTGGCGACCGCACAGAGCCGCATCGCGGGAAATCCGAACGACCGGATTTGGGGCTGCGACGCCAAGCCGGGAACGACGGTCCCGATCTTCGGCAAAGGCGAGTCGCTGATCACGCCTGGAGTCTTTCCGTGCTTCGACCAGCCGACGATTGCCGACTCGCTCGAGGCCGCGCACGTGAGTTGGAAGTACTATACCGGTCGCTCCGACGATCGCTTCAACCCGGCGGTCAACATTTACGACGCGTTCCGAAAGATTCGCTTTGGCCCCGCGTGGATTCGCAACATCGTTACGCCGTCGGGAACGATTCTCGACGACATCGCGAGCTGCCGTCTTCCGCAGGTTGCCTTCGCGATGCCGGGCGCGATCGATTCCGATCACGCCGGCACGCTGAGCGCCGCGGGTCCCGGCTGGGTGGGCTCGATCTATGCGGCGCTCGCTGCGAGCTCGCGTGCCGTCGCGCGCTGCAACTATTACAAGGACACCGCGATGATCGTAACCTGGGACGACTCCGGCGGCTGGTACGATCACGTCGCGCCGCCGCCCGGTCCAGCGGGAACGACCTGGGGTCTGCGCATCCCGATCCTGGTGTTATCGGCCTGGGCGCGCTCCAACTATAATCCCGCACATGCCAACGCGACGCCGTTCGTCTCGCATGCGCGGCGCGAATCCACAGCGATTACGAAGTTCATCGAGAAGAACTGGAACCTCGGCAACATGGGTCAGCGCGACGTTAACGACGACGATCTGAGCGATATGTTCGACTACACGCGGGCGTCGCTGGTCCCGCCCGTTTCGGAACGCGAACTGACCCCGCTCATTCGCAAAACGCACTTCAACGTGGCGGTGGCGGATCGCGACGATCGCGTCGTGGACGACGATCGCTGACGTGGAACTCAAAGGTCTGCGGCTGGCCGTGCTCGGCGCGATCTCGTGGCCGGCTCCGCCGCCGGGCTACGGACCCTGGGAACAGATCGCCTTCAACGTTGCCGAGGGGATGCGCCGGCGCGGACTCGACGTCACGCTCTTCGCCGCGGGCGATTCGCACTTCGAAGGCAAGCTGGTTTCGGTCGTCCCGGTCGGCCTCAACGAAGATTCGGCGCTCAACGGCGAAGTCTTCAGCGCGCTGCACATCGCCGAGCTCTTTCGTCGTGCCGGCGAGTTCGATCTCATTCACAATAATTTCGATTGGAAACCGCTGACCTACGCTTTGGCTTCGGAGCGGCCGCCGATGCTCACGACGATTCACGGCTTCTCCTCGCCGCAGATCCTCGCGGCGTATTATGCGGGCGCGTCGCGGAGTTTCTATACTTCGATCTCGAATGCCGATCGCGATCCGGGGCTCGACTACCTCGCGACGACCTACAACGGCATCGATCCCGCCGAGTTTACCTTCAGCGATCGGCCCGGTGATTATCTCTGCTTTTTGGGGCGGTTTCATCCCGAGAAGGGGCCGCATCTGGCGATCGAAATCGCCAAGCGCGCCGGCGTGCGGCTGAAGATTGCCGCGATTCCTCAGGATGAAACCTACTTTCGCGAGCTGATCGCTCCGCAGATCGACGGCGACCGCGTTCAGTTTCTCGGCCCGGTTGAGCGACATGCGCGTAACGAGTTGCTTTCAAACGCGCTCGCATTGGTTCACATGACGACGCGCCCGGAGCGATTCGGTCTCACCCTCGTCGAGGCGATGGCCTGCGGCACGCCCGTGCTCGGCGCGCGGATGGGCTCGATCCCCGAAATCGTGATTGACGGGGTGACCGGGTTTCTCTGCGACGACGTCGACGAAGCGGTTACCAAGGTGCCGCTTCTCGCGACGCTCGACCGCCACGCGTGCCGCGCCCACGTCGAGCGCGAGTTCAGCATCGAGCGGATGATCGATCGCTATCTGGGGGTCTACGCCCGGGCGCTGGAGCTGCGGATTCCGCCACCTCCCAGCGAGGAGAAACTTCGCGCGCGACTCCACGATTGGTGGGACCGGCCGATGGCCTACACGGAGATTCCGCCCAAACCAAAGAACCTCGGCTTCTCATGACCGATCGGACCGAGCGCGATTATTCCGGACGCTCGCTCTTCGAAAAGCTGGGCGTGCTGGCGGAGGCGCACGTCGCGCTCGTCGGACGCCACGACGACGAGTTTGCTACCGCGCTCAACGAGCGACTGGCCAAGGCTGCGTCCATCTACCTGCGCACGCGCTACGATATTATTTTCCTACGGATCGATTCACCGCGCGACCTAGCTCGGCTCGCGCGGGTAGTCTCGCATCTCAAGCCGGACGGCGCGCTTTGGATCTTTCATCCCAAGGGCCGCGGCGCGTCACCAACCGATGGTGAAGTCCGATCTTCCGGCATCGCAGCCGGACTCGTCGACAACAAGATCAGCGCCTACAGCGAATCGCACACCGCAACCCGCTTCGTCATCCCCCTCGCCCTGCGCTAACGGCTCGGCTCGACCGCGTCCGCCCCTTGTCATCCCGAGCGAAGGGACTCGCTCATTGTCATCCTGAGCGAAGGGACTCGCTCAGTGTCATCCTGAGCGAAGGCGCGTAGCGCCGAAGTCGAAGGACGAAGGAACGAACGACGAGGACGATCCCGTTCCGTGTCACCCTGAGCGAAGTCGAAGGGTGGCTTCGATGCGATGCCCACATCAGCCCATGGAGCTTTGACGTTCAGGCGATCGAGGCGGCTTCCATCGCTTGATAGGCTTTGCTCGTCAGCGCGTGGTCGACGACGCCGGCGATGAAGCGCGAAGCCGCGCGCACCTTTGCGAGATCGACGCCGGTTTCGATGCCCATTTGGTGGAGAAGATAGAGCACGTCTTCGGTACCGACGTTGCCGGTCGCGCCGGGCGCGTACGGGCAGCCGCCCAAGCCTCCCGACGAGGCATCGAACTTTGCGATGCCCAGCTGCAGCGCGGCGTAGACGTTGGCGAGCGCGGTGCCGCGGGTGTCGTGAAAGTGCATTGCAATCAAATCGAGCGGAATCCTCGACGCCAGCAGCGGAACCAGCGCCGCGACCTGGCTCGGCACGCCGACGCCGATCGTGTCGCCGATCGAGAGCTCGTCGCAGCCCATCTCCATCAGCTTGAGGCTGACGTCGAGCACCATCTCGGGCGTGACATCGTCGCCGAAAGGCGATCCGAACGCGGTCGAAACGTAGCCGCGGACCCAGCATTTGTCGCGCTTACCGGCGCGTACGACCTCGCGAAAGGTCGCCAGCGACTCGTCGATCGTCATGTTGATGTTGCGCTTGGTAAAACGCTTGGAGGCGGCGGTAAAGACCGCGATCGCGTCGGCGCCGGCGGCTCGCGCACGCTCGTAACCCTTGAGGTTTGGGACGAGCACCGGATAGCGAACGCCTGGCGCTTTTCGCATGCGCGTGAAGACTTCGGTCGCATCGGCAAGCTGCGGAATTGCCTTGGGACTGACGAATGACGTCGCCTCGATCCACTTGAGTCCCGTTTCGGAGAGAAGATCGATGTAGCGCACTTTGTCATCGGTCGAGATCAGCGAGTTCTCGTTCTGGAGCCCGTCGCGCGCGCCCATCTCGAAGAGCGTGACGTGTCGTGGCAATGTCATCGGTCGTCCTTCGACGCCGCCGCTGCGCGGCTTCGCTCAGGACGGTAGGGCTTCTGAGCGTCCTTCGACGTCGCCGCTGCGCGGCTTCGCTCAGGATGACAAAGGGATGTCAGGCTTCGCTCAGGATGACACGTGGCGCGGCTTCGCTCGGGATGACGCGGTTCGTGGCTTCGCTTCGGATGACAGGGCTGCACGAAAGCTAAGACCCTAATTCTACTAGCGGGGTGCCGGCGGAGACGATTTGGCCTTCTTTGACGTGCACGGCGTTGACGGTTGCTTCGGCGGGCGCTTCGATGCGGTGTTCCATCTTCATTGCTTCGAGCACGATCAAGAGCGCGTGCTCCTCGACGCGCTCGCCGTCGCGAATG
>JBAUMX010000149.1:0-44345 GCA_049578945.1 Candidatus Cybelea sp. | reverse complement strand
GCCCAGTTCCCTGCCGCAAGCCGGACAACCCGGCGCAAGTGCTATCGCGGCGCACCGGTTCACGCCGGCGGCGACCTACCCGACGAACGAAACCCTCCTGTTCGTAAGCGAGAACGTCGGCAGCGGGCACGTCGGCATCTATCTCGCGAAGACGCTGAAGAAGAACCGGCCGCCGATCGCCGAGATCACCGATGTAACGTCTACACCCTACGGCTTGGCGCTGGACGCGGCCGGCACGCTCTATGTGGCGGATAATGCGACCAGCAACATCACCGAGTATCCGAAGGGTCAAACAACGCACAACGTTACCATTACGGACGGGGTCAGCAACCCGCTCGGTCTTGCGATCGATAACAAGGGTACCCTGTATGTCAGCAACATTCCCGGCGCGATCCAGGAGTACGCCCAAGGCGCCACCTCACCCACAAAAACGATCACCAGTGGCCTCACCGCACCATTTGGATTGGCGCTGGACAAAAAGCAGAACCTCTACATTGCCGACTTTATTGCCGCGCAGGTGTTCGAGATTCCCAAAGGGAGCTCGACGGTCAAGTCGTTGAATCTTCAGGACCTCACCGAACCGCTGGGCGTTTGCTTCGACGCGAGCGGTAATCTTTGGGTCACCAACGGCAATGGAGGTTCGCTGAACGTCTATCCGCCGGGAAAGACGGCTCCCAGCCAAACGATCACTTCGGGCTACACGAATGCCTATGCTATCGGTAGCGACGCGCAAGGGAGCGTAGTCGTTTCGAATACGTCCGGGCCGAACACCGAGATCTACGCATATAAGCCCGGCCAATACAACCCGTACGCAACGCTGAACAAGGGCGTCGTGAGTGTAACCGGGTTGCTCCTCGCCAAACCCTGACCACCGGCTCACCGCGGCTCTTATTGAAAAGGAGAGAAAGTTTCATGCGCTTTGATCGCACCGGAATATGCGGGGTCGCGGCTTTCGCACTGCTCGCGGGCTGCTCCGGCAACGTCGCTTCACCGAGTACTTCTCCGCTTTCCGCTACCGGTGCGGCCTCCTGGCGCGGCGACGCAATCGGTGCGCCGGCGATCCGCCGCAGCGACGGCGCGCTCCACGGTTTGCCGGCTCCCCAAGCGGCTAAGGACGGCATCTACGTTAGCGAATTCTACGCCACAAACGTCTTTGGTTATCCAAAGAAAAACGTAAAGAAGCGCAAGCCGTCCTGCACGGTGCCCTGGACTTCGTCGGACGTTAACGATGTTGCCGTCGACGGCACAGGCGCATTGATCGTCCCGGATCCGGGCGACGCCGCGATCGACATTGGAACGGGTCCCGGAATGTGCGGCCCCGAGTCGCAGAGCATTCCCGAAGGCTATGGCTATCCGTCCGACGCCGCCAGTGATAACGCCGCAACCGGCACGATCGTCGTCGGCAACTTCAGGGATAATCCAAGTTTTGAATACCCCGGCAGCGTCACCGTCTGTACGGTCGCCGCCGGATGCACCTCGAACTTGACCAACTCGAACATCCTCGGCGTCGTCGGCGTCGCTTTGGATAAGCATGGGAACTGTTGGGCCTCGTCGGAATCCCAGAGTGCGGCAGCGGTATTGGTATACTTCGCTAAGTGCAGCGGTGGTGGTGTTGTGGCGACCGGTTTTCAGGACACGGCATTCGGGGGACTCGACATCGACCGGTCCGAAAATCTCGTTTCCATCGATGGAACGGCGAACGGTACGGGTCAAGTTTGGGTCTACAAAGGCTGCAATCCGGCCTGCAAGCTGGTCGGCGGACCCTTTCCGCTCAACGGCGAGTCAACCTACGGACATCTCAATGCTAAAGGCAATAGATTTGCCGTCGCCGATATTGCCTACGGACAGGTCGACATCTACTCGTACTCACCGACCGCGGTCAAGTATTTGTACAGCTTCAGCAAAGGCTTGAGAGCGAGTTACGAAGTCCAAAGCGTGGTCTATAACCCGAGCTCGATGAAATAAATGCACGAGGCGGCGACGCCACCGGCGATGGGAGAGGACTCGCTGGGGAAGATGGTGCAGCGGAAGGCGACGGCGACGGTTCTGGCGTCTGGGTTGCCCATGCAGGTTCCGGTTTCACTGAAATGCCGCCATGGAGCGCGGCACGACTTTTACCGGCGTACGGCGTCTTAGGAAAGTGCGATTTCACGTACGTCAGCAACGCGACCGCACGATCTCGGGCTTGCGTACCCGGCAGCTCTTCATACAGCTGCGCCATCGCATAGCCCGTGGACGGCAGCCAGGAATCTGTCGGGTACCGCCGAGCCCAATCCATGTACGCGTCTTCGTTGAGCAATAACAGATGTAGCGTTTGGTCGGGAAGAAGCTGATGCGTTTCGTAGCGTTTCTTGAGCTGCATCGTTTCGTAACGGATGCGCAGCGCGCTCATTTTAAGTTTGCCGAAATACTGGTCAGCCGGCGCAGTGACGGCGGCAAGCTGCGTTGGCAGAAGGAGAGAACAAACGATTGCGCCGGTCATTCGGCGTAGTCGACTGGATCTTCGCGGGGCGTCTCGTTGTAGAAGAGGAAGACCAGCGGGGTGCCGGGCTCGGCCGTGGCATCGGTGCGAAATCCCGAGATCTCGCCGGTTACACCGCTGGTGTATTCTGCCACGACCTCGCCGAAGGTATTGCGCTGCGTGGCAACTCTTTGGCCGGCTTGAATCTTTTCGTTCAGCTTGACCAGAATCTCGACGAATCCGCCATGCGTCGCAAGGATGGTGTGCCCGCTGTTGCCCACGAAAACGTCCGTATCGCGCCCAGTGCGGCCGATCGGGCCGCCGACGACGCCATGATGTTTGAGCACGTTCATCGTGCCCTCTACAAACAACGCGACCATTGCGTGATCGAAGATCCGCGGCGCACCGATCTCGGGGGTGAAGGCGGGGATGCCCACGTTAATAAGCGCGTTGGGCAGAATCGTCGGATAGACGGGGTTATTGAAGATCTGATCGATCGGATAAAGCTCTGCCATCGCGCGGACCTCCGGCAGTTCCATTCGGGCGAGATTGAACGCCGTTACATCCATCCCGGTGGCGGCGCAGTGGAAGTCTATCGCGTAATCCGAATTCGGTCTCAAAAGCCGATTAAATAGAAGCGCTGCGTGCCGGCTCGCCGCGCTCGCGCCGTTCTCGCTCCCAGGCCACTCACGATTCATGTCGACAAGGTCGATACCGCGTCCCGAATTTGGCCAGCGACGCGCCATCCCCTCAAGCGCCGGACGCGACACGTCGAGTACTGCCATCACCGTACCAGACATCGCGGCCGGATTGAGCTGGTGCATAACGTTCTGTACCGTCAGCACGGGGCTCATTTCGTCGCCATGCACGCCGCTGACGAGCGTGACGCGTTTGCCCGTCTTCGTGCCCTTGACGACAATCACGGAGACGTACCAGTACTGCCCAGTGGGCATTTGTACGCCTTGGAAGTAGAAGAGGTGCTTCCCAGGCTCCAGCTCGTTGACGTCGAGCGCGCTGATCACTCGCTTGCCCGCGATCACATCGCCGGTGTAGCTCGTTCCGCGTTGCGCGCCCTGCGGCGCCGCTGCGTCTTGGGCGTCGGCCTCGGCGGCGTTGGCGCCTAAAACGGCCGAGACGCCGACCGAAGCGGCGGCCGCGATCATGAAGTATTTGCGGTCCAGGCCGTCCTTTGATCTGTCAGTCATTACGACGCTTCCTTATGCCGAATGTCGTGATGTCCTATCGGCACGCGTGACATCGCACGTTTCCGGGCGTCAGGCTCGTGGAAGCACGAATATCCAGTATAAGCTGATCGACAGAAGCACGGCCGCGATCGCAACGATGACCGCGCGCGGTCCCACAAACTCAAAACGCTGGCTCAGCGCCGTAAGAAAGAGCACCGTGGCCAGGAATACGGTCGTTCTGATGTACTCGTCGGTCCGGTCGCGCGCCGATACGCCGTCGGTAAAATGGCGCGTAGCGACGGCGGAGAGTTGATCGGCGGCCCGTGTGTTGGCGCTCTTGTACTGGGGCATGAAGATCGGTCCGGCGGGAGCGCTTTTATTGTGAAGCGGGTTGAAGGCGTTCCACGCGGCAAACGCGACCGCGTACTCGGGGCGGAACCGGCGCTCGTAAAAAGCGGCAAGGGCTTCATGGCCGGCGACCTTCGCCGCGACCCAACCGTTGAAGGTAACGATATCGTAGAGACGATCCTGGCCCGCTAAGGTGCTCTTCTCTTGCGAGAGGACCGTATATCGCTCGTAAAGCGCGAAATGTGTCGACGAAACGCCTTCCCATCGCGACGCCTGATAGCCGCTCCAAGCCGTCGAGACGGCAACGATCGCCAAAACGGCTGCCTCGACGAAATCCAGCCAGACCCCATGGGCCCGACTGGACTTGCGATCGCGCGAGCTTAAATCGTGTGCGAGGTCTACGTTCGAGGTAGCGTCAGGCACGGGTTTTGCTTACGGCCTAGGCGCGGATTCGACCTTTTTGCAACATCGAGTTTCGGGTTGCGTGCACGAGAAGCGCAACCGCGGCGACAAGACAGGTAACGATCGCAGCGGCGCCGGCTTCCGGTCCGAACTTGCCGCCCGTCAGCCAAGATGGTCCGCTGATCTGCGAGACGAGTAAGCTGCTGCCCAAGGCCCGTCCGGAAACCTGCGTTCCGTAGACCGGGCCTTCTAAAAAGTTCCATGCGAAGTGCAGAGCGATCGGAAACCAAAGGTTCCTCGTGACGACGAAGGCAGCACCGAGCAGCACGCCGGCTTCAAGCGCGATCGCGAGCGACGACGCCCACGTCGCACCGGGATTGAGTGCGTGAGCGGCACCAAAGAGCGCCGCCGAAACGGCAAGCGCGATCCACGTACCCGTCCACTCCTCGACCAGACGGAAGAGCACGCCGCGAAAAAGCAGCTCCTCGAGCGCGGCACTGACCGCAAAAAAAACGGCCGATGCCGCCAAGGCCCACGTGATGTGAACCGCGACGACTCGATAGTGTCCGGTGAGCGCGAGCTCGAGAACGACGGCGGAAAACAAGGCCGCGCCTAATGCGAGGCCTTTCGCCGTATCGGGCACGATTCGATCCGGATCGAATCCGATCTCGGCCGGCCCGCGTCCGGTCGTAAAGCGTTCGACGAGGATCATGAGGACGACCAGAACGAGCACCGCGAGCGCCGTGACGAGGATGCCCGAACTGAGCGTGTGATGACGGTTGCCTCCAACCGCCAAGATCCCAGCGAAGGCCGCGATAAAGGGCAGCACGATCAACGCGAGCCGAGTTAACGGGAAGGCGAGAACGTTCTTCACTTACAATAAGCTACGGTGCAACAGCCTCTATGTTTCAACGTCCACGCACGCCGTTAGCCGGCTTCGTTCCCGCCTCCGCTGCCGATGCGCGATGGAAGGGAGCTCTCGTTGCGTTGTGCGCGGTCGGATTCTTTTTTACAGCCCTGCAGTTCGCAAGCGACATCGCTCTCGGCTCGCACGAGTGGTTCGGTTGGTGGGATGAGACCGCCGCAAGAGTAAACCCCTTCACGCTCGCGGCTATTGACGTGATTCCAAACGGTGCGGCCGCCAGAGCGGGTATTCGCGTCGGCGACCGCTTCGATCTGCGCCGCCAGTCGCTGGACGGGCGCGTGGGACTCCTCTGGCAACCGGTTGCCAATAGGCCGGTGGCGTACGTCGTCCAGCGCGATGGCGCGAGCCTCACGGCGGTCGTCACGGCTAGTTCGATGTGGGATCAAAATGCATGGTTGAAGATTCCCTTCTCACTTATCGAAGGCACGTCGCTGCTGTTTTTGATGGGTTGTGCGCTTCTAATTGCGCTGCGGCGTTCGACGAGCTTCAATGCCCGCGCGGTGGTGCTCTTTCTCGCGCTCTTCGTTTCGGGGCGCGCGACTCGGCCCCAAACGATCGTGATACCGAATGCGACGCTGTACGTACTCCTCGGCATGCTGTCGGAAGTGCTCACCTTTGCGGCGTTCTGCGTGCTCATTGCGTTGGCGGCGAACTTCGGCGAGCGAAAACCTTGGCGGCGCGGCTTAGAGCTTCTCGCATACGCCGTTAACGCAGGGGTTTTCGCGGTCGGACTGGCGGGTTGTTGGGCGGTCTACTCGATGGCCTTCGATCCTCTGCCGATCGTTTTCGGCTCCGCATGGTCGTTCTTTTTCGCTCTTGTTGCGACGCTTTTGATAGCGCTCGTCGCGGTCGCGGCGGTCGTCTCGTCGCCGCGTTCGGAGCGGCCTCGCGCCGGATGGCTGCTCCTGCCGCTTCCGGTAAGCGTGACCATCAGCACGCTCTTCGATTCGATTGCCGGCTTCGGCTACTCGTGGACCCTGCTGATCACGCTCGTATCGTTCATTAGCATTGCCGCGTTGGCCGGCGCGGCGCTCGTAACCTACGCTTTGCTCGGCCGGCGAGTGCTCGACGTCGGGTTTGTCTTAAGCCGGACGATCGTCGTAGCGATCGTTTCGCTCATCGTGTTGGTTTCGTTCATTCTGCTGGAATGGGCGCTCGGCACGGTACTCGCCGGCGCCAGCCACGCCACGGGAATCGCGGCCAACGTGGCCCTCGCACTTGCGCTCGGGCTCTCGATGACCTTCATTCACCGGCGCGTCGACGACGCGGTCGACCGGCTGATGTTTCGCAAGCGCCACGACGACGAGCGCGCGCTTCACGACTTCGCGCGCGAAGCAGCGTTCGTCACGGACCCCGAGTCGCTGCTCGATCGAGCGATCGAGAACGTGCGCGACCACACCGACGCGCGTGCTGCAGCGCTCCTGGTGCGTCAGAACGGCGGCTACCGCGCGGTGCGTAGTTTTGGCGATGCTCCCGCGCAGGCCGGTGAAAACGATGCCGCGGTGCTGGCGCTCAAAGCCTGGCACAAACCGCTCGATCCGCACCGTTATACAACCGTCTTGTTCGGCGACTTGGCGCTGCCGATGTCGGCTCGCGGACAGCTGCTCGGCATCGTGCTCTGCGGCGAGCGCGCGGGCGGCGAGGTCTACGCGCCCGATGAAATCGAGGCGCTCACACAGTTCGCCTTCGGGGTCGGGTCGGCGCTCGACACGCTCACCGTCGATTACGGCGACACCCAGCGCCGGATCCTAAAGCTGCAAGAGGAGATCCTCGATCAGCTGCGGGTTATCGCTACTGCGATCCGCCGATGATGCGGGCCGTTTTGATGTAATCCAGTTGCGGAAACTCTTTTTTGAGGTACGCGTTGCCCTGCGCTGAAATGGTGTTTTGATCCGGCGTTTCCGCGTAGCCGGGGAAGATGTTCTCGACGGCCTTCATGCCGCTGACGACCCGTCCGATCGGAGCGAAGCCCATCGCATCGAGCCTGGAGTTGTCGCCCAGATTAATAAAGAGATGGGTGCTGCGGCTATTTGGCTGGCCGGTCGCGGCAAACGTGACCGTTCCAACCTTATTCGACCCTTTGACCGGATCGTCGGGGATGGTGACGTCCCACTTTTGCGTGACGGCCGGCTCGGCTGCCGCGCCCCACTGCACGACGAAACCCGGCACCACGCGATAGAAGCGCGAGCCGTCGTAATAGTGCGCCTTCACGAGCTCGTAAAAATGCTGTGCGCCATTGGGCGCAAGGTTTCGATCTACGTCGATAACGACCGGTCCCTGGCTCGTGTCGAGCAGAACGCGGTAGGTGTTTGCGGTCGAGCTTTGCGAGGCCGCGTGCTTCGCACCGCCGGCGCAGCCGGCCAATACGAGCGCCAAGATCACGAGCGAGGATATCTTCACGTCGCTGCCATGCGCCGGGGCACGCGAGTCGTCCTCCTCGCCGGTAAGGCCGGCCGGAATCGACTGCGATTCGCCTGAATCCCTAACGCGTGCGAACGTTCGTTAGCCGTCCGATCGAGCCGACCGGCGACGGCTTCATCACTCCGGCCGCGGGAAACGAACCGCCCGTTCCACGCGCATTCCTGTGGGGCGATCGAACGTTGGTGATAACGGCGGTGCTTCGAGCTTGGCGGTCGACCAAGAGCGATCGCGGCGACGCCTACCTCAAGCGCCACTGGTTCGAACTAGAGACGGCAACCGGTCAAAGAATCGAAGTGTATTACGACCGCGAATCGCGGCGCGGTGCGTCGCCGTGGTGGCTCTACACGATCGAAGAGTAGGCCGCTCGTCATATGCCTTCCGCGAGGAAGACTATCTTTGCTAGTGCGTGCGCTGGTTCGTCGGCGAGAAGATGCCCGACTCAACGACCCGGCTGCGCCGTAGCCCGGCGTTGAAGCTATAACGCAGACTAAAGGTCGGCAGGGTGTGCCAACAGTCGGCCCAATCCTTCATGTGAACAAGCTTTAAGCAAGCGTTTTGGAGGGCGAGCCAAGGGGCGGCGGAAGCAGAAGCAGCCATGAGAATTTGTACTGGTTGGCCGACGCTAATGATAACTTTGGTCATCACTTCGGGCATCGCAACTGCGCCAAGCCCGAGCGCAACGCCCGACGCCGCCACCGTTGTCCAACGCAGCCAGAGCCGCTGGCAGGGTCTCGAGTCATACCAGGTTCCCGTAACCATCGGTGGAAGCGTGCGCGTCGCTTTCATTTCGGTCCCCTTCAAGATGACCGGCACGCAGTACTATCAGGCGCCCGACCAACAGGCGCTCCACTTCAACAATCCGCCGAGTTACGCGCGCGGACTCGGTAACACGCTCTCCGCTATCGGAACGCCGCAAACGTGGCTGAGGGATTATGACATTGATTCACCCGTCTTGCAGCCGCACGGCCATCACTCAGCATACGTTTTGACGGGGAAGCCGAAACGTGCCAGTCGCGTCAAGAGCATGACGATCTCGTTCAGCGCGACAACGTACGCCATCGAATCGGTCGCTTTTGGCTACACCAACGGCGCGACGCTCCTCATCGCTTTTCATCGCCACCCGGGGATCACGCAGTATCATCTTGCGCGCGGCGCGACGGTCGTCGCAAAGTTTCCCGGCTACAGCGGCAACGCCACGATCTCCTACGGCGACTATCAACTCAACCAGCCGATTCCGTCATCGGTCTTCGAGCAGCACTAGCCCAACTATCCGTCATCCCAAACGAAGCGCCCTACATGTGTCATCCCGAGCGCAGCGCCCTACATGTGTCATCCCGAACGAAGGTGCATCTACTTTGTCATCCTGAGCGGAGCGAGCGAAGCGAGCGAAGTCGAAGGACGTGGCCCCAATGCGTCATCCTTAGCGGAGGCGCAATCTACTTTGTCGTCCTGAGCGAAGCGAGCGAAGTCGAAGGACGGCCGATCTTACCAGCGGCGTATACGGCGACTATCAGCTCAACCAGCCGATTCCGTCTTCGATCTTCGTGCAGCACTAGCTCAACTATTAGGAATCTAGTTGACAACGCCCGAGGATTGCGCTAGGTTTAGTATTACAAATCTAATAGTTGGAGGGCAACGATCGGTGCCACGCCGGAAAGCGGTTGTCTTGACCGACCACGAGTTACGGCTCATGGAAGTGCTGTGGCGCAAGCAGCGCGCCAGCGTTGCCGAGGTCGTGGCCGGCCTCGCGCCGCCGCCGCTCTCCTATAGCACCGTGCTGACAACGCTGCGGACGCTCGAACAGAAGGGGCACGTGGCGCACGAGGAGGACGGCCGGGCCTTCATTTATAGCCCGTCGATCCAGCGAGTCGATGCCGCTAGGTCGGCGATTGGGCACCTGCTCGACCGGTTCTTCGGCAGTTCGCCCGGAGCGCTCGCCGTAACGTTGCTCGACGATGCCCGTTTGAGCGACGCCGATCTCGCTCACATCAAACGATTGCTCGCGCGCCGGAGAAAGGTCTCGAGATGATCCTAGCCACGCTGCTCGGTGGACTCTGGCAAGGCGCGCCGATCGTCGCCATCGGGTACTTGCTCTCGCTTGCGATTTCCAAGCGAAATGCGACGACGCGATCGGCGCTGTGGTTTGCGACGCTCGTCGCGCTCGTCGTCGTACCCGTGCTCGTTACGGCATCCAATGCCGGCACGCAACTCTTGGAACTCCTCCACACCCATCCGGCCCCGGCGAAGTACACGCTCTCGTTGTTGCCCGCGCAAACGCTCAGTCAGCATGCCGGCGCGTGGTTTGCATGGATCGCTACGTGGATTCTCATTGCGTGGTTGTCGGGCGTCGCAATCAACCTCGCGCGGCTCGTCGTGAGCTTCGTTCGCGTCGAGCGCATCAGGCGAAACGCGCGGCCGCTCGCCGGCGCGCCCGCGGGCGTCTTTGTTTCGCACGACGTGACCGTGCCGATCGTTGCGGGCATCGTCGCACCCGCGATCGTGATTCCGACTGCGCTCTCAACCGAGCTCGCGCCGGCCGATCTGGCGCACATCGTGCAACACGAGCGCGCGCATCTGCGACGCGGCGATCCGCTTTTGAACCTCGTTCAGCGCCTCATCGAAGCGTGGCTGTTTTTCAATCCATGGGTTCGGATCGCGGGAAAACGGTTGTCGGAGGAGCGCGAAGCGGCATGCGATGACTGGGTGGTCGAAAAAGACGGAAACCCGGATCGCTACGCGGCCTGCCTTGCTGCGTTAGCGCGAGCGCGCCACATCGGCAAGCCGCCGCTGCTCACGCCTAGCGCATTCCGATCGCGCCACTCGCTCGTCTCCCGAATCGAACGCTTGAGTTCCAGCGGCCCGCGCGGCCTGCGCGTCAATCCTTATGCCTTTGGAGGAATCATCGTGCTCTTCATCGTTACGACCCTCGCCCTGCAAGCATTTGCGCCGGCACTCGCGCTCTCACCCGGCGCGCAATCGACTCTCGCAAGCGCACCGAATTCAACTCTCGCTGCCGCTTGCACGAAGCCCAACGTCGAGGCAACCGTCACCAATCCCGTCGCGCCCGTAATGCCGCACGGCCTCCACGTTTCCGGCAACGTTGAAGTCGCTCTGACGATCAGTCCGTCCGGTAACGTAACCGGCGCAAAGTTTCTCCACGCAAGCGGCTATCCCGCCATGGATCGAGCCGTCGTCGAAGCCGCACTCAAAAGCACCTATTCCCCAAAAATCGTCAACTGCGTCCCAGTTCAAGGAAACTACATCTTCCGAGCCGACGTGTCATCCTGACCGAACACCACATGTGTCATCCTGAGCAAGCCGCGCTCTTATACATTGTCATCTTGAGTGAAGTCGCGCCCTTATACATCGTCATCCTGAGCGAAGTCGCGCTTTTATACATTGTCATCCTGAGCGAAGGCGCGCTCTTATACATTGTCATCCTGAGCGAAGGCGCGCAGCGCCGAAGTCGACGGACGTAGCTCGCTGTCTCATCCTGAGCGAAGGCGCACTCTTATACATTGTCATCCTGAGCGAAGTCGCGCTCTTATACATTGTCATCCTGAGCGAAGGCGCGCAGCGCCGAAGTCGAAGGACGAGCTCGCTGTCTCATCCTGAGCGAAGCGAGCGGAGCGAGCGAAGTCGAAGGATGGCCAATCTCACCAGCGTCGCGCGCTCAAAGGATTGTCGGAGTCAGCGCCGCGCGGGACGAGAAAATAAATGACGAGCGCCAAGTACGCTCCAAAACTAACGAGCGGAAGGACCAGCGCGACGAGCGTCGCTCCAACGTAAACAATCAGCCCCATCCGGTAGCCGCGGACCGTCCCTGCGATCGCGGCCGGCTCGACATCCGGTTCGAACGCCTCGGTCCGGACGAGATGCGCGAGCATCAGGTTATAGAAGGCCGCGCACGTCGATAGAACGGTGCCGTAAAGAAACGTCGATGCGGATAGGGTGGGATACGAACCGAGGGTCGTCGTCGCAAACGGAATAAACACGGTCGCCGCCAGCAGCAGCAAGTTCCAAAAGACCGTCTTGCGGTCGACGTTGCGAACTAGGCGAAAGAGCGCGTGATGATTCTGCCACATCAGTCCGATCACCGAGAAGCTTAAAACGTAGGCGATCAGGTTCGGCCACAGCCGCAAGAGGGCGAAGGTCAGCGCGCGGTTCGATGGCGAGTGCAGTTCCGGGAGCACGAACCCAAGCGCCAGCAGCGTGATCGCAAAGGCGAACACGGCATCCGAAAAAGCCTCGAATCGGCCCTTGTTCATCCACAACGCTTCGTCTTACACCGCCGCCTCACCCCGAGCACCGCTATGTCATCCTGAGCGAAGCGCCAATTGTTTGTCATCCTGAGCGAAAGGCCAATTGTTTGTCATCCTGAGCGAAGGCGCGCAGCGCCGAAGTCGAAGGACGAAGAGCGTCGAGCCGTGTTACCCTGAGCGCGTCGAAGGGTGACTCGCCCCTCACTTTCGAGCGAAGGGTGACTCGCTCCGCACTATTGAGCGAAGGGTGACTCGCTCCGCACTATCGAGCAAAGGACGAAGGACGAAGAGTGAACGGCGAAGGGCGACACGGGAGCGTCGTACCGTTACGGAGTATTCACCGAAAGCCAAGGGAGGTGCTTACCATACGCGCATTTCTTGTAGCGATCGCTCTGCCGGCGGCAGTGGTCGCAACGATTGCTGGAGTAACGGCGGCCGATAGTAACCTCGGAAGTATCAGCGGAACGGTCGCGTACCGCGAGCGCATCGCGCTTCCGCCCGACGCTACGGTCACGGTGACGATTCAAGACGTCCGCCCCGAAGCGCCCGTCACCCTCGCCGAAACGACGTTCGTTCCCAACCGTCAAGTGCCGATCCCATTTCTCCTCAGCTATTCAAAGAGCGCCGTGGTTCCCAGCCACGACTACGTCGTTCGGGCGACGATATCGATGGATGGGCGGCCGCGCTTCACTTCCAAGGCGGCTTACCCGGTCATTACCAAAGGGCATGCCGATCGCGTGACCATGCTGCTGATCGGGGTTGAGACGCAAAGCGGCGGCGATAACTCCCTGGGATCGCACGCTTGGAAACTGGCTTCATTCGAAGGTCACGATCTCGCCGGCGTTCCTAACGATCGGCTGCCGTATCTGCAGTTTGACATGGAGACGCACGCACTGTCGGGATATTCGGGCTGCAATCGGATCGTCGGTTCCTTTACCGTGCAGGGCTCGCAGCTGCATCTAAGCCCATTAGGGATGACCATGATGGCGTGCACGGAAACCGGCCTGCCGGAACATACGTTCATGGACGGCATCCAAACCGTGAACTCGTACGCTATAGAAAACGGCAAGCTGAAGCTGCTTCACGACGGTACGCTGATTGCGGCCTTCTCCGAAATGAGCTCGTCGGCACATTAGCGTAAGCGGCTTTGCCGCGGGGCATTGACATTTCACATAGTTTGCTATACAGTTATATAACTTTATGGTGAACTATGCCCAATCTTGATGCCGTTTTCGGCGCGCTGGCGGACCCTACGCGGCGGCGTATGATCGAGCGCTTGGCCCGCCGCCCGATGAGCGTGGGAGAGATGTCCCAAGGCTTTGCGATCTCGCAGCCGGGGATCTCGAAGCACGTGAAGGTTCTCGAAGAGGCGGGTCTGCTCAAGCGCGAGATCGTCGGTCGAGTGCATCGCTGCCGGCTCGAGCCCAAGGCCGTCGAGGCGGCGTCGACCTGGATCGACGAGCAACGCCGATTTTGGAGTGCAACGCTCGATCGGCTCGAGGCGTACTTCACCCGAACTTCAAAATCGAAACCGAAGAGAGGACGATAAGCAACATGCCTACCGATACTTCAACCGGCTTGGTCTTGCGACGCACATTTGGCGTTCCTCGCGAACGTCTCTTTGCAGCTTGGACGACGCCGCAGATTCTCCAACAGTTTCTCGGCCCCGCCGACATCACCGTACCGGAAGTTCAAGTCGACCCCCGTGTCGGCGGCTCGTATCGTATCATCATGCTCAAGCCCGACGGCGAACGGCTCGTCGTCGGCGGCGTTTACCGCGAACTTAAGGCCCCGGAGCGCATCGTCTGCACGTGGAGTTGGGAAGAAGACGATCCGGCGCTCGAAAACGAGTCCCTGCTGACGCTCGAGTTCATCGAACGAGGTCGAGAGACCGAACTCGTCCTCACGCACGAAGCCTTCCGCGACGTGACTCAACGCGATAATCACGAGCACGGCTGGACCGCGATCCTCCATCAACTCAATGGAACGCTTCGAGGCTTCACCGTCACCGGCATTGATCTCAGCGGCTACATGGTCAAGGATGCAGCCCGCGCGATCGCTTTTTATCGCGACGTGCTCGGGCTCGAGCCGGCGAGAACCTACCCGGAGAATCGCGGTGCCGAATACGATCTTCCCGACGGCACGACGTTTGGCTTGTGGGGCGGCGGCGGCAAGGTAATGCCGTTTCAACCGAGCAACGGAATCTTGTTTGCGGTCGACGATCTCGACGCAGCCGTCTCCGCGGCGAAGGCTCGCGGCGTTGAGATCGTCATGGATTTCGAGACGCCCAACTGCAGGATGGCCGCTATCAACGATACCGAAGGCAACGCGGTCTTTCTTCACAAAAGAAAGGAGGCATGAAGACTCCGCCTTTCTATCTTCTCGCATTTTCCACGGTTCTCGCGCTCGAAGGCGCCCTCCTGATTGCGCCCGCCGGCGCACAAACGGCGACGCCGCTGCCGATGATGACGCCGCCGACCGTTTCGTCCCCGACCGCACTCGTCGGCTGGGCTGCCGGGCCAGACGTCACGGCCGAGTTGGAAGCCGAAAAGACCATGATGCGCGTTCCCAGCGGCGATAACGCCATGGAGATCGAGCGGCATCTCTCCTCGGTTCCCCATCGCGCCGGCTCGGCCGCCGACCATGCGACCGCGCTTTACGTGCAGCAGCGTCTGCAAAACGACGGCTTCGCAACGAGGATCCAAGAGTATCAGGTCGAGTTCACCGGCCCTCTCGAGCAGAGTCTAACGATGGTTTCGCCCCGCCAAGAGAACTTCGATTTGCTCGAAGGCGCGCCCGGCCACCATACGCGCTGGGAGACGATGGCGGGTCAGCCATTTTTAGAAGAGTCCGGCGACGGCGATGCGACCGGTCGCGTCGTCTACGTCAACGCCGCCTCGAAAGCCGATCTGGCCGAGCTCGATGCCGATCACATCAGCCTCCAAGGCGCGGTTGCGCTGGTCCGTCTCGCCGCGCCCGGCGGGGGCGGTATCCGCAACGTCGACCCCAGCTGGGTGTCGTATAACGAGTTGAAAAAGCGCGGCGTCGTAGCAATCTTGGAGTTCATGGAACCGGCCAGCACCGGTTACGGCGGCGGCGCGATGTGGCCGAGCGGGAACTTCAAAAACAGCAATATGGCCGAACGGATGAGCGGCATGTCGCCGCGAGGCTTCATGATGTATCCGCCCGGCGATCCGACCATGGCCGGCAAGGCGCCCGTCGTCGGCGCACCCCACAAAAGCTGGGATGAAATCCCGCACGCGACGATTCCGGAGCTTAGTATCACCCAAAGCGTCGCGCGCACGCTGCTGATGGGAATGAGCGGCAAGGTCGTTCCCCAGACGTGGCATCCGATGTTCGAGTTCGTCCAGCATTTCGGCGGCAACGAAGTCGTTCGGGTGCATACGAAGTTCGAGCGCGAGCTCAAGACGATCTGGCTCGTTTTCGGCGATATGAAAGGAACGGTCCAACCCGACTCGGTCGTTATGATCGGCAGCCACCGCGACGCAATGACCTTCGGTGCAATCGATCCGGGCAGCGGTACGACGGTGTTGCTGCAGGATGCCGACGCGTTCGCGGCGCTGGCGAAGCAGGGTTGGAAGCCGAAGCGTACGATCGAGTTCGCCTCGTGGGACGGCCACGAGCTCGGCCTGTTCGGTTCGGCAGCGTATATTTACCAGAACGGGCCGGCGCTGCGCAAGAACGTCTTTCAGTACATCAACACCGATCAGCTGACGACCGGAGATCCCTTCGTCGTTAGCGCGTCGCCCGGGCTCTACGCGTTCATGAAGCAGATTTGCGACGTCGTGCCGGCCGCCGACGGCACGGGAACTTTGGGTAGCCGCGACCAGCGCGTCGATCCGTTGCTCAATCCGATCGTGGGCGGCTCGGATCATCAGAACTTTTCGTACATGCTCGGCGTGCTCAGCACCTCGAACGGCTATTACGGCTCGTTCGGCGCGCATCACACAGCCGAAGACAACCTCGACGGCTTACGCACCTACGACCCCGGCATGCGCGAAGCCGTCGTGACCGCGCAAGTGACCGGCATCCAAGCCATGCGCGCGGCAAACGCAACTGTCGAGCCGCTGCGCATCGAAGAGATTCCCGCCCAGATGCTCAGCGATCTAATGACAGTGCAGGTCGCCGCGTTTCAGAAAAGCAACGGCGCCGTCACCTACGACGACATTCGCCAAGCGCTCGTTCAATATCAACAAGCCGCTCACGCCACCGACCTCGAAATGCAGCAAGCGGAGGCCAAAGGCGACGTCGCCGCAATGGAAAGCATCGCCGCCCGCGAGCAAGCCTCACGCGACGCGTTCTTCATGCCCGACGGTCTGCTGATCAACGCATACTACCACACGCTCGACCGGGTCTACACGAGTTTCCCCGAGCTAGTCTTCGCCGGCGGCAAACAAGACGTCATAAACAAAGCCCACGACCGCATCATCTCAGCCGTGACCACCGCCACCACCGCCCTAAAATCTTAAGCGCCGCACCACCGTTGTCATCCTGAGCGAAGCGCATTTTCTATCTCTGTCATCCTGAGCGAAGCGCATTTTCTATCTTTGTCATCCTGAGCGAAGTCGAAGGACGAATGATGTCGTGACGTGTCACCCTGAGCCCGTCGAAGGGTGACCCGCTCCATGTCCCTGATCGAATCGCACTCCCCCCGATGTGATCCCAAGCGAAGCGCATTTTCTATCTCTGTCATCCTGAGCGAAGCGCATTTTCTATCTTTGTCATCCTGAGCGAAGCGAGCGCAGCGAGCGAAGTCGAAGGACGAGGGACGAAGGACGAACGACGGTCCGGCTCCGTGTCACCCTGAGCCGCGTCGAAGGGTGACTCGCTTCCCGTCTAGGCAGTAAGAGGTCGTAAGCTCAGCCGCAACATTGCTCGCTGGCGAATCGTGGATGCGGTCGCATGCTACGGTCGGTTATTCGTCACAACGTGAGCGACATAGACGTTTGCCCATTGGTTCCAACGGCCACGCACCATCAAACCTTCGTGGTGAGAGGAGCATCTGTCCATGAGAATTTCGATCACGGCCGTTTATGCCGCAGTCGCATTAGCGGCCACTGCTGTATTGTCGGGCTGTGGCGGCGGTGTTTCGTCTTCGAGCTTCGCCCCTTCGGCATCGACGCAGCAAAGCGTTACACAATCGGGTTCGAACGCACGATCAAAAGGACGCGTCACGCACTATCGTCTCGTGACGCTCGACTCGCTCGGCGGAAGCGTTAGCTTCGCCATAAACATCGATAATAGTGGTCAATCCAGCGGCACATCGCTTCTAAGCGGAAACCAAATCGAGCACGCTCAGATCTGGGAACATCCTCCGCGCACGATTGACCTCGGCACTCTGGGCGGCCCGAACAGCGCGATTTTCCAATATAACCACGGCAACGCGGGTCAGTTCGTGGGGTGGTCGGAGACCTCCAATACCGACCCCTTTGACGAAAACTTCTGCGGTTTTGGCACGTCACATACTTGCCTCGGGTTTAGCTGGCAGCACGGTAAGATGAGGTCGCTCCCAACGCTTGGCGGAAATAATGACAACACCAACGACGTGAACAGGCGTGGCCAGATGGCTGGTGCTGCCGAGACGAGTACCCAAGACCCAAGCTGCAGCCCGCCGCACGTCTTAGATTACCTCGGCGTCATTTGGCAGCCCAACGGCAAGATCACGACGCTGGCGCCGTACCCCGGCGATACCGTCTCATATGCGTACACGATTACCCAGTCCGGGCGGGATGCGGTTGGGAATTCAGGCTCGTGTGCCGCTCCCACGGGTCACGCGCTGCTCTGGCAAAACGGTTCACCGATCAACCTCGGCAGCCTCGGAGGCAGCGTCAACATCGCGCTGGACATCAATAACCGCAGGCAGATCATTGGTAACTCAAACCTCTCCGGCGACATGGTAACTCACACTTTCCTTTGGCAGCGCGGCACGATGAGCGATCTTGGCGCGTTGCCCGGCGACGTCGATAGCTTCGCCGGCGGGATCAACGATGAGGGACAGGTCGTCGGCGAGTCATGCGACGCGAGCGGAAATTGCCGAGGCTACCTCTGGCAGAATGGGTCAATGACCGATCTCAATACACTGCTCGTTCCGCCGAGCAAGAATCTAAACGTGCTATTTGGCGGCAACATTAACGATCGCGGGGAGATCGTCGGAGCAACCGTCAACGAGCAGGGCTTGGAGAGTGCGGTCGTGTTGGTCCCTCGCGGAATAACCGACGTTTCTCCTAATGGCGCGTCCGCGCTTAAGGCTACGCCATCCGAAACCCTGCGGATGCGACTTCTGAAGCACCGTGCCGGGTTCTGGGACCTTCGCAAATCCGCAGTTCCGCGATAGAGCAGCAACAATCAAAGGGATGAGTCCGCTTCGGTGGGCTCATCCTTCCTCCGTATCTCGCCTAGGCTCGGTACGCGCTTAGCGTTAGCACCCGCGCGCAGCACGGACGTGAAATCGCAAGACATCAAGGTCAGCGGCGGATCCTGGTGCGTTCCGGCTTTCGGCGGGTGGGGCGGTGCGTTTCAATATCCGAACGACCTCGTCAACAAAACGTTTAAAGTAGAGCTGATCGGCAGCACGACGGCGTATAATTCAAGCTTCCCGCCGACCGGCTCGCGTACTCCGATCTTCTTTTGCAGTACGTGTTCGGCGGTCTTCCAGAGTTTGGGACAAAGCTGCCCAAGGGGAGTCCGCTTGTAAGCACGCAACTCGTTCCCAAGAAGCGGTATACGGTTTGGCCGTGGGTAAAGGCCGGCCCAGGCAACTGGTTGCTGCTCACTTCATGTTACGTGGTCTCTCAAACGTCAAAATACGGCGGCGCGCTCGAAGGTATCAGCTCACCTCTGGAGGGAGAGTTCTTTCGACACAAAACGGGTGTCATCGAGATTTTGAGCGGCGCACTCGTGAGCAACAAATGCTAAAGGGAAGACGCTGATCCAGCTTGCGGAGCGCCGCTCGTGGCGTAGTGCTACGCGACGAGCCTACCGTTGACCGCGTCGGGCAGGGCGTGAGGCAACCGCCAAGAAGCTCGTGGCGGGGGAGAGACAATGGCTGTAATGTCTAAACGCCTGAGCTTTATACTCATCATCGCGATTGGGATAGCGTACGCCGGTTGCGGAGGACCCCAGCAAATCGGGCAACGGGCGTTCTCGGAGCCTCAAGGGGATGCTTCAACCCCGTTGCCCAGCGGCCCAGTGCCGCACCGTGCGTCGCGGCCGCTTCCGCGCAGCGCTCAAAGCGGTGAGTCCCTGTTATACGTCGGTAACGACAACAGCTACGCCGTCGACATCTTTCCTCTCGCGGGGCCGAATCAGAAACAGCTAGGCTCGATCTCGAACGGCGTCGTTTACCCGTGGGGATTGAGCCTGGACGCCAACAACTCGCTCTACGTCGCCGACAGAACAAACGGCACCGTCAGCGTCTACCCGTACGGCTCCTCGAGCCCATCGATGACGTACTCGAAGGGAGTGCACGAACCGTTATACGCATTGGCCGATTCGGCGGGGCACGTCTTCGTATCGGGTCGCGATCCCGGCCGCCACAATCGGGGGCATGTCTTCGAGTACAATGTCGGCACTAACGTTCCGATTGCGCACAAGCTGCTAGGCTCAGAAGCGGACGGAATGGCCGAGGACGGGCAAGGTAATCTCTACGTGGCATTCCGGCGTACGGGACCTAATTGCTCTATCGCGGAGTTCGGACCAGGCCTTAGTAATAAGCGGCTTCTAGGTATGACGATCGATCAGCCTCAAGGTTTGGTCCTCGATAGTGCCGGGAACCTCGTTGTCGTCGAGTCTGCATTCAGTCGGATCAAGGTATTTCCGCCAGGAGCGACGACGCCGTCGGTGACGATAACGCTCTCCGGGATCGGTAATCTCGCGCAGTTGGCGATGCAGAATAGCGAGACGACCCTGTGGGTTTCTTCGGAAGGGGGATACGTCTACTCGATGCCCTATCCGCTCACGCCGAGTACGGTACCGACCGAATACGAGCACATCGCCGCTAGCGGAAACGGAATCGCCGTCAGTGCACACTAAGTCCGCCCCCATCCGCCGGAAGCTGAACCAATCGTTGCGTCACCCACTGCCCAGGTGGTTGCGGTAGCGTTTTCACGATCGATCGCCGGGGTGAGGAAACGCCGGTCTACCGCTTTGCAGGCGGCGACGACGGGCAGTGGCCGGTTGGTGGACCCATCGTTTCCAACGGTGTGCTTTACGGCCCGACAACCCGCGGCGGCTCAAGCGATAAAGGAGCGGTCTACAGCGTAACGACGTCGGGCGCGGAAGAGATTCTGTACCGTTTCTGCTGCGGCAAGGTGACAGGAACCGCATGCGGGACTTACCGAGCTTAATGGCAGCTTCTACGGCACGACGACGTTGGGTGGTAAACACGGGAAGGGCACTGTATTCGTTCTAACAACGTCGGGCGTCGAAACCGTGCTTCATTCATCCGAGCTTTCCGACGGGAGCCGCCCAGACGCAACCCTCACCAATGTCGGCGGCACTCTCTACGGCTCGACTTGGAAGGGCGCGGCAAATGCCGGTACGGTTTTTAGTATTCGTCCATAGAGGCACGCCGTGTCTTCTTAGAGCTCGAACGATTCCCAATTGTACGGCATAAAGCCGCGGCCTGCGTCCTCCCAACCGGTCCGGTAGGCTTTGTCGATGCCGAGCGAGTCGTTAAATCCCGCGACGGTCACCGGAAGCTCCTTTTCGGGTCTGATATATCTCAAATCGGTTTCGGGAATTGTTTGCATGAGCTTGGCGAGCCCCGGATCACTCTGGGTCACCTTGGCAGCGTCCCGAGGCGCAAGGCGCCCGAACGCGCGCTCGCCGGCCGATTGAAAGTAGGCCGTGCGCATCTCGCTCTCCATGATTTTTCGCTGCATTGTGCCGTATACACCGAAGGCGATTTCCACGGCGTCCGCGTAGTCGGTGTTGGGTTCGAACGGCGGGTCCAACAAAACGACATCGGCCTTTTTCGAAATTGCATGAGCGATCCCGACGGGCGAATTGCTCGCGACCCCACCATCGCAATACTCGTTGACCGTACCATCGGGATTTGGAATCAGAACGGGGTCGAAGACGAGCGGAATGGCCGCCGAAGCAAAGATAGCGCGGTGCAAAAGATCCGGCGTCGCCTCGCGGATAACGGTGTGCGGCCCCAGAGTACGGCGCAACGAATGCATCACTTCTTCAGGTACGCCTTCACTTCGATTGGGCCTTATGAAAAAATATTCAGGACGCTGTAACGTGAGATTCGTTACAGCCCACACCAGGGGCATCAGCAGCGGCGTCGTAGCATCGACGTTGCGAGCGATCCAATTGTTGACCGGTTCGCTCTGCAACAGTGCGCGTTGGTTTCTTACGAGGCCGGTCAAATCTATTACCGAGGCGACGCGATTGAGAATCCCGCTCTCGGGATCCTGCAGCGCAGCATACTGCCGCTTCGCACGCATCAGGTCCTGGCCACCGATACCGTACCACAGTTCGCGGAGCCTCGTATATTGGCCGGTCGCGACGAACCAACCGTTGAGTGCTCCGATCGAAGTACCACAAACGATTTCATAGGGCGCCAATAGCGACCCGTCACTTACGCCGCCGATGGCCGCGAGTGCACCGACGACCCCTGCTTCGTAGGCACCACGCGCACCGCCGCCGCTCAGCACCAGGGCGCGGTCCAGCGACTCGTCCCTCGTATTGTCGGCGGATGAGCCCAGCATTGCCGGCGCCAGAGCAGCCGCTCCAAGCGACAACAAGAAACTCCGCCGTTCGATCATATCCAACTTCCTGCTAGCGTCGATTCGACATTATTATATTTGCCGGTTCCTTTGGGAAGGCCGGGGCGCTAGGGTACTCCAGTTATGTACGTACGAGCCCCACCCTGCAAAAGGGGAGCGCTACCGCTATTCGCTTACCTTGGGCACCAAGCCGCAAACTGCGTCGTCGATTCCAGGCAATGGGCAGCGGGTCACAAAACGCCACGCAAAAGAAAGGGTACCCGCAATTCGCTCCAATCGAAGCGAGAGGGTGCAGCGACGAGGACCGCCGATCGGCGAGGTGGCAGCGGAGCGTGGACCGAGGCCCCTCCGAGCACATTTGTGCGGGTTGCTCCGCGGTTTGTCCGTGGTAGAGCGCTTTTAGACCCTGCTAAAATTGCACCGTGGCTGGCAGTCCGGCCCGGCTACCACCTCAGAAAGGCAGGTTGGGAGCGTGCGCACTTCGACGAATCGTCTTGTCACCGCGTGTCTGAGCGCGGCCCTTTTAGCCGCGTGCGGCGGCAGCAACGGCCGCTTTTCGTCAACGACCACATCTGTCGTGCCGCAATCCGCGCCCGTTGGGAGCGCAGCGGCGGTTGGTAAAATGGCGTCAAATCCCATGCTGTATGTTGCGAACATAGGCTACAACGACGTGATCGCCTACGACTCGACGGGGAAGCGGACGCTGACCATCACCGCCGGCTTAGACGAACCCTTTGGCGTGGCCGTCGACAAGAGCGGCAAGGTCTACGTCGCAAACACTTTCCTCCACCACTTCGGCGGAAATGTGACGACCTACACGCCGGATGGAAAGCGGACCAAACCAACAATAACCGACGGCATATCTTTCCCCCTAGACGTCGTCGTGGACAAGAATGGCAAGATTTACGTCACGAACCTTAACGACTACAGCGGCAACGGTTTCATCACGACGTACAAGCCGGATGGAACGCGAACGACGCTCACCATAACCGCGGGAATAGCCGGTCCCATCGGCCTGACGGTCGATGCAAGCGGCAAGATTTACGTCGCAAACGACTACAACGGCACGGTGACGACGTACAAGCCGGACGGAACACAGACCACACCGACGATCACTGGCCTCGACGCGCCGCTCGGCGTCGCCGTCGACACAAGCGGAAAAATTTACGTTGCGGATTATGTCGGCGGACCTCACGGCACCGGTTCCATAACCACGTACACGCCGGCTGGAAAGCAGACTACCCCGACGATCACCGCCGGGATAGAAGGCGCCCGCGGCGTGGCAGTCGACGCGAGCGGTCAAATCTACGTTTCCAACCTCAATGGCCCTGGTAAAAAGGGTGGTTACGGCTGCGTGACCAGTTACACGCCCGACGGGAAACCCACGACACCGACGATTACAGAAGGGATATCCGAGCCGGACCTTATCACGCTTCACTAAGGAAAAATCGCCATGAAATGTTTACGCCTTTTTCTGCTGGGAGTCGCGCCTGGGGTTGTGCTCGCCGCGTGCGGAGGCAGCGTGCCGAGTACGACGGCGCAATCCAGCACCAGCGCCGAATCAGTATCGCTGCAGCAGGTCGGCCTTCCGGCGAGGCGTGCCTGTCCGGAAGCGCGCCCGAACGAAGCGCAGTGCGACGTTTTGATCATCAAGACGGGGGTTCAGCCGGATCTGGCCGGTTGGGCGCCTTCCGATCTCCAGGCGGCGTACGAGGTGCCTTCCTCGTCCAAAGGCTCGGGGCAGATCGTTGCGATCGTTGACGCCTACGACAATCCGAACGTTGCTTCGGATCTTGCCGCGTATCGTTCGCACTTCGGCCTACCGGCGGCAAACTTCACCAAATACAACCAAAACGGTCAAACAAGCAACTATCCTAACAGCTGCACTGGCCAAGACAGCTGGTGCATTGAGATTGATCTCGACGTCGAGATGGTTTCTGCTATCTGTCCGAACTGCACGATTCACCTGATCGAGTCAAACACCAATAGCCTTCGCGATCTCGACATGGCCGAAAAGGAAGCAGTGAAACTCGGGACACACATCGTCAGCAACAGCTGGGGCTGTTACTCTCCAGGTTGTAGGTGGCGCACTCATGCCTTCGAAAGCCCGGGCGTGGTCTATTTGGCCGCTGCCGGAGATATCCACTACGGGTCCTACGAGCCGGCACGATTAGCTAACGTTGTTTCGGTCGGTGGCACGGTCCTCGAGAAAATTGGATCGAAATACAAAGAAAACGTGTGGGCTTGGACCAGCGGCGGCTGTGCGAAGGGAGTCCCAAAGCCCTCGTGGCAGCACGATCCTGGTTGCAAAAACCGGACCGCCAACGACGTTGCCGCCGTCGCTTGGGACGTGGCGGAATACGACACCTACGATGCAGTCGGCGGCTGGTTCACGGTTGGCGGCACGAGCGTTGCCACGCCAATACTCGCCAGCATCTACGCGCTCGCCGGCAACGCCAGCTCACAAAAGAATGCCCCCGAGGCGTTTTGGACGCTAACGAAACAGGAGCGTAAGAAGTATCTGCACGTCATTAGCGAGGGTAGCAACGGTGTGTGCCGCAAGAAGTATCTTTGCACCGCCGGAACCGGAGAGTATTCGACCTACTCCGGCCCAACCGGATGGGGAACTCCGAACGGCATCGGCGCTTTCTAGCGGTCGCGAAAAACGCGCCGCCCTGCAATATTACTCGGTCAATGACCAGCCATTCAGCTTCTTTGCCGCCACCCGTAGTTCCCGAGCTGGTAGACCGAAACGCCCGCCGGCGAGAATGTAAAATCAGTGAACGGCTCCGCGAGCATGGCTTTGAGGTACTCCTCGGTGGCGAGCCCGATCGTCACGTGCGGGTTGAAGCTCTTACTAGTCTGATTCGGTACAAAGGCGGCGACATACTCAATCAACGGCTGGACGATGTCGGGGTCTTCGGGCGTTGTAACGTAGGCGGCTACCGTTCCCGTTGGCACGGTGAATGGCGCCACGGCGTCGATCAATTCTTGCTGATACTTGAGAAGAGCATCGGTCGGCTGGACCACTATTCCGGCGAGGCCCAAACCCTTCCACGGTATGTAATAGTATTTATACGCCGTCAACGTCCATGTCGCAGGATGCTCGGTAGCTAAAACCTTATTTATGGCGGCATAGATATTTTTGAGAGCATCGGTTTTTACGTACCGTTGCAAGCAGGAAATGTGAGGCTGATGTGCCGCGTCCAACGCGTATCCCTTCGGGAATTCCTTAAGTAGGCGCGCATTAGCGGCCTGCGCATGCCGCAACATTGAAGCGTCAGGCTCAAGCAAAACATCGATCGCGGTAATGTCACTCAAGTGTCGCCCTCCGATCCTCTTTTTTAGCAGGACGAACATAATTGCGCTGGAAGCTTCTCAGCTCTTTTTGAACGGTGTAAACCACCCGCACTGTCCTCAGAGAAAGGAGCCGGATGGAAGGCGGCAACAAGATGTCGCATCGAACGCGCGGCAAACTTACCCGACGCAATTTTACGGAAAGTGTCGGAATAGCGGCTGTTGCCGCCGCACTTCCGCGCCTCGCAGTGGCGCAGAGCACCAGATCCACAGCCGATCGCAAGAACGCGCTCGATCACATCGTCGTGATCATGTTTGAAAACCGTTCGTTCGACAACGTGCTCGGCAGACTCTATGGCCCGGGGGAAGTCCAGTCATTCGAGGGCGTGATCGGCAAGAACCTTTCAAATCCCATCCCCGAGTGGGCCGAAAACGGTGCGAGTCGCAAGCTAATCGAGTACGGGGTCGCAACAAACATGAACACGCCTACGCCGGATCCAGGCGAAGAGTATCCGCATATCAACACCGACCTGTTTGGCGTTATGGACCCAAAGAACCGATTCATGCCCTTGTCGAAGATGGTCGCCCCCTACAACGCTCCGAATCCGGGGCAGCAGCCCACGATGGATGGGTTCATCAGGGACTACATCAGCGCATTTACGTCCGAGATGGGGCGCCAGCCGACCTACGAAGAGTACGCCCAGATCATGACGGGCTACTCGCCCACGCAACTGCCGGTGACGTCCTCGCTCGCGCACGGATTCGCCACCTTCGACCATTGGTTTTGCGAAGTACCCTCGCAGACATTCACCAACCGCTCGTTCTTCCACGCGGCTACCGCGTCCGGTTATGTGATAAACTTTCCACCCGCCGACGCCTTTCCCGTTCACAATACCGCAGAAACGATCTTCGAGCGGCTCGAAGCAAAGGGTCTCGCCTGGCGCGTTTATTGCGACGCGCCAAGTCCCGCGTCAATGACCGGCATCATTCACGCAGCACGGCTGCACGGCCGTTTTGCTAAGAACTTTTTCACCGTCGCAGATTTCCTGGAAGATGCGAAGAACGGGCGCCTCCCCAACTATGCGTTCATCGAGCCGAATCTGTGGCACGGCCATAACGATATGCACCCTCCGATCTCGGCGTTGTTGCACGGCTTACCGTGGGATCCGCCGTCGTCGCTCCTTGGCGGCGAAGCCTTGCTCGCAAAGGTTTACGACGCCGTCAGAACATCGTCGGCGTCAACCGGATCGAACTATCTCAACACCTTGCTGCTGGTTGCCTTCGACGAAGCGGGCGGTACCTACGATCACGTCGCGCCGCCGGCGGCTCCTCCGCCGGACGCTGCGGCCCCGCCAGGGCAAATGGGGTTCACGTTCGACCGCTCGGGTCAGCGCGTGCCGGCGATCGCAATTTCGGCGTGGATTCCGCAGCGCCGTGTGATTACGGAAGAGTATCGGCATACGTCGCTGATCCGAACGCTGCGCGAGCGATGGTCCCTCGGACCGCCGCTGACCGCGCGCGACGCCGTTGCCCCCGATATCGCCCCCATCCTCTCCCTCGAGACGCCGAGGCCGCCCGAACAATGGCCGGACGTTTCGCCGCAGCCGGTGCCGCCGTTTAACACCGCGCTGCTCCCACCAAATTTGCCGCTCTCCGTTCTCGGGAAGGGGATCTTCTTTGGAATCCTTGCTTTTGAGAAAAGCCTCGGCGCGAAGGTACCCGAAATCTCGCGCGATACGGACATAACGGGCGCCCAAGCGGAGGAGATCATGCGCAATATGTCGCTGGATATTTTTCCAGGATTGAGGTACAGCGGATGACGGCCGATCGCCACGACAACGCACCAGGAGCGGACGCGCTGCCCTCATGGAATGATGGTGCCACAAAGCGCGCGATCACCAGTTTCGTAAAAAACGTCACAACCGAAGGAAGCCCGGAGTACGTGCGCGTGCCGGATCGCATCGCGCTGTTCGATAATGACGGCACGCTGTGGGTCGAGCAGCCGATGTACACGCAGCTTGCGTTCCTTCTCGATGACGTTCGGAAACTTGCTCCGCAGCATCCCGAGTGGAAGACCACGGAGCCCTTCAGCTTCGTTTTAGCAAACGACCTGGCCGGGTTAGCGGCAGCTGGAGTACCGGCTCTTATGACGCTCTTAGCTGCGACGCAGTGCGAAATGACGACCGAAGCGTTTGCCAAAACGGCGAAGGATTGGATTGAAACGGCTCGCCACCCTAAATTCCAACGCCTCTACACGCAATGCGTCTATCAACCGATGCTGGAGCTGCTCGAATATCTAAGGGCAAACGATTTTGAAGTCTATATCGTTACGGGCGGTGGCACGGAGTTCGTACGTCCGTGGGCGGATCGCGTGTACGGCGTCCCGCCGCGACGAGTTGTCGGCAGCTCGTTAAAAACAAAATTTGTAATGCTCGACAACCAGCCGGTTCTCATCCGCACCTCCGAGATCAACCTCATCGACGACGGGAACGGTAAGCCGGTTGGGATCCACGAGTTCATCGGGCAGCAGCCGATCGCGGCCTTTGGAAACTCCGACGGCGACCTGGAGATGCTGCAATGGACGGCGTCTGGCAGCGGCGCCCGGCTGATGCTCCTCGTGCACCACACCGACTCCGAGCGCGAGTATGCGTACGACGCTCATTCCGCTTTCGGCAAACTCAGCAAGGCGCTCGACGAAGCTAAGGCCAGAGGTTGGGTGATTGTTGACATGAAACGCGACTGGAACGCGATCTTTCCGCCCGTTTCACAATAGTTGTGGGCAAGGAGCAAAGCACACATGAGACGTTGGAATCTTAGCCGTTACGCGATAAGCAGCTGTGTCACCGCAGCATTGCTCGCAGGCTGCGGCATGCCGCAATCCCCGATCGGCCCGCCGGGTGCGACGTCGCAAACGCCGGGAAGTGCGCCGGCACGAGGTGCGGCACATCGCCTTTCGGCCTCCTATCAACAGCTGTACCGCTTTCGCCACGGATCGCGCCCCACTGCCGCCTTAATTGACGTGAACGGCACACTCTACGGCACGACTGTGCAGGGCGGCAGTCGAGGCAGCGGGACCATATACAGCGTAACGACGAGCGGCGTACATAAGCTGCTCTATCGGTTCCGTGGCGGCTCCGACGGGCGTACTCCGCATGGATTACTCAATGTGAATGGCACGCTTTACGGGACGACGACGTTCGGGGGCGACTATAGCTGCGGCGCCGGTGAAGGCTGCGGAACCGTTTACAGCGTCAGCACGTCCGGCGCGGAAAAAGTGCTGTACGCTTTTAAGGGGGGCTCCGATGGCGAGTATCCTGCGGGAAGCTTGATCGACGTGAAAGGTACGCTCTACGGCACGACGGGGGCGGGCGGCGGCGGATGCGCTACCGACGATGAGTGCGGAACTGTTTTTAGCATCACAACGTCCGGCACCGAAAAAGTATTGCACAGTTTCACATACCCTCCCGTCGACGGCAATACTCCCGCGGCAGGCTTGGTAGACGTGAATGGCACGCTCTACGGAACGACAACCTATGGCGGCGCAAACCTATATTTTGGGATGGTCTTCAGCGTCACTACGTCCGGTACGGAGAAAGAATTGTACAGTTTCGGCGGTGGCTCCGATGGCGCACACCCTGCTGGGGCGAGCTTGATCGACGCGAACGGCACGCTCTACGGCACGACTCCCGAGGGCGGTACGGGATGCATTACTGGTCATAGCGGCCACTTTGCTGGCTGCGGAACCGTTTTCGCCGTAACCACGAGCGGCCAAGAGACCGTTCTGCACCGCTTCGGTGGTGGCGGCGGCGATGGCGTAACTCCCGACGCGGGCCTAACTGACGTGAGCGGTACGCTTTACGGCACGACGTACGAAGGCGGCGCGAATGGTGGGGGAACCGTCTACAGCATCAGTACGTCCGGTGGGGAAACCACACTCTACAGCTTCGGACGTGAACCGGACGGCGATGGGCCGTTGGCGTCTCTTCTCAACGTCAATGGCACGCTCTACGGCACCACAGCTTTCGGCGGGAGGCATGGGCACGGAACGGTCTTCACGTTAACCCCATAAACGAGCTGATAAACCGCTAAGCACCCAGACGCGATGCAGACTCGCAAGCGCGGCGGGCTGGCGTTAGGTGTCAAAACGCACTTGCACCCATTGACAGAGCCAGCAAGAAGGCGCACAGTAGCTCCAGAGGAGTTTGCCACGGGCGTGCATGGTCATCTCCTGGCGATGATGTTTGGCCGGCGCCGTATTGCGGAGTGTCGCCGACGTGGGAGCTACCGATAGAACGTTTACCAGATCTGGAGGACGTTATATGTTAAGCTACCTCAATTTCCGGACAGCGCTTTGTCTGTGTCTGCTGATGCTCGCGGTATTAGTATCGGGGCTCGTGCTGTTGGCACCCGCGGGTGCCGCGTCAGCGGTCGAACAACTCGTTTCATACGCGTGCTCCCGCAATCAACCATGCTTAAGCGTTGTGAACTCATCGAGCGGCAAGGCAATCGTCGGCGTATCGCAGACCAATTACGCAATCGAGGGCCGCAAGCTCATCAACAACAACCTGAACCCCAATGCGCCGCTCAGTACCTATAAAGGCGCCTTAACCGGCCTGGATCAATCAACGAATCAATTAGACACAAACGCTGGGGTAGTCGGCAAGTCGGATTTCGGCACTGGTGTCGCCGGTGTAACGTCGTTCGACAGTTCGGCGAACGGCTTTTTCCAACAGGGTACGCTTGGCGTCGATATTTCAAAAACGCAAAACGGGAACTCCGGGGTACGCGGCCAATCGCGTGACAACGTGGGCGTCTATGGAGAGGTGTTCGGCAGAGCAAGGCCAGGCTGTACGTTCTTATGCACGAAGTCTGGGGCCGGAGTCTTCGGTGAAGCCGACAACAGCGTGGGCGTAATGGGTTTCGGTGCCATCGCCGTGTCGGCCATCGGCGCGGTTCGCCGGTTTCCGGCACTCGTCGTTGGCAGGTTCATGAGCAACGGGCCACTTATCGACGCATTTGGAGGCTCCGATAACGAAACGCAGGTACTGTTTCTCGACCATCGTGGCAACTTGACCGTGGCGGGGAGCGTCACTCAACATGGTTCGCCCATGACGGTTAGAACTACGTCGCACGGCGACGAGGTCGGTACCTTCGCACCACAGCAGAGTACGCCGACTATGGAGGATTTCGGCGAAGCGCAACTCGTGGAAGGGCGCGCAGTTGTTCGGCTCGATCCTCGATTCGCAAGCACGATCGACGGACGTTTCCGATATTTAGTGTTCCTCACACCTCAAGGCGATTGTAACGGGCTCTACGTGGCCCAAAAAACCGCCGATGCGTTCCTCGTTAAGGAGCACAATACGGCGACGACCATTCGAGAGCGTGGATCATCTAACGTCGTTTTCGACTATCGCATCGTTGCGCAGCCGTACGGGCCGACAACGGAGCGTCTGCCCACCTATACTGGGACGCACGATGAGGCGGTGACAGCCGGCATACTGGCCAGTGTGAAGGCAAATCTTGCACGAACGACCCAGCGGCAGAGATCAGACCCATGAAAATTATTGGCGAGCAGTTATTCCGATGAACAACGCGCCGACAAATCGCGTCTTCTTTCCCTTCAGTCGCGCGAACGGGACGCGGGACCCCGACCTGAAGCTATCAACCTCGGCGATCGTTGTACCGCCTGTTCCAGCCAGCGCAGCAAAGATTCGCTCGCGCGCATCGAGCGCAAAACCCAAAACGTTGCCGCTAATACCGAGGCGCCGAGATCGCGTTCCCGTCGGGCCGTACTCTGCGATGGTTCCACCATTCGATGAAGAAGGCGATCCAATCAAAGCGTAGATGTCGCCTCTTGTGTCTCCCACTAGGTTTGAGACGGGCGCCGACCCGAGTTCGATCGCGCGGATCGGTTTTACCTCGCCGCTGCCTCTGGAGGGGAACTCGCGAATGACAAAACGTGTCAGTTTGCGCTTCATATACACGGCGGTTACGGCGACGTTTCCGCTCCCGGTCACGGTGATCGAAGGGATCGAGCACGGCCGACCGAGATCGATGTAGCGGGTCGGAGGCGGCTGTCCGTACACGCCGGCGGCGTATTCGTTTACGGTCACCTCGCCTGTGAATGGGCACGTTTGAGGCTTCCCGGGACCGCCGGCTATATAGACGTTGTGGTTTCGGTCCAGAGTGAATGCCGTGAGCACGTCGCCTTGAAGTACCAAGAGGCGACCGATAACGTGCCCGGCGACCGAATAATGCACTGGGCCACCCCAAAAGTTCCCGAAACGATCCTCTCCGTACGGAGGAAAAATAAAGTCAAGCTGCCTCATCGGCGAAGCGTTGCCGCTCGCATGTTGGGCGAACTCTAACAGACCGGGGCCCGAACGCCCATATCGCCAAGCGCTAATCAGGAGTTCCGGCGCAGCTGTACTTCCGTTTGCAAATCCGAAACCGCGGTTGGGCGAGCGCGCCTGCCGAAGGAGTAAATACGGTTACCTGGGGCCCGCAGCCGGCAAAGAGCGCAGCTGCGCCGATCGTTAGGGCCGAGCGTGCAAAGCCTTCCATATGTTGTGCCTCCCGATAGCAGAAACGGACGGACTCTAACCGGGTGGCGATCAGCGCAAAAGTAATCGTCGTTCAGAAGTTGACGGAATTCGCCGACCCGCAAGGCGCTGCTTGAAACTCATACTTGAGACCCGAGGACGCCGTTGCGGTGCCGTCATCAGAAATCGCCATTTCGGGCTTATGTGAGGGCGCCATCGAGAAAAGATTCCTGGAGTTTTTGTCGACGAGCGAGCCGATCTTGACGTCCTGCTGCGCTGTCGACGAGTTCGGCGCTCCAGTAAAGGCGTTATTCAAATGGCACATCGGTTGAAGCCACGCGGGTTGATACCATAGGTAGCCCACCTTAGGAGCAGTAACCCATCCGCGCCGATACGCTCCCGGTCGCCAACTCACGTCGGGCGACCCTTTGATTGCATCAGATTGACGCTGCTCGGGAAGCGGCTTAGGCTGCACATCAACGTGGAACGGAACCTGAAAACGATCTCCCGCTGACAGGTTGCGCGACGGCGAAGCCGCCACGGGATGTGGCCGAGGAGGCGCCGGTCGATAGGCCCGCAATCCTCCCGGAGGGGCGGCGAGCGTGACGGCCGGCTGCAACAACGTTAGAGCGACAACCCCGGCCGCGGCCAATGAGCGGGTCACGGCTCGAGGCTTCGAGAGAGCAGGCCGTCTTTCCGGCATCGCCTGAGCTGGCGTTAGAGGGGTATAGCGAGCCGGCTGCCCGGGCGTCGCCGAACCGGAACGGGTTCGATGTGTTTGCTCGCCTGACTGACGAACCAGATGCAGAGCAGCGTCAACAACGCCGCATCGTCGAGCGCACCGAGAACCGGAATATCGCCGAAGAGGTCGACGGGCGAAATCACAAGCAGCGCAAGCGCAGCCGCAACCAATTTTAGCGCCAGTGGAACGCGTCCGTCGCGCAAAAGAGGCAGCGTGCGAAAGATCGCCGTCTTCGAAACAACAAGTAAGCGTAGTAATTTCATCGCGGCGTACTACTCCGGGTCGTAACGGTTGTTTCGAGTGGGCTCCTCGCACGGACCAATTTTGAAGGCCTGCGGCCGGTCCTGGCGAGGTCTCCGCGGAGCCGTGGCCCGACGCGCCGAATCATGCTGAGGCTTGGCGTTCCGTGGGCAAGGAGCAAAGCACACATGAGACGTTGGAAGCTTAGCCATTTTACGCTCTGCACAGCTATCGCGATGGCGAGCTGTTCCGCAAATAGCAGCACAGCGCCGCCGCTGTCGCGGCCGGCGTGGCAACGCGAGGCACATTCCTACCAGGTGCTATTGAGGTTCGGCTCCGAGCCCCGCAGGCGCTCTCGCGGAAGGGTCCCTGGAGGCTTGCTCAATATGGGGGGGACCTTCTACGGCGTGACAGCGAGCGGCGGCGGAGTTAACGACGGAACCGTTTTTAGCATGAGTCCGGCAGGCGAAGATAAGGTGCTGTATCGTTTCCGCGGCGGCTCCGACGCGGAACACCCGCAGGCCGCTTTGATCGACGTGGGCGGTACGCTATACGGCACGTCATATTCCGGCGGCGGGGGATGTTTCTTGTACGACTTCGGCTGTGGGACCGTGTTCCGCACAACCACGGCCGGCAAGGAGGAGGTGTTGCATCGCTTTACCTACGGATGCGAAAGCCGAAGCTGCGCCGACGGAGCGAATCCGAACGCGAGCCTAATCGACGTGAAGGGCACACTGTATGGCACGACATTTAACGGCGGCCGTGGCAACAGTACTTCATATCCTTGTTGCGGAACCGTTTACAGTATCAGCCCGGGCGGCAAATATAAAGTACTGTACCGCTTTTGCGGCAGCTCCAATTGTGCCGACGGATCGTCCCCGGTCGCAGGCTTGATCGACGTGAACGGCACATTGTACGGCGCGACGGTGGGGGGCGGTAAGTATGACGCCGGGACCGTCTTTAGCATCGGCACGAGCGGCAAAGAGAACGTCCTGTACAGCTTTAGTGGCGGCTCCGACGGGCTGTTGCCGTATGGGGCCTTGATCGACGTAAACGGCACATTGTACGGCACGACGCTTCTGGGTGGCGCGGGAAAATGCCACATTAACGCAGCCCATGGTTGTGGAATCGTCTACAGCGTAAGCCTCTCCGGCACGGAGAAAGTGCTATACAGGTTCGCCGGCGGCTCCGACGGCGCGTTCCCAGCCGGGGGCTTAACGAACGTGAATGGCGCGCTCTACGGCACGACGCCGCGCGGAGGCGAGGGCGACTGCAAAAAAACAGGATCCAGTCCGAGCGGTTGCGGAACCATCTACGAAGTAACCACCGCCGGCTCGGAGTCGATATTGCACAGCTTCAGGAGCGGCACCGACGGCGCGAGACCGTCCGCGAGCTTAACGAACGTGAACGGCACGCTCTACGGCACGACGACTGACGGCGGCCTGGAAAGCTGCAGAGACGACGCGTGTGGAACCGTTTTTGCGTTGACGCCGAAATGAGCCATCCCGCCCGCGACGCCGCAAAGCAGGGTGCCTTGTATGATGTCGGCTTTCCGTTGGCAAGCAGCAAAGCACAAATGAGACGTTGGAATCTAAACCGCGGTGCGCTAAGCGTTTGCGTTGCGGCCGCACTGCTTGCAAGCTGCGGCGGATCGCAGCCGCCAATCGGTGCGCCGGCATCCTCGGGATACGGGTCGTTAGCCAAGTCGCCAGTGCACAGCAAGACCTTCGTTTTTACCGGGGAGGCTCAGTCGTTCACGGTACCGGCGGCCGTGCGGAGGATCACCGTCGTCGCTCGCGGTGCCGGTGGCACCTTCTACCACTGTCTGAGCACTGGAAGAGGAGCTCGAGTCTATGCCTCCATCCCAGTCGCGTCAGGAGAGCGGTTGAGCGTCTACGTCGGCGGCGCCGACGGTTTTAACGGCGGAGGTCAGGGCAACAGACAGGGTGGGAGCAACGGAGGCGGCGCCTCGGATGTGCGAACCGGTCACGGTAGGCTGCGCGATCGCATTCTGGTCGCCGCGGGAGGCGGCGGTACTGGCGGCCTCACGTACTGCTTTTCCACTGGTGGCGGCTATGGTGCTGGCGGGAGCGGCGGCGGGTTCAGTGGTGGCCCGGGCAGCGACGGGATGTCGTATGGCGCAGGCTCCCCCGGCGGGGGCGGGTTTGGAGGCACACAAACGGCGGGCGGCGCCGGCGGGCCAGGCGGCAACAAAGTCAAGTTTTGTCGCTCCGCTGGGAGTGCCGGATCGGATGGGGCGCTCGGTCTCGGTGGACGCGGCGGGGTGGTTGCGCGCAGTGGGCGCCGAGCATACCCTGCCGGTGGCGGAGGTGGCGGCGGAGGCTACTTCGGCGGTGGTGGGGGCGGGAGCGCTTGTTACGTACACGCCGGAGATGTAGGCGGCGGTGGTGGCGCCGGCGGGTCATCGTACGCTGAACCCCGCGCTACAAACGTCCGATATTGGGGTAACTGGAAAAACGCTAGGGGCAACGGCCTAGTCGTCATCAACTGGTAGATTGATCATCACGCGCTCCAGCGGCGGGGCTCGTTGAACGGCGCCTTCGACGAATCATACGGAGACCTGCGGCGTTTAGCGTGCAAGGAGCAAAGCAACCATGAGACGTTGGAATCTTATCCGCTATGCAATAAGTAGCTGCGTGATCGCAGCGTTGCTCGCAGGATGCGGTGGGTCGCAGCCGCCGATCGTCGCGCCGAGTGTGATACCGCAAACCTCGGCAATCGCGCCAGCTCGCAACGGCGCGCACTACCGGGTGGTGCATAGGTTCAGCCACACGCGCGACGGCGGCCGCCCCGCAGGAAGCTTGCTTGACGTGAACGGCACACTCTACGGCACGACGCAGTTCGGAGGTGGGGACGCTTGCCCAATAGACGGCGGCACCGGTTGCGGAACGGTCTACCGACTGAATCCAACTTCCGGTAAGAAAAAGGTGCTTTACAGTTTCCGCGGCGGCAGCTCCGACGGGGCATCCCCGAATGGGGACTTGATCGACGTGAACGGCACGCTGTATGGCACGACCGCGTACGGCGGTGGCACCGTCGGCTATGGCCCCGGGACCGTGTACAGCATTAGCCTGACCGGCACGGAAACGATGCTTCATAGCTTCGGTGGTGGCTCCGACGGAACTAACCCGTTCTCGGGTTTGATCGACGTGAATGGCACCTTGTACGGCACGACCGGCCTCAGCAACGTCAGCGGCTGCCCATTCTTGTGGGACGGTTTACAGCATTACCACAAGCGGCTCGGAGAAGGTCCTGTACACTTTCCGTAGCGGCTCCGACGGCGAGGACCCAGGAGACGCGGGTTTGGTTGACGTGAATGGCACGCTTTACGGCACGACGATCGCGGGCGGCTCATTTGACAACGGAACGGTTTACAGCATAACCACGACAGGTACCGAAAAAGTGCTGTACAGCTTCGGCAACTCCCCGGACGGCGCGAGGCCGTCCGGGGACTTGATCGACGTGAGCGGCTCCCTGTACGGCACCACGACTGCGGGTGGCAATGTGGGATGCGCAAGCGGTGCGATGGGTTGTGGAATCGTTTACAGCGTTACCACTGCCGGCGAGGAGAAGGTGCTGTACCGCTTCGGTCCTGGCAACATCGGTGGCTTTAATCCGTCGGGCGGTTTGATAGAGGTGAACGGCACCCTGTACGGCACGACTTCAGGGGGTGGTAGCACATTCAGCTATGGCTTCGGCCCCGGCACCGTGTACAGCATTAGCCTGACCGGCCATAAGACGAAGCTTCACAACTTCGCTCGCGGCTCCGACGGAGCGTTTCCCTCTGGGGCAATGATCGACGTCCAAGGCGTTCTCTACGGGACGACGGCATACGGCGGCAGTTCGAAATGCGCTGGTAGCGGCTGCGGAACCGTCTTTGCGTTGACCCCAAAGGCAGGGCACTAGGTCGTACACGGCTTTCGCGAATCGCCAGGCCGCTGTGCTAAGCGGACACCCTCGTACACACGCTGTCCCAGTTGAGCTCCCACGTTTTGCCGTTGTCGTTGGAGTAAAGTTGCTCGAAATGCGGGTGATTTCCGGGAAGAACGCTCCATCGGTAACGGGCGACTACCGGAATCCCTCTGTAGGTGTAATACGTATCGAAAATGCCCACGCCGTCCGATCCAAAATGACCGACTTGCGGCGGCCCGCTCAAACTGGTCGTGTCGCTTGCCCAATAGAGGGACCACTGATGGGTTGAGGTGTTGTAGATGCGGACAGTAATGGTGCTCACAGGCTGAGCCCCCAGGCAGCGAATGGGGCCGACTTCGAGCTCACCGCCACCGTTCTCGAATGCTTTGGTTGTGATGCGAGCGTAACAATCTTTCCAATCATGGCTATGGACAAAGAGCTTGCTTAGTATTCGAGTGTGCACGTTCCAGGTACCGAGCATAAAGTCAAAGTCTTTACTCCCATCTCTTGTGGTCGGGGGAACCAGCGGCGTTGCTTCTGGAGTCGGTGACGCGGTAGACTTCTGAGCCAGTAGTGGAAGTGCAACAGCTAAAGCGATTGCGAACGACATAGTCCTCATTGGACGATGGTATTACAACGTTAACCGCGAGGTATAGGTCCAAGTTTCGCAAAAAGTAGGGTGCCATTCCGCCGCGCATACTGGCGCTTCAGATCTGAAAACATTAGCGAACCTGGCTCAATTCTAAAGCGACGAGGGGCAAGTTGCCGGTGACCTACCCCGGAGCCGTGGGCCGACGCAGCGAACTACGCTGAGGCCCGCGGCTTTCCGTTGGCAAGGAGCAAAGCACAAATGAGACGTTGGAATCTAAGCCGAGCTGCGCTAAGCGTTTGCGTTGCGGCCACACTGGTTGCCGGCTGCGGCGCCCTTCCCCTGAGCCTGTCGAAGGGTCAGGGTGACATGCAGCCGCCGATCGGCGCGCCCGGTGCGATGCGGCAAACCCACGCGCTCGGGGCACGCGGCAAGAGCACGAACTATAAAGTCCTGTATCGCTTCTTCGGCGCGCCCGATGGCGCTCTACCTTATGCGGAGCTAATCGACGTGCATGGCACGCTCTACGGCACAACGGGGAAGGGCGGCACCGCCAACAGAGGCGTGATCTTCAGCGTTATGAAGAGTGGCACGGACAAAGTGCTCTATAGTGTCCAAAGAGCCCCCGACGGCGCCGTCCCCGCGGCGGCCTTGGTCGATGTAAAGGGCACACTTTACGGCACGACGTTGGCCGGCGGCTCATATCGCTACAGCTACTACAGCGACAGCGGCACAGTCTTTAGCGTCACGACTAGCGGCGTGGAGAAAGTGCTACATAGCTTCGGCCACAGAACCGATGGCGTTCATCCCATCGCGTCCCTGTTTGACGGGAGCCACAGGCTTTACGGCACAACCGCTCTCGGCGGCAAGTACAACTGCGGCACGGTCTTTAGCATAACAACTAGCGGCTCGGAGAAAGTGCGGTATAGCTTCGCCCGCGGCACCGATGGCTGCAGGCCGGCCGCAGGCCTAATCGACGTCGGTGGTACGCTCTATGGCACAACGTCGTATGGCGGCGCGTATAGCGGGTGTGCTGGCGGAGTGAGCTGCGGAACGGTCTTTAGCATCACGAAGAGCGGCGCGGAGAAAGTGCTGCACAGCTTCGGTTACGGAACCGATGGCAGTCTTCCCCGCGCAGGCCTAATCGACGTGGACGGCACACTTTACGGCACAACCTCTTCGGGCGGGCACACAGGGCAATGGCACGGTCTTTAGCATTTCGACGAGCGGCTCGGAGAACGTTGTATACAGCTTTGCCGGCGGTACCGACGGCAGCATTCCCGACGCTGGCCTAATCAACGTAGACGGCACGCTCTACGGCACCACCTTTTCCGGCGGCAGCGCCGGTTTCGGAACCGTTTTCAGTATTTCCACGAGTGGCGCGGAAACGGTTGTGCACGACTTCGCAGGCGGCTCGGATGGAGCCAACTCAATTGCAGCGTTGCTCGATGTCGCTGGCGTCCTTTACGGAACGACGGTGAGGGGCGGCCGCCACAACAAGGCGGGGTGCCACACTTCTCTGGGCTGCGGAACCGTCTTTGCATTGTCACCGTAACCGGCACAAAGCCGATCCCCAAGATGCAAGGAGCAAAGAACAAATGAGACGTTGGAATCTAGGCCGAGCTGCGCTAAGCGTTTGCGTTGCGGCCGCACTGGTTGCCGGCTGCGGCGGATCGCAGCCGCCGATCGCCGCGCCGGGCACAATGTCGCTAACCCACGCGCTCGGGACACGCGACAAGAGCCCGAACTACAGAGTCCTGTATCGCTTCTTCGGCGCGCCCGATGGCGATCGAGCTCATGCAGCGCTAATCGACGTGCATGGCACGCTCTACGGCACCACCGCCTACGGCGGCACGGCCAACAGAGGCACGATCTTCAGCGTTACAAAGAGTGGCACGGAGAAAGTGCTCTATAGTGTCAAAAGAAAACCCGACGGCGCCCTCCCCGAGGCGAGCTTGATCGATGTGAAGGGCACGCTTTACAGCACGACGGAAGTGGGCGGCTCATATTACTACAGCTTCTACAGTGACGGCGGCACGGTCTTTAGCGTCACGACGAGCGGCGTGGAGCAAGTGCTCCATAGCTTCGGCCATAGAACCGATGGCCTTTTTCCCGCCGCATCCCTGTTTGACGGGGACCGCAGGCTTTACGGCACAACCACTATGGGCGGCAAGTACAACTGCGGCACGGTCTTCAGCATAACAACGAGCGGCTCGGAGAAAGTGCGGCATAGCTTCGCCCGCGGCACCGACGGGTGCCAGCCGGTCGCGGGCCTAATCGCCGTAAGTGGTACGCTCTACGGCACAACGTCGCAAGGCGGCGCGTACGGATACGGAACGGTCTTCAGCATCACGGCGAGTGGCTCGGAGAAGGTTGTGTACAGCTTTGCGGGCGGCACCGATGGCAGCTCACCCACGGCAGGCCTAATCGACGTGGGTGGCACACTTTACGGCACAACCTCTTCCGGCGGTACACACGGCAATGGTACGGTCTTTAGCATCACGACGAGCGGCTCGGAGAAGGTTGTATACAGCTTTGCCGGCGGCACCGATGGCAGCGAGCCCACGGCAGGCCTAATCGACGTGCGTGGCACGCTCTACAGCACCACCGCCCAAGGCGGCAGCGCCGGTTTCGGAACCGTTTACAGTATTTCCACGACTGGCGTGGAAACGGTCATGCACGACTTCACAGGCGGCACGGATGGAGCCTACCCAATGGCGTCGTTGCTCGATGTCGCTGGCGTTCTTTACGGAACGACGCCGCAGGGCGGCCGCCACCGCATCCTGGGGGCATGCCACAAGTCTACAGGCTGCGGAACTGTCTTCGCATTATTACCGTAACCGGCACAAAGCCGATGCCCAAGATGCAAGGAGCAAATCACAGATGAGGCGTTGGAATCTTAGCCACTTTGCAATAAGCGGGTATGTCTCCGCAGCGTTGCTCGCAGGGTGCGGTGGATCGCAGCCGCCGATCAGCGCGCCGGGTGCGATCCCACTGATGCCTGCGCCTTCAGCGCGTACTAGCAGCACGAACTACAGAGTCCTGTATAGCTTTGGCGTAACCCCCGATGGGAACTATCCCCACTCGAACTTGATCGGCACGGGGGGCACATTCTACGGCACTTCGTTCGCAGGCGGCGCATACTATTGCGGTTCAAGTAGTTGCGGGACCGTCTTCAGCATCACCACGGGCGGCGCGGAAAAGGTGCTGCACAGCTTCGGCAACGGCACCGATGGCTTTTTCCCGTTCGCAGGCCTGGCTAGCGTAGACGGCATGCTCTACGGCACGACGGGCAATGGCGGCGTGTATAACGCGGGCACCGGCGGCACGGTCTTCAGCGTCACGACGGGAGGCACGGAAAAGGTGCTGCACAGCTTCAGCGGCGGCACCGATGGCAGTGGTCCTACGGCAGACCTGATCAACGCAAAGGGCACGCTCTACGGCACAACGGACGCAGGCGGCGCGTACAATGTGGGAACTGTCTTCAGCATCACGACGGGCGGCGCGGAGAAAGTGCTCTACAGCTTCGCCGGGGGAACCGACGGCGCTATTCCCCAGGCAGGCCTGATCGACGTAGGCGGCAAGCTCTACGGTACAACGTTCACTGGCGGCGCGCACAACCATGGCACGGTTTTTACCATCACCACAGGAGGGAAGGAAAAAGTTCTTCACAGGTTCGGCAAGGGACCCGATGGCAATCAGCCCGAGGCGGGCCTAACCGATGTACGCGGAACGCTCTATGGTACAACCTTGGCCGGCGGTACCGAAAACGGTGGCACAGTCTTCAGCATCACGACGGGCGGCACCGAGAAAGTGCTGCACAGCTTCATCGGGGGAACCGATGGCCATTCTCCTGCGGCGCGGCTGATCAATGTAAAAGGCACGCTGTACGGGACGACGGTCAGTGGCGGTACCGAAAACGATGGCACAGTTTTCAGCATCACGACGGGCGGCATCGAGAACGTGTTGCACACCTTCGGCAAGGGCACAGACGGCGCCCAGCCCCTGACTGGCATGACCTTTAGAGGCGGGAGCCTCGTAGGCACAACCTACCTCGGTGGCGTTGAAGGCATCGGCACCGTGTTTTCCCTTACGCCATAGCGTAGCCTCGCGCCGCAGTCACCGCGCAGCTATTGCCCATGTTCACTGCACTAGGGCGGGTTCGCCCGACCTCAAGCGGCGGCTGGCCGGCGTTTCGTTTATTTTAGATGGGACGCTCCCAACGACGACATACTACGGTTGCACCCTAGAGCTTCCAAATGAGATTGAAATGGACCGCAAAGAGCTGGCATACGCTGCCGTCGGGGTTGCCTTAGACGCGGCCGGGTGCTCGCCCGCAATGAAATCGCTTGCCGTACCTGCCGCCAACGCTGAAGAACGCACGGCGGCAATCGCGGAGGGGCTCGCTTCGAAAACACTCCGCACCTCGAGGAAGCCGTGATCACGCTCATTTCCAACACGACGAGGGACGTATCCAGCGCGATCTTTCATCTTTTGCCGAAGTCTGGCTGGAGCATTAGCAGCGGCAATCCTCGGCTTGCGGTTTCGATGGATAATGGACACATTGCCACGCTAGTAGCACCCGAACACGAGGAAGCGGAGTTTATCGCAAAGGTGACGATTTCGCACACGAGTGGACAGGAGTTCTTGGTGCGCTGCCACGTCGAGAAAAAAATGCTTCAACTGAACTCGGGTTAACCGCTCTCGGTCAAGCCGCCGTTTGAACCACGGTCCCGTGGCCACAAACCGAACGCGATCGCTGCGGCGGTCGGCGGCGAGGCGACGATGATTCGCGAGCCGCTCGGCGTGGTGGCAGCAAAGAACTAGTCTCCAACTTCGAAAAGGCGCTCAAGTGCGAGTTGATGAATCTGATTCGCTCCCCGCTTTTTAGCTAACTAAGGAAGCCAAGCAATCTTACCACTCAAAAAGGAGCTCAAACGTTCATGAATTTGCCTGGTTTAGTAAAAAACGCCAGTTCTCTGGCTGCACTCGCGATATGCGCGGCGTGCAGCGGCGGCTCGGCAGGCGCGCCGTCAACCGCTCCCCTCAACTACCAATACGTCGGTAGGACACTCTTCGTGAACGGAAGGCCCGTCACGGCAGCGCGCCTGAGCGCGACGCCCCGTTACGAGACGATTGTTCCCGACCGGCACAGGAGGTTGAAGCACTTTGAGTACGTGTTCAACTTCTACGGCAGCTATGCCAGCATTTTCAACTATCCAAAAAGCACCGCGATGATTGGTCAGCTTAATGGCGCCGGCGGCCAAGGGTGCACCAACGTTTTGTACGGCTACGGGAAGAAGATTTTCTGGAACCCCGGGCGTCGGGGCGAACTGATCGACGAATATCAGGTTCCGCAAAAGCTGCTTAGGTCGCTAACTCTTGATTACACGATCACATCCAGCTGCGCCATGAACACTAGCGGCGATCTTGCAGTTGGAATACTCTTGGGGAATTCTTACGGCTCCGGTGGTCAGGTCGCAATCTTCAAGAACGCGACCGGGACGCCTACGGTGTACAAGACGCCGTTGACCGAAGAGTTCTTCGACGGCTACGATCCCAAGGGCAATCTCTTTGCCGACGGTTTCGGCCCGAGTAGTTTCATGCTCGTCGAGCTTCCGAAGGGCAGCAGCAAAGCCGTTATGATCACAACGAGCAACGCACCCGAGTTTCCTGGCTCGGTGCAGTGGGATGGCACCTACCTCAGCGTGTTCGATCAGCTCACGAGCGAGACGTATCAGTACGCGGTTAGTGGAACGACCGCAACGTTGAAGAACACCATACAGTACAGCGGCGTTGGCGACTGCGCGCAGACGTGGATCGTTAAGGGTATGCTGTATTGCGGCGATGCGGAGAATGGTGGCGAGGTTTTCAACTACCCGGCCGGCGGTGCGCCGATTGCGCAATTCACGGGCAGCTTCGACTCGCCGCTCGGGGTGGTGGCAGTAAAGAACAAATAATCTAGGTCTCCTGTCGACGGAGAGAAACTACATATGAAGAGCACCGGCTATTCAACTGTGCCGGTGCTCTCTTCTTTATGTCCGCCTCCGAGCGCAGCGGGCGGCGCGGGGCGGCTAACGACGTAAAGTGAAGGCGAAAACCGTTCCGCATCCTTCGCGGTGCGAGCCCCCCTCGAGCGCCGCGACGGGAGGGGGGCCTTTGTTTTGAAAGGCTTGGCTCAAGTTGTGCGGGTCGCCTGTGCGGGTTGTGCGTGGCAGACAGGCCTGAGCCCGAGGTAGGCTAAGCGTGGCGGAGCGGCCCCTTGCGGCCATCCGCCAGAGGAGTAATGCAGATGAGGAGTTTGACTTTAGGCCGCTATGCGTTAAGCGTGTGCGTAACGGCTACATTGTTTGCGGGGTGCGGCGGAAGCCAAATCGCTGGGTTTAGCTCGGCGCAGCAGTTTGCCAACTCCGCTGAACCAAAGTCCGCCGCTTCGCGGCTGTCTGGCGGTGCGTTCAGCGCTAGCTACTCCGGAAAAGATGGGGGGCACGCTTGTGGAACTGGTTGCCATGTAACCATTTTCCGCGGATCGGGAACTGCGAAGTTCCTACGCAGCAGCTATGAGCGAGTCAGCATAAAAATTGTGGACGGAACCTTTACAGGCAGGGCCATTCTCAAGAGCTTACGCTCCAAAACCGACAGCATCACAGCGACCGTTAGCCCAAACTCAAATGGCTACACAGTGACCGGCGGAACTGGTCGCTTCACTCATGCGACGGGGAGCGGAACGATTAGCAGGGCCTACTACCCGAAGTCCTACACTGATACCTGGACCGGCACGCTCTACTTTTGATTTGATCCCGGCGACAAATATCAGCCGCGCCGCCCCGCCCCCCGGCAGAGAAGGGCCGTTTTGCGGGGCTGTCGATTCGCATTGCGCAGCGCGGCTTAGAGCTTCGCAGAGCCTTGGCTTTGCGGCCTTCGCTCGCAGCGCGCGGACAGGGGGGCCTAGTTTTGCGAGGCTCTTAGCTCCGGCAAGTTGTGCCGGTTGCCGGTACAAATTGTCCGTGGTGCGCGAGCTTGAGCACGATGTACGCTGGGGGTGCTAGGGCATCTGCCCTTGTATCCGTCTGCGGAAGGGAGCCAAGCAGATGCAAACTCAAAGCCTAAGCCGCTGTGGACTAAGTGTTTGCGTCGCGGCGATATTGCTCGCAGGTTGCGCGGAACGCCAAGCGGGGGCGCTCGGCCCGATGACGCCGGCGGGTCAATCCGTCTTCGTCTTTCCGGCGTCGGTTCTAAGCGGC
>JBAUMX010000148.1:0-1600 GCA_049578945.1 Candidatus Cybelea sp. | reverse complement strand
TCACTGAGCCTCGCATTTACGGCCTTCGATCGCAGCGCTCGGAGAGGGCGGCCTCGTTTCAAAGCGCTCTGTCTCCCGGCGTCATGCTCACCGGCCCCAGCGGATCCTCGGTGGCCACCCAAAATGTACCACCGGTGGCCGGTTGAAAATGTACCAGGGGTCGGTGGCCACTTTCGGCCTTGAAAATGTACCACCGATAAGCTGATCCAGCCCGAGCATGCCAGGGCGGCGTCGCAAGACGCCGTTTATGAACCGACTGAGCATGGACGAGCGACAAGCGATCATTGGTCTGCTGCGCCTGGGATGGCGAGAACGCCGGATCGCGCGGGAGACCGGCTTCCACCGGGCGACGATTCGGCGCATCGCGCTCGAACTGGCCACCGAGCTTTCAAAATGTACCACCCCCGCCAAAGTGGCCACCGACTCAAGACCGGCCAAAGTGGCCACCGATCCAAAATGTACCACCTCGCCCGGAGTGCCCACCGGCTCGCGGCGATCGCGTAGCGCCTGCGAGCCTTATCGCCCCTTCATTGAAACCGAGGCCGCCAAAGGCCGTAACGCCGTTTCGATCTACCAAGATCTCGTCGAGCACCATGGCTACCCTGGGGCTTACAACGCGGTCAAACGCTTCGTCGGCAAACTACGACCACGCGATCCGAAGATCAGCTGCCGATTCGAGACCGAGCCAGGCCAAGAAGCGCAGGTCGACTACGGCGAAGGCGCGCCGACGCGTCATCCGCAGACCGGAAAATACCGCCGCCCGCGCCTGTTCGTGATGAAGCTGAGCAACAGCCGCCGCGCCTTTCGCAAAGTTGTGTGGAACTCGTCAAGCGAGATCTGGTGCAAGCTACACGAAGAGGCGTTCACGAGGTTCGGCGGTGTCCCGCACACGATTCGCTTTGATAATCTCAAAGAAGGTGTACTGAAGCCCGACGTCTACGATCCGCAGCTCAATCCGCTCTATGCCAAGATGCTGGAGCACTACGGCGTGATCGCGCTGCCGTGTCGGCCGTATGCACCCGACCTCAAAGGCAAAGTCGAATCCGAGATTGGCTACACACAAGAGACGGCTCTGAAAGGACGACGCTTCGAGAGCATCGAGGATCAGAACGCGCACCTCGAGCGCTGGGATGAGCGTTGGGCGATGAACCGCATCCACGGCACGACCAAGCGGCAAGTTCGGGTGATGTTCGACGAGGAAAAGCCGTTTCTGCAGCAGCTACCATTGCGTCGCTTCGAATACTACCGCATTGGCGAGCGTACTGTGCACTTCGATGGGTTCATCGAAGTCGATGGCGCCTACTACCACGCGCCGCCGCACTACGTTGGCACCCGGGTCGTCGTTCACATCGGCCGCTTGTGGATCCGAATCATCGACCCCAAAACCCAGCAACTGGTGCGAGAACATGCCGTTACCGGCAAAGGGCAGCGCCGCATCGTCGACGCGTATCTTCCCAAGCAAACGCCGGTAAAAGTTGAGCAACTTGCTGCGCGCATTGCCGGAGCCGGCCCCGGCTGCCAAGCCTTTGCGCAACGGCTCGTCGAGGAACGCGGCGCGCTTGCGCTTCGGGCGCTGTACGGGATGCTCGATCTGTTGCGG
>JBAUMX010000147.1:0-5137 GCA_049578945.1 Candidatus Cybelea sp. | reverse complement strand
GCCTCTACCAGCCGACGCAATCGCCGGCGAAAGTGCGAAAAGGACGGCCATTATCACACAAAGATACTTCATTTATTTCACCACCTTGTCGATCTGGCCGGTTAGGCTGACGTAGGTCCCGCGCTGGGTCGTAAAAGAAAGCACGATGCTGTGCGGCGCGACTTTTGTCGTCGAGGCGCTCAACTGTTGCGCATCGTCGGTCGAATTTAGGTAGACGGTTCCCTTCTGAAAATCGAGAGGACTGGTCTTGCCCGACTGAACGAGCGCGGCGCTCGTCGGCAAGCAGACCATGAGTTTGCCCTGATACGCACACGCCGCTCGATTGATCACAAGCGTGCCTTTGCCATCCTCCGACGTCACGTAGAGGGCGCTGTGAAGGACCTTGATAGCGACGTTGTGATAGACGTTCTTCTCTCCGCCGGACTGCTGAATCGTCAACGTCCCCTCCGCACGAGCCGCGGCCGTAGCGAAAAGGCACGCCGTAAGGGCTGCCGCCGCAGCGAACGCAACTGCGCCGAAGCCGGATTGCGAAACTCTCATGAGGACTCCCCTTGCCCCAAGCCGAGAAGGTTGTTCCTTGGGATCCTTAAGCTTCTCCGAAACGCCTTAACTTACTGCACCCGCGGCCGGCGAGCAGCGGCCGACTCTTTATACTTTTTTCATGCGATACGGATAGCATCGGAGAGCGGTTCGAGATGCCGTGCGTGGCGAGGTGGCAGTGTCTGGGGGAAACTGAGTCGAGCGCCGCGGCACCTCGACCGTATTTTTTGCCTTAGGTGCCGGGCGGGTGGAACGCAATCTGGCGCTTGACCGCTCGATCGACCTCCTCGATCGGTATCAGGACGGTCGTCCGGCTTCGCACCGCTCCCGATGCGCCGACCGCCATCCCGATCGCTAGGGCCGCTTCGTTATCGGGAAGATCGACGATCAAAATCGCGTCATCCCCGCCAAACGCAAAGTAGAATACGTCCAGCTTTCCGCCGACCGAGGCCAGGAGTTTCTCGACCGCCGCCCGGCGGGCGGAACCGCCGTCCTTAATTACGCCCTTTGCACCTTCGGCGGTGTAGGTCGCCTGAACCAAAAACTTCGGCATGGCAAAGCCCTCCCTTCATCGCCGTTTCGACGGGCATGGCTCACTCGACCCCCGGCAAGCGAGGCGGCCCCGATTCGAGCACGTCGGCCGCGTCGTGGTTTGCGTTATTGACGCGCGGCGAGACTTCGCGTACCTGCATCAGAGCCGCATCGAACGCACGTAGGACCGAGGCGCCGGCTTCCGGCGGCAGCGGGTCGGGAGCGAGCCAAAGGTCGACGCCGTGCCCGGTCAAGATTACCGGCATGCGATCGTGAACGCGCGCGACCAAGGCGTTCGGCTCGCAGGTCACAACGTCGCACGCGGCGGTACCGTCGAACGCTTCCCAAAGGCCCGCCAACGCGAACGGTTCGCCGGACTTGAGCGTGTAGTAGAACGGGCGCCGGTTCCTCCATTCGTAAAAGCCGTCGGCAAACTCGATGCACCGCCGTTGGATCGGCCCGCGGCGCGCAAGAATCGACTCGGCACGAATATTGATGCGGCCGCGGATGCCCCAGAGCAACTCCTCGACGACGTCGCGTCCGTCGTTTCGAACGCCGAGCACGCTCTGCGCCGGCGCGATGTTGTAGCGCGGCAGCCGCGTCTCGCTGAACTCCGGGAAGTGAAAACGCGGAAAGGCCGTTGCAAGCGCAGCCGGCTTGGTCAGCGTGAATCTACCGCACATTTCCGGAAGGACGCCTACCTTAGGTCTTAACGCAGGTGTCGATTGACGTCACCGTCTTGCCGTTGGCCTTCTGCTTGAAATGCAGCGTGTAGCGCGTAGACGAGACGCGATCGAAAGCCTCGGTCATGCTCGCGTCGGGATAGAGACTGTGATAGACGATGTGGCTTGCGTTGGCGCCGGTCGCGTGGAAGATCGTGGTCGTGCGTTCCGGCTCGATCACGACGGCGGTCCAGCCGCGCTTGGGGTCGTACGTAAACATCCCCGCGTCGGCGCCGCCGCCTTTCCACCCGTCGCGCTCGCTCAGCCAGTTGTCTTTCATATCGTAAGCATAGGTCGCGTGGTACGAGAGGCTGGCTTTGCCCGCTTGATAGGTGCAGTTCCACGAGCCGACCAGAAAGTGCAGCGAGGCCAGCGGATCGTTGGCCGAGGCCGGCGCGAGAGTGGATGCTGCGAGGATAAGGCAGACGATGAACGATCTCATTGCTAGGCACCTCCGGTGATGCGGGCGACGACGCGCTCGACCTTTACGACGCGGGTCCGGGTCCAGCGGTCATGGAGTAGAATGCGCCGCCAGATGAAGCTCAGCGACACGATCAGCGGCCACAGCAACATGACGATCAGATAGCGGGCGATCGTGCGACCGATGCTCGGCTTGGCGAAGTCGGTCGTAACGACTCGCAGCCCGGCAATCATCATCCCGAAGGTCTGGCCCGCGACGATGACCAGCAACGCGAGATAGACTGGGAACCAGAAAAAGAAGCCGAGGCGAGCGATGAAGCCGGCGACCGTCGACGCGAGGGCGTCGAACGACAACGGGATCTTCGTGTTGTCGACAGCCACCGAAGCCTGCTTATTACCGAGCGTGAACGGTCCGATCGTAGCTTCGTCTTGCGGCGTCGGCGACGGTGCCGTCGCGGTCGAAGTCTTCTCGTGACTCTTTCCATGTATCGAAACCGGTCCCACCCTAACGTTGCCCGGTGAAACCGAGACGGGAGTTTCGTGGCGTTCGTTGCGCGGGCCGACGACACTTCCGCCAAACGAGGTGATGATCGCCGTCACGACGACGGCGTCGATCGACCATGCCGCAAAGCGGCGCCACCAGCCGGCGCAATCCCGCGGCGCGACGTGCATCTCTCCGGGCGCGGCGAGCGCCGGCGGCTCCTCGTCGCGCTCTCGCAAAAACCACTCCTCTGCTTTCGTGTACGCGTGGGAGGACATGAAGGTGCGCAACGCAGCGATCCGATGCGTCGCATAGGGCTCGCTGCTCAGCGATTCGCCCCAGCGCAGCACCGTGTCGGCTTGGACCTCGGCGTGCTGCTCCGCGAAGGCCTCGTAGTCGACCTTACGCCCGAACTCGTGAAACGCCGCAATGCCCATCGCGCGAATCGCAGCGTCGATCGACCCGCAGCAGAGCAGCCCGACCTTATCGCACGTGAGCGCGCAACGGCGCAGCCACGCGCCAAAGATCATCGAGACGATGGCGTTCTCGTTGCCGTTGACGCTCAGCAGCGAGTGGAAGCGCGTATGTCCGGCCGCAATGTGTCCGAGCTCGCGCCCAATCATGAAGGCGAGCTCGTCGTCGGCGAAAAGCTCGATCCAGTGACTTGAGACCACGAGCGCGTAGGGCTCTCCAAACCCCAAGGCGACGACCGGCACGTAGTTATCTTCGCGCACGAAGACGAGCGGCATTGGAATCTCCAGCGACGCGCAGGTGCTCCGCACGATCATAAAAACGCGTGGATACTGGCGCTGGTGCACGCGGACGCTCGAGCCGAGCAGCCGCCCGCGCGCGAGCGTGACGTAGACCATCGCGATCACGATGAAGAGCGCCACTTGCGAAGCGCCGATCGATTCGTGAAGCACGTAACCGATCGCCAGCGCCGCCGGAAGGGCGAAAAAGGCGGTCAGCCAGAAGGCCGGTCGTTCCGACGGTTCTCGAAGCGAACCTGGTCCGTCGAAGAGCCTGTGCACCCGAGACCACTCTGACGGTTCGGGCCGCCGTTCCTTCAGACGTTCTCTGCCGGCCCGTCGTTCACGAAGGACGGATCATGAAGTAGAACAAACCGGCCGTCGCGCCGCCCATCAGCGCGAACGTACCCCATCCCCAGGCGCGCGCGAGCGGCGAACTGCTCCACTTGCCCATGACGTGCCGATTCGAAGCCAACCAAACGACGACGCCGATCAGCGGCACGGCGGCGACGCCGTTGAGCACTGCCGACCAAAAGAGCGCTTTGATGGCGTCGACGTGAAGCAGATTCATCGCAATCCCGATCAGGATCCCGATCGTGATTGTCCCGTAGAAACGGGTGGCTCGGCCAAGCGGCTCGTTCAGGCCCTCGCGAAACCGGAACGTTTCGGCGGCAACGTATGCCGACGAAGTCGCCAGCACGGGCACGGCGAGAATACCCGTGCCAACCATCCCAAGAGCAAAGAGCAGCTCGGCAAACTGGCCGGCCAACGGGCGCAACGCGAGTGCCGCCTGCTGCGCGGTCGCGATATTCGTCACGCCATGCGCGCCCAACGTCGCTGCGGTCGTAACGATGATGAAGAAGGCAACGAGATTCGAATAGATCATGCCGGCATTGACGTCGGCGTGCATGTTCGCGACAGACGTCGTATCGGTTCCACGACGCGCCGCGAGCGTTCGTTTGCCGTGCTCCTTATCTTCTTCGACCATGAGCGAGGATTGCCAGTAAAACAAGTACGGCGTGATCGTCGTACCGAGCACACCGACCATCGTCGCGAGCCAGCGCGAATCGAAGCGAAGGCGTGGAACGGCGAAGTGCAGGAGCACTTGTCCCCACGGAGGCCGTACGACGAAAGCGGTGACGATGTAGGCAAAGAGCGCCAGCGTCAGCCATTTAAAAACGCGGACCATTGTCGGGTAGGGCAGCCAGATCTGCGCGGCGATCAGTCCGATGCCGAAGAAAAAGACGAGTGCCTCAATCGGGATCGGCACGACCAGATGGGCGGCCGCGGCCATGCCTCCGATGTCGGCTCCGAGATTGAACGTGTTTGCCACGATCACCAGCACCGCTAGTGCGTACGCAAGCGAGAGCGGCAGTCGCTTGCGCATGATCCCAGCGAGGCCCTCGCCGTTGACCATCGCAATGCGCGCGCACATTCCCTGGATCACGGCCATCATCGGCGTTGAGATCAAGGTGAGCCAGAGCATCGAATAGCCGGTTGAAGCGCCGGCAACGGAATAGGTGGAAATGCCGGACGGATCGTCGTCGGCCGCGCCGGTAATGAGGCCCGGACCGAGGTTACCTAAGAACTCGCGAACTCGCACCTAGTGCAGCAGCGCCGCGATCTCGCTACCGGGGATCGCGCCCCTCGCCGCTGCCAGGTTGCCGTCGTGCAACGCTTTCGCCGCACTGACG
>JBAUMX010000146.1:0-11638 GCA_049578945.1 Candidatus Cybelea sp. | reverse complement strand
GGCCAGTAGCGCGTCGATCGCCAAGCTCGCGTTCTCGGAGCTGGGCTGCGGCGCCGCCGAAGCGCCCGCTTGCGGCGCGACCGCAAACGCAACCTCGCCCCGGACCGGATCGGAGAGCGCCGCGATGAGGCTTTGCGGCGTTCCGAGGAGATGCTGCTCGTGAAGTTTTGTATACTCGCGCACGATAAAGACCTGCGCCTCCGGTGCGACCGCGGCGAGGTCGGCGAGCGTGGAACGGATGCGTCGCGGCGATTCGTACCAAATCGTGGTCGCGCCGTTGGCGAGGGCGCGCGCAAACCACTCGCGCCGCGCCCCGCTCGTTCGCGGAGGAAAACCCTCAAAGGTAAAGCGACGGAGGGGAAAACCCGAAAGCAACGCGACGCCCATCGCGGCGCTCGGCCCGGGCAGCACCTCGACCGAGATGCCCGCAGAGCGCGCCGCCGCAATCAGGTCGCTTCCCGGATCGGATACTCCCGGCATTCCGGCGTCGCTCGTGACCGCGACCAGTGCGGTACGCGCCCGCTCGAGGATTGCCGGCGTCACGCGCTGCGCATTCGCTTCGCGATAACTCCAGATCTCACGCCCTTCGAGCCCAAGACCGCCGAGCAGTTTTCGCGCAACCCGAGTATCTTCGGCGACGATCAGCTCCGCGTCGCGCAGCGCGTCCAAAGCCCGCAGCGTAACGTCGCGCAGGTTACCGAGCGGCGTCGGTACGAAGACCAGCGGCATGGCGCGGAGCTTCGACGTCGAGCACATACCTCCGGGGACGGAGCTCGAGCTATACATCTCGCCGAGCTGCCCGTACTGTCAACGCGCGATGGCGTACTACGACGCGGCCGGAACGCCGTACACGACCTATGACGCTCAGAACAATCGCGACGTGCGCACGCGAATGTTCGCCTACAGCGGCGGCGACCCGACCGTCCCGGTGATCGTCGTTGACGGCGTCTACGTACAGTCGGGGTGGGGATCGCCGCCGCGCGGTTGAACGGTCCACTGACGCGCCGGTCGGCGCGCTCAAAGTGATGCGAATCGGCGACAGCGAAGAGCCTCCTAGTTGCTTTTGATTGCGGAGGCTTAAATGGATCATACTTCAGCGGCGACGGCGGGCGCTTTTGCGGCGCTTGCTTTCGTTTACGCTATCGTGCTGCTTGTGGTCGTCGCGTTCACGCTCTGGGTTTATTGGCGTATCTTCGCTAAGGCCGGATACAACGGCGCCCTATCTCTAATGAATCTCATTCCTGGGATCGGGCCGCTCATTTGCGTATTGATCCTGGCCTTTGGCCGATGGCCGATCGAAGATCAGCTTGCGTCGCTGATGGGCCGCAGCGGCCCGTCGACGATCCCTCCGCCGCCCGGCACCTCGGTGATGCCGACTGCATAGATTCCTAAGGGGCTGAGTCTTTCCAAAGATCGGCGATCCAGCGTTCGACGGCGTCAGCCTTCGATGGCAACGATGCTGAGAGGTTCTCCGGCCCGGCACTCGTAACCGCGATATCGTCTTCGATCCGCACGCCGATGCCGCGGAATCGTTCGGGCACGGTCGCGTCGTCGGGCTGAAAATAGATGCCCGGCTCGACGGTGAGGACCATCCCCTCGCGCAGCTTGCCGTACCGGTACTCTTGCGTTCGCGCCCGCGCGCAATCGTGCACGTCGAGCCCGAGCATGTGGCTGACGCCGTGGAGGGTGTAACGCCGGTGGAAGAGCCGATCGGGATCGAGCGCTTCCTCGAGCGAGGTCCGCAAGACTCCGAGCTCGATCAGGCCTTCGGCCATGACACGCACCGCGCGCCGATGCGGCTCGAGAAAGTCGTTGCCGGCCACGGCCGCCTCGATCCCGGCTTGTTGCGCTTTCCAGACTAAATCATAGACGGTCCGCTGCTCCGGTGAAAAGCGCCCCGAGATTGGGAGCGTGCGCGTGATGTCGGCCGTATAGAGCGACTCACATTCGACGCCGGCATCGAGCAGCAAGAGCTCCCCTTGCCGCAGCGCCCCGTCGTTGCGCGTCCAATGCAGCGTGCACGCATGTTCCGCCGCGGCCGCAATCGTCAAATATCCGACGTCATTGGCGTCGATCCGAGCGCGGCCCCAAAAAGCCGCCTCGATCGCGCGTTCGCTCTTTGCGCTGCGCATCACGCGGATCGCGTCTTCGAACGCGAGCTTGGAGATCGTGCAGGCCTTGCGCAGCTCGTCGAGCTCGTATTCGTCCTTGATCAGCCGCGCTTCGGAGAGGTATTCGGCAAGTTCGTCATCGGCATCGGCTTCGGCACGAGGAGCCAGACGCGCGTCGACCGCGTCGTCGTGACCGCGCAGAAGCCGAAGCGGAAACTTGGCGCCGCGTAGTTCATCCAAATACTCGGTGAGCGCGTTCATCGGCCGGCATTCATCGACGCCGAAGTAGGCCTTGCTTTCGTCGACGCCCCGGTGACGTCCGACCCAAAGTTCGCCGTGGACCCGATCGGTGAAGAACTCCGCCGTCCCGCGATTGTGCTCGGGCACGAAGAGCACGCTGCGGTGGCCGGCACCTCGTGGCTCGAGCACCAGGACCGCCCCAGGCTCGCCGGCACCGAGCAGATACGCGAAATCGCTCGACGGACGAAAGCGGAACGAGGTGTCGTTGGCGCGCACGCGCTCGATCCCGGCCGGCAAAACGAGGTACGTGCCGGGGTAGGTTTTGGAGAGCGCTTCGCGCCGCGCCGCAAAGCGATCGGCTTGCGGGTCGCGGTCGCGGGCGGCGGGCCGATCGATCCAATCGCCCGACATGAACTCGACCAGGGCCGCGGGCGGCTCGAAATCGTGGCTGGCTTTGGTGAGATCGGCGGGGGCGCTGGCGGTTCGTTCGGTAGACATGGTTCGACAAAGATTCGCCTAACGCACGATGGGTCATGCAGGAGCCAATCCGAGCGACCGATACGCTTGCCAACGAACGGACGTACCTGGCGTACATCCGGACCGCGCTCGCCTTTATCGCCTTCGGCTTCGTGATCGCGCGCTTCTCGCTCTTTGCGCGCGAATTCTCGATCTTCGTTCATCACCCCAATGCCGAGACCGGCCTGTCGACGAGCTTCGGTACGGCGATGGCAATCTTCGGCATCTTGGTGGCGGTCCTCGGTGCTTGGCGATACGCGCGAACTGACCGCTTCTTGCGCGTGGGACGCGTCTCGACGCTCTCCGGACTCTCTGGATACCTGATCTCGCTCTTCGTGGTCGCGATCGGTGCGGTCGTCGCCTTCGCGCTCGTCTCCTATCGTTAGTTCGGTCGATCTGCGTTTGACGTAACGCCTCGGAGCCGCTCGTCGCTCCGCCATCCGGGCTACGCTCAACTCGCTGCGATGTCGAGGCTGTAGTCGAGTGCTGGGGCGCTATGTGTGAGCCAGCCGGCGCTGATCACGTCGACGCCGGTGCGCGCGATTTCGGCGACGTTCTCGGGCGTTATTCCTCCGCTCGCTTCGGTGAGGACGCGGCCGTTAACGACCCGCACCGCTTCGGCGAGCTGCGCCGGCGTCATGTTGTCGAGCAATACCGCGTCAACCGGTGTTTCGAGCGCTTCTCGAAGCTGTTGGAGACTCTCGACTTCGACTTCGATCTTCACCATGTGTCCGACGTAAGCGCGCGCGGCTGCGATGGCGTCGCGCACGGAGCCGGCCAGCGCGAGATGATTGTCTTTGATCAGCACCGCGTCGTCCAAACCGAAGCGATGATTGCGTCCGCCTCCGCACGCGACGGCGTATCTCTCCAGCGCGCGCAGACCGGGCGTTGTCTTGCGCGTGTCCGCAATGCTCGCGCGCGTTCCGGCAACCAGATCCACAAGGGTTCGGGTCGCGGTTGCGATTCCGCTCAGCCGCCCGAGCAAGTTCAACGCGGCTCGCTCGGCGGTGAGAATCGCTCGTGCGCGTGCGGCGATTTCCGCCACGACCGCGCCGGCTTCGACGCGTTCGCCTTCGTCCGCGCGAGCAGACGTTTTCGCGCCTTCGTCGAGCAGCGCGAATGCAAGGAATGCCGCCGGCAATCCGGCCACGATTCCGCCGCGGCGCGCGACGATACGCGCGGTCGCACTGCGATCGGGATCGACGATTGCATCGGTCGTGAGGTCGCCGCCGCGGCCGACGTCTTCGAGCAATGCGGCTCGAACGATCGGCGCGGCGATCAGCTCAAGCGACGCTTGGCAGCCGCGTAAAGGAACGCTTCGCGAAGGCTTCATCGGTCTGCGGATAGTCGCTTCGATAGTGGCTGCCGCGGCTCTCGCGGCGCGCTAGCGCCGCTTCGACGATCAATCGCCCGACGACGAGGAGGTTGCGCAGCTCGGGCGCCTCGCCGAACTCTGCTTCGAGCTCGTGGATGCGGGCCAGAGCGGCGCGCAGACCCGACTCGTCGCGGACCAAGCCGACGTTGGAGTACATCACGTTGCGCACGTCGCTGAGCGCTTGCGCGGTGGTGCTCGCCAGCCTTCGAACCGCTCTGCCGCGCCGGACCGGATCCGCGAGATCGACGAGCCGCGCGGAGAAGCCGGCGCCGGCGATATCGCTCGCGACGCGCGAGCCGTAGACGAGCGCCTCGAGCAGCGAGTTGCTTGCAAGCCTGTTTGCGCCATGAACGCCGGTCGCACTCGCTTCGCCGCACGCCCAGAGATTTTCAAGCGAAGTTCGGCCCCACTCGTCAACGGCAATCCCGCCCATGTGGTAGTGCGCGGCCGGAGCGACCGGAATGTTCTGCACGCGCGGATCGATACCGGCTGCGATACAGAAGCCAAAGACGGTCGGAAAGGCTTCGGGAAATTTCGCGCCGATCGCGCCGCGTGCGTCGAGACCGACGGTGCGCCCGCGTTGTTGCTGCTCGAAGATCGCGCGCGCGACGACGTCGCGCGGGGCGAGCTCCGCATCGGGATGAAGCGCGAGCACGAAACGCTCGCCGAGATCGTTGACGAGCGTTGCGCCCTCGCCGCGAACCGCTTCGGTGACCAGCGGCATCGGGTCGCGCCCGATTGCGAGCGCGGTCGGATGGAACTGAACGAACTCCATGTCGGCGAGCAAGGCGCCGGCCCGCGCCGCCATCGCGATTCCGTCGCCGGTCGCTTCGACGGGATTGGTCGTGTAACGGTAGAGCCGGCCCACGCCGCCGGTAGCGAGGACGACCGCGCCGGCTTGGAACGCGATTTGCGCGTCGCCAGCGTTGTCGATCGCGTAGATTCCGCCGACGCGGTTCTCCTCAACGATCAAATCGCCGGCCGTGACCTCTTCGACGATCTCAATTGAAGGTTGCGCGCGCACTGCCTCGATCAGCGTTTTTAGGATCTCGTGGCCGGTCGCGTCGCCGCCGGCTTTAACGATACGCCGGCGCTGATGGGCGGCTTCGCGTCCCAGCGCGAGCTCGCCGCCCTCAGTACGATCGAACGCGGCGCCGAGCTCGAGCAGCTCCTCCACTCGCGCAGGCGCATCGCGCGTTAAGATCTCGACGATCGAGCCGTCGCTGATTCCCGCGCCGGCGCGCTGCGTGTCGATCGCGTGCAGTCGCGGCGAGTCGTCCTTACCGATCGCGGCGGCGATCCCGCCCTGCGCCCAATCGGTTGCGGAGCCTTTGCCAAGCCGCGTCTTGCTAAGAACGGTCACCTTCGCGGGGTGGAGCTTGAGCGCGGCAATCAAGCCGGCGATGCCGGCGCCGACGACGAGCGCGTCGCTACGGTGCGTTTCCATCAATGCTCTCAGTCGCGAATTTGACGGCTGAAGTCGAGCATGCGTTCGACCGAGCGGCGCGCGCGCTGCGCGATCTCCGGCGCAATGGTGACCTCGTACTCCATCGCTTCGAGGGAGTGAAGTACCTTTGGAAGCGTGTTGCGCTTCATATGGGGGCAGAGGTTGCACGGACGCACGAACTCGACGCTAGGATAGCGAACGGAGACATTGTCGGCCATCGAGCACTCGGTTAGCATTAAAATGCGCGGGGCACTCTGCGCGCCGCTTTGGCGATCCAGCGTGCCGACGTATTCGGTCATGCCCTGCGTCGAGCCCACGTAATCGGCCTCTGCAAGCACGTCGGGCGGACACTCGGGGTGCGCGATGACGACCAGCGACGGATCGCCTTCACGAAAGCGACGCACGTCTTTGCCGGTAAAGCGCTCGTGAACCTCACAGTGTCCCTTCCATGCGACGATCTCGACGTCGGTCTTCGACGCGACATACTTGGCGAGGTATTCGTCGGGCAGAAAGACCACTCGCGGCACTCCAAGGGCCTCTACGATCGCAAGCGCGTTGCCGCTCGTGACGCAGACATCCGATTCGGCTTTGACCTCGGCCGAGGTGTTGACATAAGTCACGATCGGCGTCCCCGGATACTTCTCGCGCAGCAGGCGGACGTCGGCGCCCGTGATCGATTCCGCAAGCGAGCAGCCGGCTTTTAGGTCGGGAACGAGGACCGTCTTGGACGGGTTGACGAGCTTGGCTGTCTCGGCCATGAAGTGGACGCCACAGAGCACGATAACGTCGGCGTCGGTTTTTCCCGCCTGCATCGCCAGAGCCAGCGAGTCTCCGACGATGTCGGCAACCGTGTAGAAAATCTCAGGAACCTGGTAGTTATGGGCCAGGATGACGGCATTGCGCTCGCGCTTGAGACGGTTGATGGCGGCGACGTAGGGGGCATGCAGGGGCCATTCGACGCGCGGAATGACGCGTTCCGCGCGGCGGAAGATCGCGTCGGTCTCGGCCGCGACGCTGCTGGTGTACGGTAGTTCGATAACGCCCATGAGCCTCAGGATGATTGCGGGCCTCGGCGCCGCTTCTCCCCTTAGCTAATACCCATTGTGGCGGAGCCGGTTTTCAGTCAAGCCTGGCCGGGGCGGTTTAGAGCTACCGAGCATACGGGTACGAGGCGCGAGAGAGCCATTCAGGGTTAAGGAGGGACTATTTCCATGAATCGATGGTTTGTCGGTATCGTTCTCGCCGGAGCTTGCCTGGCGGGAGGGACCGTCTTTATTGCCAGCGCGGCTCAGCCGATGCCCTCGCCGTCGCCGATGACTTCGGCGTCGCCGACACCGGCATCGACGATGCAACCGTAAGGGCGCGCTAGGTCGAATCGTACAGCCTGGTGTCCATAAGTTGTGAGTAACGAAAATTTCTTGTGGACCGCTTGTGGAAGCATGGTTTAACCGGCTTGAAAGAGCGTTAGTGGTTTTGATAGCATCCAAGCACTTCGCCCGATGACGAAGCGCGGAGTGTATCGAGCCGCCATCGGCAACATGTAGACGACCCGTCGCGTCCAAGCGAGCGACAAATCCGAGTGAGGCCGATTGGAACCGGATCGAGACGTCGGTGGGAGGCTTTCAACGGCTTCAAACAGGCGAGAATGACCGGCGGTACGGCAAAGCCCGCAGTGAAGGCTGCGGGCTTTGTGCAAAGGAGCGGCTCATGGAACGGCGGGCGGAGCTTACCCTGCGCGGATTCCTCCTGGGCGCCGCAATCACGCTCGTCTTTACGGCCGCCAACGTCTACCTTGGGTTAAAGGTCGGGCTCACGTTCGCGTCGTCCATCCCCGCGGCCGTTATCTCGATGGCTGCGTTGCGCGTCTTGCGCAACGCGACGATTTACGAAAACAACATCGTTCAAACGATCGCCTCGGCCGCCGGAACGCTCTCAGCGATAATCTTCGTCTTGCCCGGACTGGTGATGATCGGCTGGTGGAGCGGCTTTCCGTTCGCGCAATCGTTTGGGATCGCTGCGATCGGCGGCGTGCTCGGCGTGATGTACAGCGTTCCGTTGCGGCGCGCGCTCGTGACCGGATCCGACCTTCCGTATCCGGAAGGCGTCGCCGCTGCTGAAGTTCTCAAGGTCGGTACCGGCGCCGGCTCCGCCGAGGAGCACAATCGGGCGGGGCTTTTCGCGTTGCTCGCCGGAACGCTCGCATCGGCCGGATTCGCGATCGTCGTGGCGACCCGGCTATTTACCAGTCAGCTCGCGACGTTCTTTCGCTTCGGTAACGCCGCCACGGGCATCGGTTTCTCGCTATCGCTCGCGCTGGTCGGCGCGGGACAGTTGATCGGCCTTACGGTCGGCATCGCGATCTTTGCCGGCCTATTCATCGCGTGGGGCATCGCAACGCCGCTTCTCACAGCGCTGCATCCCGCCGCAGGTTCGGCGGCCGACGTCGCGACCGCGGTCTGGGCGCACCAGGTGCGTTTCATCGGCGCGGGCGCCATCGGCGTTGCGGCGTTATGGTCGCTCGGGCGGCTGGCGCGTCCGGTCGTGTTGGGTGTCAGCTCGGCGTTAGCAGCGTCGCGCCGGAATAAGGAAGGCGACTCTGACCTGCCACGCACCGAGCGGGATCTGCCGATCGGTATCGTCGGCGGGGTCAGTCTCTTCTGTCTGATTCCGCTGGCGGTGCTCTTTTGGTCGTTTCTCTCGGGCGGTCAGCTCGCGCCGCTCGCCCTTCCTTTGACGCTGGGCGCGATAGTGTACGTCGTGGTTGCCGGATTCTTCGTAGCTGCGGCCTGCGGCTATATGGCAGGTTTGATCGGCTCCTCAAATAGTCCGGTCTCCGGGTTGGCGATTCTCTCGGTCATCGGCGCGGCGCTCATGGTGCTCGCGGTCGGAAGGGACGTCGTGCACGTCGCCGCGTTGCCGATGATAGCGTACGCGCTCTTGGTGACCGCGGTTCTGCTCTGCGTCGCGACGATCTCAAACGACAACCTGCAAGATCTCAAGACGGGACAGCTCGTTGATGCAACGCCGTGGCGCCAGCAGGTCGCGCTGGTCGCGGGCGTGGTAGTCGGCGCGCTGGTGATTCCGCCGATTCTCGACTTGCTCAACCGCGCGTACGGATTTGTGGGAGCGGTCGCCGCACACGGAGCCGTCGCGCAGCCGTTGCCGGCGCCGCAAGCGACGCTGATCTCCGCGCTCGCCAAGGGCGTCATCAGCGGTCACCTCGACTGGCACCTAATCGAAATCGGTGCGGTCGTCGGCGCGATCGTCGTTGCAATCGACGAACTGCTGCGCGCGAAAAAAGGGCTCGCGCTCCCCCCGCTCGCCGTCGGCCTCGGCATCTATCTGCCCGCCTCGACGACCGCTCCGGTGGTGCTGGGTGCGATTCTCGGCTGGGCGTACAATCGTTGGGCGGCCTCCCTCGACTCCGCTCGGGATAAGCTGGGTCCCGCCGAGCGCGCAAAGCAGCTCGGCGTGCTGGTCGCGTCAGGACTGATCGTTGGGGAGAGCCTTTTCGGCGTCTTTCTGGCTGGACTGATCGTCTTTAGCGGAAGGCCGGAGCCGCTTGGTCTGGTCGGCGACGCCTTCGCGCCGGCCGCGACGGCGATCGGCGCGATCGCCTTCGCACTAGCTTTAATGGGACTCTTTGTTTGGCTCAGGCGGCTTTCAGGCGAGTTCCGGCGTGGAGAGGGTACAATTCGCACTTGAATGGCGGCTCGCTCAGATCGCCCGAAAATTAAGGTAGCCGGAGCGGCGCTCGCCGTGCTCTGCGCCGTTGCATTGGCGGCCTGCGGAGGCGGGCGACGTCAGCACGGTCATCGCTTCGGCTCGCCGGCGCCGGTGAGCATTCCGACGATGGCCGCCGGCCCGGCGACCGTAAATCCAACCGTGCAGATCGCCGGCATCGTCGCGCCGTACCAAAACGTTTCTTTGTCCAGCTCGCTGGTCGAGCCGACCGATTCCGTAAACGTAATCGAAGGCGACTACGTCCACAAAGGCGAGGTATTGGCGATATTGGATACGACCGATCTGCGAGCCAACTTCAACGCGGCGCAGCAGAATGCGGTATCCGACGACGCACACGCCCAGCAGACGCAGTACCAAGCTCAGCTCAACATCGGTCAGGGGAACGACCAAGTGCGAAACGCGCAAGCGGCGCTGCTCCAGGCGCAGCAGACGCTTAAGCTCGACTCGCTCAATCTCACGCGGCTTGAGAACTTGCTTCAGACCGGCTACGTTTCGCAGCAGCAAGTCGATCAGCAGCGCACGACCGTTCGCAACGATCAGCAGCAAGAGCGTTCGGCGAGCGCCAGCCTTTCATCGGCCGAGCTCAATGCGCGCGTCAACGGCACCGATCGGAAAGGACTGCAGGCGGCCAACGTCGCCTCGGCGGTCGCGTCCGCTCAGTCGGCTCACGCGCAAGCCGCTCAAATACAAGCGTCGATCGATAAGGCGACGATCGTTTCTCCCGTCGACGGGGTCATCGTCAATCGCAATTTGAATCCCGGTCAGTACCCCGGCTCGGCGACGATCTTCACGATCCAGCAGCTCGATCCGGTCTATGCGATGCTGAACGCCTCTTCACAAGACATATTTCGAATCAAGCGCGGCGCACCGGTCTCGATCAGCGTCGCCGGGATACCGGGGGCGGTCTATCGTGGCAGAATTAGCGGGGTCCTCGGTCAGGTCGAACCGGGCTCGACCAACTTTACGGTTCAAGCAATACTGGGTAACCCCGAACTTCGATTGAAATCCGGGATGGCCGTAACCGGCACAATTTCGCTGGGCGTCCTGAGCGGCGTCGGAGTTCCCGTAACCGCGTTCCTGGACGATGCCCACGACAGCGTCATGATCGTCGATGGAAACGGCAACGCGAAGACGCAAAGCGTCAAGGAGAAAGGTAACGACGGCAAGACGTCCATCGTTACTGGTCTGGCAACCGGTACGAAAGTCATCTCTAACGGTCAGCTCGGCATTACGGCCGGACAAAAGGTCGCGGGCCTCGCGGGCGCACCGAAGACGGCAGACCCCGGCGCAAACCCGTAGACGATGTGGCCGACTCGACTCTTCGTTTACCGGCCGACGCTCGTCTTCGTCGCGCTCGCGCTGCTTGGCGTCGCGGGCGCGGTCTCGCTCGTCACGATCGTACAGCAGCAATTTCCAAACATCGATTTTCCGACCGTCACCGTGCGCGCCAGTTATCCGGGCGGTTCGACGACACAGATTCGTGACGCGATCGTAAAGCCGATCGAAGATGCGATTGCCGGCGCACCGAATCTCGATCACATCAACACCACCGTGCAGCAGGGCCAAGCGACGATCTCGGCGGTCTTCGAACTAACCTCGAACAAGACGACCGACCTCGTTCAGGTCCAACAACGCTTGCTGCTCGCGCAAGCGAATCTTCCGACCGACTTGCCGGCCCCGACCGTCGGCACCTTCGACCCGGCCGAGGCGACGGTCATCACGCTCGGCGTCAGTTCGCCTACGCTGGCGCCCGGGACGCTCTCCGCGATTGTGACCAACGACATCGTGCCCGACCTCGAGCAAGTCGATGGGATCTCGAACGTCAATGTCGGCGGATCGCTGACGCCGGCGATCGAGGTTCAGGTCGACCCGCATAAACTCTCCGCGGCCGGCTATACGCTCAACGATATCGTCAGTTCGATTTCCCAGAACAACAATCGCGAGCCGGGCGGCATCGCTTATTTGAGCAATCGCGAAACGACGATCGACGTGCGCGGCGACGTGCAAAGCGTCGCGACCGTTGGGAACTTGCCGATCTTGGCGGCATCGCAGTTTACCACGAGCTTCGGCAATGCGTCGTACAGCGTTCCGGCGATACCCGGCGCGCCCGGTGCTCCAACGGGCGCTTCGAGCGGCGCGAGCTCGGGCGCGGGCACGACTACCCTGCCCGCGCTCGTTACATCAGCGCAGAGCGCCTTGCTGCCG
>JBAUMX010000145.1:0-14626 GCA_049578945.1 Candidatus Cybelea sp. | reverse complement strand
TAGAGTTCCGCGTCTTCGCCCAAATGCTCGGTCACGAGCGACTCCCTCCAGGGCTTGCCAGTTCGGTCTGCAACTTGCGCATCGCCATCGAGATGCGGCTCTTGATCGTGCCGAGCGGAACGGCCAGCTCCTGCGCGATCTCGACGTGGGTCTTGTTTCCATAGTACGCGAGTGTGAGCGCTGTCCGCTGTTCCTCTGGCAGCCTTCCAAGGGCAGCCTGCAACCGTTGCGTCTCGACCGGATCGACCACCGGCGGATCGACCGATGACACGGGCGCAAGGCGAGCCGCCTTCAGCTCCCGGGCGTCTCTTCGGCCCTCGCGTCTAACCATCCCAAGCGACTCGTTGCGCACGCAGGTAATCAAATACGCCTTTAACATCTCTCGGTTGCCGGTAAAACGGTTGGGCGAACGCCATACGCGCAGGAGCGCGTCGTGCACGCAATCTTCAGCGCGTGCGCTATCAGAGACGGCGTGGCGAGCAACGCTAAAGAACAGACGCGACCACAGCGCGTACACCTGTTCAAGGCCCGACGGCCTGCGTGCCGCAAAGTCGTCGACGAGCTGGTCCATTTACCGCACGACATACGGCCCTGTGGGTTTCACGACCTTGGTATGCCGCCGAGGCCGGTTTTGGATGAGAGGACCCATCCGCCTCTGCCGGCGGTGGCATATGCACCCACATGAATACATTCCTTACCGGCCTGCGGACGACGCTGCTCGCCGTTACCCTGATCGCCGGCGCGACTGCCGCCGCCCCGCCTCTCCTTCCTTCCGTCGCGACGGTCCACATCAAGGATTTCAAGTACAGTCCGGCGGCATTGACGGTCCGCGTAGGCGACCGCGTCACCTTTATCAACAGCGATGACGAGGCGCACACAGTGACGGCTGATGACAAGTCCTTCGATTCCGAAGGCCTCGACACCGCCGGCACATGGCAGCACGTCTTTACCAAACCCGGAACGTACCACTATTTTTGCGAGCTGCATCCATACATGAAAGCGACGATCGTGGTTCTCCCGGCTGCACCTGCAAAGTAAAGGAGCTCTTAAAGATGAAACGCGACGATTTCCTCAAGCACGTTGCTTGGACCGGAACCGGCATCGCCTGGTCCTTGTCGAGCAGCGGGCTCTTCAATGCGCAGCGAGCGCTAGCCGCCGACAGCGGAATCTCATTCGTGCAGATTAGCGATAGTCATATCGGCTTTGCACACCCTGAAAACCCCGACGTGATCGGCACGCTTCAACAGACCATCAACGCGATTAACGCAATGCCCGTGCAGCCGACCTTCGTCGTCCACACGGGTGATGTGACCCATCTTGCCAAGCCCGCACAGTTCGATACGGCGAAGCAAATGCTCGGCACGCTCAAGGCTCCGATGGTCGTGCTGCCGGGCGAGCACGACGTCATCGGTACGCCGGCGGCGTTCTTCGACGCCTTTCGCCGAAGCGACGCTCCAAAAGGATGGTTCTCGTGGGACCAAGGTGGCGCGCACTTTTTGTCGCTCGTCAACGTCTTCAACTTCGAAATCGATGGGAAGCTTGGCCCCGAGCAGCTCGATTTTGTCGAGAAGGACCTCGCGGCGCAAAAAAGCTCGACCCCGATTGTCGTCTTCGCGCACGTTCCGCTCTACGCGCTCTTTCCGCCGTGGGGCTGGACGACGGAAGACGGCTCGCGCGTCTTGGCCGCGCTGCGCCGCTTCAACGCGGTAACAGTGCTCAACGGACACATCCATCAGATCGTGCAGCATACCGACGGCAACATTCGGTTCGCAACCGCGGCCTCTACCGCATACCCGCAGCCCGCACCGGGCACCGCGGCTAAACCTGGGCCGTTGCAAGTCCCAAGCAGCAAATTGCGGAGCGTGCTCGGCTACCGCAGCGTAGAAATCGCACGCTCCACTGCAACAATCGCCGATCACTCACTCCAAACATAGCAACACATCCTGCCTTGTTTCGGCGGTCACATTTGCAGACGGGGCGGTATGGTACGCTAAGTAAGCAGCTTTCGAGCGAGCGTAGCGTGAACTGGACGATTATAGTTCGAGCGCGACCGCGACGGCGACGGCCTCGGTCCATTCGGCGCCATGCGCCATCGTGCTCTCCAGGTGATCGCCCATCGTCGCACGTAACGCGGCGATGACCCGCTCGTACTCCTGGCGCTCGGTATATTCGCGTCGCGCTTCCAGCTTCGTAAGCCAAGCGTCCACGAATCCGAGCAACATCGCGCGCTTGGGAGCGGCAGCCGCGCTGAGCTGCTCGGACTGCGCTTGCAATACCCCAATCGCTGCCAGATGCTGAAGCACGTAGGCCGTTAGCACCGTCTGCTTGACGTCGCGGACGGCAGTGAGCGCTTGCGTTGCAGAGGCACGGGCGTCATCGAAACAGTCAAGAGCGATGAAATAAGCCGCCATATTGCTAAGATCGTTCGCGACGGCACGGCGGTTCTGCATGGCTTCGTGCGCCGCGCGAGCCTCCTCGGCGAGGTGAAGAGCCGTAGCCGCGTCACCGGCCGCAAACTCGACCTCGGCAAGGCTCCCCGCGATCGACGCGGCAGGCCGTTCGAGATTAAGCGCCTCGTAATAGGCCAGTGCATCGGCGTAAAATCGTCTCGCTCCCTCGACATCCCCACATCGCAAACGCGCCGTTCCGAGGTCGCCCAGCACGAGCGCCTGCATCCGGCGGTTATCGAGCAGTCGCGAAACGGCGAGCGCCACCTCGAGAAGGGTCTGGCCCTCGCCCGCGCGGCCTAATCCGCCGAGCGCGCTTCCTGCCGCCTGCTGCGCGCGAGCTAGCTGCAATTCGTCGAATTCGCCCGTGAGCTGCAGGGCCTGCTGCGCCGCCGAAAGGGAAGCTTTGTACTCGCCGAGCGAACCGCTTAACCACGCGTCGGCGACATAGAGGCGCGCCAACACCTCGGGCGGCGTTTCGTCGTCGCTGCAATCGATCGCGAGGCGAACCCATCGCCGCCCCTCTACCGGCGCGATCGAATACCAGACGTGGGTAAGTGCTGCGGCAAGCGCGCGACCCGAGCATAAATCCCGACGCTTCGCGAGCGACCAGGTGAGGGCAGTGCGAAAGTTATCAACTTCCGCTTCCGCATCTCGGAACCACGACCGTTCCGGGGCGTCATACCAATCACGATCGAGCCGCTCGGCCACCTGCAGAAACGCGACCAAGTGCCGCTGGGACAGGGCCGCTCGCTCGCCGTTTTCCTCAAGCTTCTCCAACGCGTACTGCCGCGTCGCCTCAAGTAGATGATAACGCAAATTTTCGCGCTCGGAATCGACCGCGATCAGCGATTGCGCGACAAGCGACGAAAACAACTCCAACAAATCGGCGGCCGGCAGCCGTTCGTCGCAGCAAACGGCGCTCGCAGATTCTAGCGAGAAGCCTCCGGCAAAAATCGCGAGACGACTAAAGAGTAGACGCGCCTGCAAGGAGAGCAGTCCGTAGCTCCAGTCGATGATAGCGCGCATCGTCTGATGTCGCGGAATGACGCTCGTGACGTTGCCGGTGAGAACATCGAAGACCCTGTCGAGGCGCTCGCAAATCTGGCTAGGAGAAAGCACTGCCGTGCGGACCGCCGCGAGCTCGAGCGCGAGCGGCAAACCGTTGAGGCGCCGGCAGATTTCCACGATCGGTTCGACGTTCTCGCGCGTTATCGCGGCTTGCGAGTCGACGGCACGCATACGATCGGCGAACAGCTCGACGGCCCCGTAACGAAGCGCTTCTTCGGGCGTCGGTACTCCGCGAGGCGGAACGGCGAGCGGCGGGATGCGGTATGCGCGTTCGCCCGTTACGCTCAGTGCCTCACGGCTGGTCGCGAGCAGTGCGACGTTCGGACATTCGCGCAGGAGCGATTCAACGGCCATCCGCACGCCGGATATAACGTGTTCGCAGTTGTCGAAGACGATCAAGACTCGTTTTCGCCCGAGGTCCGCGACGAGCGTTTCCAAGAGTGGACGGTTCGGCGATTCTTGCACGCGCAGTGCGGCCGCTAGAACCTGCGGCACCAATGCCGGGTCGTTAATAGGTGAGAGGTCGACGAACCAAACCCCATCGGCGAAGCTGTTGAGCAGTGTGGTTCCGACAGCAACGGCTACACGCGTTTTGCCGGCTCCGCCCGTTCCGACTATGGTTACAAGCTGCGTATGCGCGAAAAGATCGACGATCTCTTTGACGACCTCTGCACGGCCGAAGAAAGAGGTGAGCTGCAGCGGCAGATTGTGAGGCGGCGTTTTGGCGGATTCCTCGAGCCGCAATTCGCGCGCGCGTTTCGCCGCTAGCTCGAGCTCGGCGCGAGCCTCTTCGGTGAGCGCAAGCGCATCGGCGATGCGTTCAAGGGTGTACCGATACGGAACTTTCCGGCTGCCGCGCTCCAAGGCCGAAACCGCTTGAACGCTGACGAGCGCGCGGTCCGCGAGCATTTGTTGCGAAAGGCCGGCCTCCGTTCGAAAACGTCTGAGCAGGCTGGAAAGATCCCCCCCGGTTGCCGTGCGCACTAGCCTCCGGGCGAGGGCGCTATTCCGTATGGGTCGCCGTCGATCGAGATGGTCTTAAGTTCGATGAAACCAGTGTGGGGGTCTACCGCGTAGATGAGGCCTAACGCGTCGGCGACCCATAGGTGCTTGTCACCGGCATCGAAGTTGAGGTTGACCGGCAAGCCCAAGGTAGTGGGAAAGAGCTTGCAATGCGAAGTTCGCCGGCACTTGTAGATGCCGAGGGCTTCATCGATGTAGTAGAGGTTGCCGCCCCGGTCGAAGACCATCCCGCCGGCGAGCGTTATCGGCGATATTACGGGCCTCCCCGTTCCGCTGCACCGATCGAACTCCACGATCGAACCGAGGGCGAGGGGGTTGCTGACGTCGTCGAAACTCCAGAAGCAATTTCCTTTAGGATCAATCGCAACGCCGTGCCCCGCAAGTCGATCGCGACCGTAGGTGAGAACCCGAGACGGTTGCGACGCTCGGTTGACGTAAACGCTCACGCTGCCCGTGCCGCTGCCGGCGCTCGCCGCGTTTGAAACCGCAACAAGCTCCCGATCGGGGGTTACGCTAACGTCGACGGGGACTTCGCCGCTGTCGTCGAGGGTCGCGATCGGGCCCTTGGGCCCCTTCCGCATGGACCGATAGATGAGGACGTTCGCATCGCCGCCGTTTGCAACGTACCACCAGCCCGACGGCGTCGTAACCATTCCTTGCGGCGCTGCTACTCCATCGGTTAACGTCTCAAGCAGCGTGAGCGAAAGGCCTTTTCGCCGGTATACCGACAGATTGTTGCTAAGGGGCTGCGCCGAGTAGACGTCAGCGCCGTAAAAATTGGCGTCGGGCGAGAGAGTCCGGAGAACGGTCGACGAATTCGTCGGGAGTTGCGGCGCCGCCATCGAGCCGGCCGAGCAACCGGCCAGGGAGGCAATCGCCACCAGGATAGCAACAGCACAGCGAGTCTGATAAAGGCAGAGCACAGCCCAGACTTCTTCAAGAGCGTCCGGTCGCCACCTGGTAAGGGTGTCCGCTTTTGCGGCCCCTGACTCTGTGACCCTAGCAACCGGCTACATTGCATCAGGCGCTAGGCCGCGATCACCGACCGAACGCGGCGGGTCGCCACGCGACGTGAGCAAGTGTAACAGTAACTGTGTCGGAAAACGACGTGCTGTACAGTTCCGGACGGGCGAATGTTTTGTTAGTCTTCGTCGAGGGCGACTTGCGTGAACCTACCGAGCGTCGCCTAGCGAAGGGCCGACGAGGGGCGCACGGACATCGACGAAAATTATCGGAACAGACAACGCCTAGCCTTCTTGGCTAAGGCCGGCGAAGTGCTCGCAGAATCGCTCGATCTGCAGACGACGCTGCGTCGCCTGCTCGAAATCATCGTCCCAGAGTTCGGTGACTGGGCCGCGATCGATCTGCTGGACGAGCAGAACCGCCTTAAGACCGTTGCCGCGATTCACGCGGATCCACGTAAGGCCTCGATCGTGCGTCAGCTATGCAATCGTTACAATCACAAGCCGGAGTTCGAGCAGCACGTTATCGATGCTCTACGGACGCGCCGGCCTTGGAGGATGGCCCAAATCGATCCCGCGCTGCTCGAACAGGCCGCGGCTTCCGGCATCTCGCGCGTGATTCGCGCCTTGAATCCTCGTTCGACCGTGACGGTCCCGCTTCGTACACGAAACGACACTCTTGGCTCGCTCGTCGCCTACTGGGCTGAAACGCCCAGACGTTACGAAGAGTCGGATATCCCGCTCTTCGAAGAGCTGGCAAAGCGGGCTTCAACCGCGATCGAGAACGCGCGCTTGTACGAACGCGAACGCGAGGTCGCAACGGAATTCCAGCGCGCGGCGTTGCCGAACTCGCTGCCGGAGGTGCCCGGAATCCGTTTCCACGGCATCTACGTTCCCGGCAGCGCGCGCGCGCAAGTCGGCGGGGATTGGTACGATGCGCTGCAACTCTCCGACGGTCGGATCGTCATCTCGATCGGAGACGTCGCCGGCAGCGGGCTCGCCGCTGCGGTGATTATGTCGTCGATGCGGCAAGTGATTCGCGGCGTAGCGCAAGGTTACGCCGGACCGCTTGTGATGCTTGACGCAGCGGACCGGACGCTTAAGGCCGAGTACCCCGACACGTTCGTCACGGCTTTCGTCGGTGTCTTCGATAAGGTCGCCGAAACCCTCACCTACGCGGTCGCCGGACATCCGCTGCCGCTAGTGCGAAACGCGAGCGGCGAGGTAAAGGCGCTCGAAGGATCCGATTTGCCGTTGGGGCTGCGCGCTCGCGGTGAGGCCACCGAGCACGTCGCCGAAATCGAGCCGAACTCTCTCCTCGTCTTTTATACGGACGGGCTCACCGAGTCGCAACGCGACGCCGTTCTCGGCGAACGGCGCCTAGCGGCGGCCGTCCGGCGTCCAAGAGTTGCTTCGAGCGCGAACCCCGCGAAGGCGCTGTTCGATGCCATGATCGCAGACGGCGTCGACGACGACGTCGTGATCTTGACGATGCGGTTTGAAACCTCGACGAGCCGCGACGCAATGGGACCGAACGACGTGATGCGTCGTTGGACGTTTAATTCAGCGGATGCCGAAACCGCAAGCACGGCTCGCCACGAGTTCGTCCATGCCCTCGACGAAACCGGCGTATGCAGCGGCGATCTCTACGCCGCCGAATTGGTCTTCGGCGAGTTGATCGGTAACGTGTTTCGCTACGCGCCCGGGACGATCGAGGTAGTGCTCGATTGGAGCGTCGGATCTCCCGTCCTCCACGTCCTCGATCGAGGTCCCGGGTTCACTTTCGCTCCCCGCCTCCCGACGGATCTGTTGAGCGAACGTGGACGCGGTCTGTTCGTCGTCTGGTCGCTGAGCGAAGACTTGAACGTCACCAAGCGGTTCGACGGCGGATCGCACGCTCGCGCAGTTCTTAGCGTCCGGCGAGGCGGTGCTCCAACCAAGGTCGAGCCTGCTCCAGTGCCGCACACAGCTTAGGTCAAGAGCCGCATTGGCGGCAGATTATCTCTCTGCTGCCACCGTGCCGAGCGGTTCGGCGAAACTCCCCGTAAAGACCGCAATCGGTGACCCGCCGGCCGGGTAGTTGAAAACCTCACCGTCGTCGTTAAACGCATCTCCGCAATAGACAACGCCCGTCGCGATCCAAGTCTGCGCGCAGTCGCCGGAACCAGAGAACGCTATCGTGCCCTTCAACGTCGCCTTCGTTCCCTCGATCGTGTACCGATACATCTTGTTCGCGATCTGATCGAAGACGGTCACGTACTTGCCGTCCCACTGGACGGAACCGGGAAAACCCACTTGGTTGGGCAGCGCGATGGTTCGGGCGCGTTTGCTACCCTTCGGAATCTCGCCGAACTGGAAGTCTGAGCCGGCGGCAAAGCCGTCGAAGAAGAGATTACCCTTGTCGTCGTAGCCGTCGAAGAACTCGCTCTCCAATGGCGTGGCGATGAGCGTGCCCGTCCCGCCGGCGTTCCGGTAGATGTCGATATCACCCATAGACCGCCCAAACAGGATTCCGACGGCTAGGTCGCCGTTGGTATTCATGGCGCAGCTCGACGGCATACTACCGTCAGAAACAGCGAGCGTCTTGATGGGCTTGTGGGGAACCCGGTACTCCGTGATCTGGTTATACGCCGCGACGATCCAGAAGGTTTTCTTGCCATAGCCGAAGAGGACGTTCGTGCAGCCTTGGCCGCCAACGTCATCGATCGTACCGACCTGATTAACGCCTTTCGGATAGTTGAAGATGCCGGCAAACGAGCCGTAAGAGTTGATGACGTACTCGAATTTCTTGTCTCCCCGACGCCGGTCAGGAGGAATCGCCGCGTAACGGGGGACGGCACTCAGATTTGGACGCGCGGCCGTTACCGGTCTGCCGTTCACAAAGGCCGTTCGACCGATATACCGGAGATTGGACGCAATGTTTGACGGCGCGACCGCCGAGCCGCCGGCGCACGCCGTCCATATCGCGAGTGTAACGAGAGCAGCCGTGTATTTCAGTAAACGGGTCGGAGTCATGAGCGATCCCCTTCTTACTTCCCGTTCTCTCCATTCCCGCGTGCGGTCGATAGCGGTCCCCGCCCGAGCTCGACGGTACATGCCGCAAAGCGCCCGCCAGGCTTGCCGTCATGAGCCGCGCGGCCGGCATCTACTAAAGCCTTAGTTGACAAGGACGCGCGCTTGGAGTAAGCTTCTACTAAACTCTTAGTAGAAGCGAGGTCCGAGCGTGCCGCATCCCAAGATTCGTTCCCTTACCAAAGGTGAGCTGCGCATCATGCAGGTGCTCTGGAAGAAACGCCGAGCGACGGTGGCCGACGTCCTCGCCGCAGCAACGCTGCGACAGTTGGCCTACACGACGGTGCTCACGATGTTGCGCATCCTCGAACAGAAGGGCGCGGTAAAACGCGAGCTTGAAGGGCGCGCACACGATTACTATCCTGCATTTGAACAGGAAGACGCGGCGCGAACGGCCGTTCGCGACGTCGTGCAATCATTTTTTGCAAACAGCAAAACCGCGCTTGCCATGCGATTGATCGCCGAAGAGAAACCCGATAACGAAGAACTCGCCCGCATCAAGGAACTCATCGCCGGTTACGAGGAGGGCGCGCAATGACGACGCCGATTCTGTTTTTGGTCACCGCGCTGGTCAACGCGCTCTGGCAACCGGCCCTGATCGCGAGCATCGCTTGGCTCGCGCTGAAAGTCTCGCGATGCTCAAACGCGACAACGCGTCACGTCGTGTGGACGGTTGCACTCGTGGCGAGCGTCGTCGTGCCGCTCATAAGCGCCATGCCGGTCGTCTTACCGACGCAGGCGGCGATTGTACCGGCACCGGTTCGTGCGGTCGCCGCGTTTCCCGCACCTCCGCACGCGACGAAGTCGACTGCGCCCATCATCCACCGCCAGGCGGCGCAACCGGCACTCGCGCTGAGCCGCCCAATGTTCCACGTACGGCCGACGGTCGCGACCATCGCAAGCATCTTGTGGCTCATCGTAGCCTTGGCCATCCTCGTGCGGCTGCTCGTGAGTTTCTTCTATCTCGAGCGCCTCAAGCGCGATGCGTTGCCGCTCGCGATCGACTCGCGCCACGCACTCACGCGTTACGATCGAGCCGAGAAAGGCCATCGCGATGTGCGCATCTGCGTCAGCAGCGAGATCAACGTTCCCGTGGCGGTCGGCATCTTCGACGCGATGATCTTGCTGCCGAGCGACCTCGTGCACGAGCTCGACGCCAGCGATCTCGATCGAGTCCTCCTTCACGAGCTCGCGCACGTGCGCCGCTCGGATGATTGGGTGAACCTGTTCGAGCGGATCGCGCAAGCCCTGTTCTTCTTCAGCCCGGGCATCTACTGGATAACGCGACAAATGGATCTGGAGCGCGAAGTCGCGTGCGACGATTGGGTGCTCGAACAATCGGCCGATAACGTGCCCTACGCACGCTGCTTAGCTCGCATCGTCGAGCTGACGCGATGGCCGTACGTCGCCCCGGCCGCGCCGGGCGTCTTCGTCACGCGAAAGAGCATGTCGATTCGCATCGAACGATTGCTGGCGCGCGGACGGGACAATTCGCTGCACCTCACCGTGGTGCCCACCTTGCTCTCGTTAACGCTTATTGCGGCGATCGTCGTCGCGGGCGGTTTTGTCTCACCAACGATTGCATATACGATCGACCGCGGCGTCACGCGGCGCGTCGCGTACACCCCTTCCCACCGCGTCGCTCGCGTGCGGATCGCAACGCTGCCGCCTGCGCATGAGGTGGTAGCGGCGACGGTGCCGCCGGCTATTGTCAGGGCGCCCTCGACCATCGCGACGCCAACGACAAGTTCGACCGCCAAAGTCAAAGCGGAAGCGAACGTCGCAGCCAAGACCGTTCCCGCAAAGAGCGTTGCCGCTGCTTCCAACTCTGTCGCCCATTCAAAATCAGCTTCTAGTTCGCCCTTAAATTTAAGCTCAGCTTCTGGTTCAGCCTTAAATTTAAGATCAGCTTCTGGTTCAGCTTTAAATTTAAGCTCGAGTTCTGGTTCGGCCTCAGGTACAAGCTCGAGCTCGAGTTCGGGCGCAGCTTCGACTTCGAAATCGCTCGTCGCGGATGAAGGTTATCTCGACGACCTCGCAGCGCTTGGGTACAAGAATCTCACGATCGACGAGGTGATCGAGCTGAAGTCACTGGGCGTAGATCGCGAGTATATCGAGGGCTTGGAACGCGCTGGATACAAGAACCTCACACCGCGAGAGCTCGTGCAGTTCAAGAGCCTCGGCGTGACGGGCCAGTATGTGACCGCAATGGGTAATGCCGGCCTCGTCAACATCGATCCGCGCGAGCTCGTTGAACTCAAGTCGCTGGGCGTCGATCCCGGATACATCAGCGGGCTTGCCGCCGCCGGATATCCGCACCTCGGAGCAAAGGAGTACGCGACCCTGAAGTCGCTTGGAGTTGACCCAGGTTATGTGAAAGAGCTCGGCGCCGCCGGTCTCACCGGACTGGGCGTGCGCGACCTAGCGGAACTCAAATCGCTCGGCGTCGACGGCGCATATGTCAGGGACCTTGCGGACAACGGGTATTCGCATCTCCCCGCTCGCGAGTACGTTCAACTTAAATCTCTGGGTGTTAACGGCGACTACATCCGCAAGCTCGCGAATCATGGCTTCGCGCACCTCACGGTCGAGCAGCTGGTAAGGTACAAATCGCTTGGAATATCGCCCCAGTGAAAAAGTTCGCATTCGCTACCCTCGCGGCCTCGCTGCTCATTACTTCGTCCCTTACGATGGCTCGCGCCGACGATTCCATCAACGGCACATGGGCACTGCAAAACGAGGCCGGTGAGACGCGGCTTGAGCTCAGCTGGAGCAACGGAAGATCTCATACTGAATCGACCCTACGGCCTGTTGACGCGAACGCGCTCGGCATCGCAAGCGCCCTTGCATCGAGCGGCGAGCACGTGCGCTTTGCGGTGCATCGTGAGGCGGGCGACTATTCTCTGGACGGCTGGGTCGCCAGCGGCAAAGGTGGCGGCACGTACGCTTTCACGCCCAACGCGGCGTTCTTCGACGATTTGCGTTCGCGCGGTTACAAGGTGGCAGGCCCGGAAAACGAGTTGGCTGCCGCCGATCTGGACGTCACCCGCGAGTACGTCAGCGAGCTCGAGCACACGGGCGTGTCGCTCGATTTCGATCGGTTGATTGCGTTTCGCGCGCTTGGGATCGACGGAGCCTACATCAACTCGATGTCCTCGGTCGGCTTCACGCACCTCGATGCGGACCAGCTCGAGTCAATGAAAGCACTTCACATCGATCGGGCGTACGTCGAGGGCATCCGCGCGCAAGGCGTGACGGGTGTTAACGAACGAAGCGTCGTCGAGCTCAAGGCCTTGCATGTTGACGCAAGCTATATGCAAGAGCTGGCGGCTGCCGGCTACCCGCGCCTCTCCGCCCAGGACTACGTGCAGCTCAAGGCGCTTCACGTCGATGGTGAATACGTAAAGAACCTCGCTCGCCACGGGCTTACGCACCTGACGGTCGCGCAACTGGTCAACTACAAGGCACTCGGAATCCGATGATCGCGCCAATTCTTGCGGCCGCGGTCGCAGTGAGCGTCGCGACCGGCTCGTGGTCGATCTCGACGGTCAACGGTCAGGTGCATTTGCGAACGACGTGGAGCGATGCCACCGGCGACCACTCGAACTCTGAAGATCGTGACGTTGACGCCAATAAACTCGGTATCGCCGTTCCGCTCGTCTCGAACGGCTCGCACGTGCGCTTTGGGATACATCGTGAAGCCGGGGATTTTGCCTTCGAAGGCTGGATCGCAAGCGGCAATGGCGGCGGCACCTACACGTTCGCAGCGAATGCAGCGTTCTTCGACGATCTGCGCAAGCGCGGCTTTACCATCGATGGCGACGACTCGATGGGCAAGGAGCTAAGTGCTGCGAGTTTCGACCTCACGCGAGAATATCTCGACGATCTTCAGCGCGCAGGCATTGAGCTCGATTTTAACCGGCTCATCACGTTTTGTGCGCTCGGAATCGACAGCGCGTACCTCCACGACCTGGCCTCGGCGGGTTTTTCGCATATGGAAGCCCGTCAGTACATCGCGTTTAAGTCACTTGGAATTACCGGCGGGTATATTAGGTACCTCCAGGCCCACGGGTTCCGGAACTTGACTCCCAGAGAAGTGATCGCGGCGAAGTCGCAGCAAATCTAGCGGCTTGGGCTTCTACCACGTAGGGTTGCAGACAAGGTGCCGCGCCATCGCCGCCCTGAGCGCACTCGGGCTCGGCGCGCCCGGCCCGCACGGGCGGATGGCCTTCGCGGCGGTGTTCGAAAGGCTGCGACACCACCCGCTCTGAAGTGAAACTCACTCGCCGCCAATCATCGTTGCTTCAGGTCAAGGGATGGAATTGAAAATGACAGCATGGGAAAACGGAGCATTGCAATACGACGTCTACGTCACGCCGGGCATTCCAATCGTAACGCCCGACCGGCCGCCGAACGTGACTGAGACGTTTTTCCAAGCGATGGCGTCGACGCTCATCCACGGTGAGCATGATGCGGTGCTCGTCGATGCCTTCCTGACGGTCCAACAGGCCGGCGCACTTGCGGATTGGGTTGCGTCGAAGGGAAAGAACCTGACGACGATTTACATCACGCACGGCCACGGCGATCACTGGTTTGGAGTCGGCACCCTTCTCGAGCGTTTTCCGAAAGCACGGGTCGTGGCGACGCATGACACCGTGGACGTGATGCACCAGAACTCTTCGCCGCAAGCACTTCAAAATGTGTGGGGGGCCGGGTTCCCTGGACAGATACCGAAGAACCTCGTGGTCGCGCAAGAACTCGAAGGCGACGCATTCGAGCTAGAAGGCCAGCAACTGCACGTCCTAGAGGTCGGGCACACCGATACGGCTCATACGACGTGCCTTCACCTTCCTTCGATCGGATTGGTCGTTGCGGGCGACGTGGCTTACAACGACGTCCACCTCTATCTTGCCGAGTCCAGCGCACAAACGCGCCAGGAGTGGATCGCTGCGCTCGATCGAGTTGAAGCGCTGCGTCCGCGAGCAGTCGTGGCGTCACACAAGCGACCGGAGAACGAGGATAAGCCGGCGATCATCGAGGAGACGCGGCAGTACATCCGCGATTTCGACCGGCTCGCGGCATCGACGCGCACCGCTCAGGAGCTGTACGACCAGATGCTGGCACTCTATCCGAACCGCGTAAATCCGGGCTGGGCGCTATGGAGTTCGGCGCGCGCCGTCAAGACGTAAGTGCAAGCGCTTGAGCTGACTGCGGTTATACCAATCCTCGCGCCGCCAGCTGCGCCTTAGAGTCGGGAGCGCGCAGCGTGTCGCGCACCTCTTGCGCGAGCCGCAGCGCCGGACCGCCGATGCCGACGCGCTGTGCCGTGGCATGCGCGCGCGCCAGCGAGTGCGGATGCCCGTGCGTGGACAGAATGCAAAGCGCAAGGTCGGCCTGCTCGCGGGCCTGCGACGTCATACCGAGCGCAGCGTAAGCGTCGGCGGCAATCCGCGCAGCCATTCCGACGTAGCGTTCCATGGCACGCGCTGACGCGTACCGCGTGGCCTCGCCGGCGTAGGTTAACGCCCGCTCGGAATCACCTAGCGCCAGGAGTGCTTCCGCCATCGCAAGCGGCGTCCGAACGGCGAAGAGCGCCGTCCCTTCGTGCGTCGCGGCCTCACGCGCGAGCGTCAGGCTAATCCTCGGATCGCCGCCGATCGCGTGAGCCTGCGCTAGCAGCAGCGCCTTATCCGCAATGACCATTGGATTTCCGGCGCTGCGCGCCGTTTCGAGTGCCATCGTCCCCAGCGCCAGTGCATGGTCGAACTCACCGCACTGCGTCAGCGCGGAGCACAACAAACCGCTCGCAACCGCTACGCCCTCCGCGTGGCGCGCGCATTCGAAGACCTCCAGCGCCTCGAGCGCGTATTCGACCGCACGCGGCATACCGCCGACAACCAACGTATGCACGACGCTAAGCTCGAGAAAGAGCCGGCCTAACAAATCGTCCGGTTTGTAACGCAGCCGGTCGAGCAGACGGCGAGCGCGGCCCAGCGTCTGGAGCGCCGCCGCCGGATCGCCGTGTAAGCACGACAACTCGGCGCGATGGAA
>JBAUMX010000144.1:0-13370 GCA_049578945.1 Candidatus Cybelea sp. | reverse complement strand
AAATGTTGATGTCGTCGGTTCCATCATCGCTGACGAAAAGCAAGCGCGGCGCGCGGCGCGCTTCCGGCGATATCCATGACTTGCGATGGTCTTTGTGGACGGCCTTGGACACCCGCGCCGTGAGCGTTACGTGCTCCTTGACAGACGGTACGTGTCCAACCGAGGAAGAGTTCATGCCCGTCGAAGGCGCCAGCGCCGACGACGGCGACCCGCCGCCGCTACACGCAGCAAGCAAAGCAGCGGCCGTTGTCACGCTAAAGGCGTAACCGGCCGACTTAAAGCTGCTTCCTTTTTCTTTCATGACCGCTCCTTCCAATTGCAACGCCTGGGATGAGTGCAGTGCGACTTTCTGTGACTTTCTCCTGTCGCGATTCTTTGGGCGCTCCTACATATCGTCGTCGACCGGTAAGTACGAGGGCTTGCGCTCGAGAAAATATGTCATCGGGTATTTCGGCGCAACCGGTGTAAACGCGATCGGCTTCCGAGCGTAGTCGAAACAGTCACCGATGCTGGCGGCGCGCTTATCGCTGCGCTGGAGCGTTCCCAAGCGCCAGTTGTCCTCGATGTAGTGCAGAATGCTGCCGAACTCGTACTGCGTCTTCGAGAGGTAGCCTGGCTTGGCATAGGCCGAAACGACGAGCGCCGGAACCCGGAAGCCCAGGCCGCCATATCCAAGCTGCGGGGGCTTGAGGTTGTCGTAAAGGCCGCCCCAATCGTCCCAAACGATAACGATGGCGGTTGACTTCCAATACGCGCTCTTGCCGATCGTGTTGACGATGTTCGCAACCCACGACGGGCCGCTGTCGGAGTCGGTTCCTGGATGATCGGAGTCAACCTCGTCGGGAATTATCCACGTGACGCCCGCTAGCCGCTTCGCCTTGATGTCGCCGATGATCTTTGTCTGCGGGCTCACGATGTGTCCGTCGGTCCATTCCGACCCGTAGCGCACGGCCTTGATCGCATCGAACGCGCTGAACTGCCTTCCATAAAGGGAGCAGCAGATCGGCGGCACGTAGTAGCGCCACGATACCTTCTTCGCGTCGAGTAGGTTCCGCAGCGTCGGATACGTCAAGCAAGGGAAGGGCCCGGCTCCCTCTTTGTAGACGTTGTCTTTGGTAATCAGGGACGTGCTCGTTCCGTGCGGCGCGTCGCAGCCCCAAACGCATTGCGAACCCGAACACGACGGCAAATCGATGAGCGCGCCGGCTTCCCCGATCGTCGTATCGCCGGCGATGAGGTCCTGATGCGCCGTGAAGCTGTTGCTGCCTTGCGTCGTGAACATGTGCTCGGCGAGCGCGTACTTGCGGGCCAGTTGCCAATACGGCTTGATGTCGTTTGGATCGGTGTATTGGTAGGGAAAGCGGCACTCGTCGCCGCCGGTGCGGAAGACCACGTCGTCGAACCCGTCCATGGCGGAAGCGTCACGCGCCTTCATGTAGGCACTATACGTGTGCGTGAGGTCGTGCGGGGCGCCGTGCAGTTTGGTGACCAGACCCATTTTTTGGAGCGGGATCGTCTCCTTTTTGCTGATGCCGCACTGAGCGTTGGGCTTTACCTCTCCCTTTGTCGTGCCGTCCGCGCCGGGGAAGGTCGCGAAGAAGTCGTTGAAGGTGCGATTCTCCTGAACGATCAGCACGACGTGCGCGATCGGGGAGTCCTTCGCTCGCTGCGGCTGCGATACGCCGGATTGCGCCGGTAGAAACGCATCGCTGCGTCGAAGGGCGCAGCCGGCCGTTGCACCGGCCAGCGCGAGCGCGAGCCAAGCTCCGGCTCGCACCTTCAACCCTCCGCGATGCTCGTGACCGCGCTGACGAGCGAATCTTTTCCTTTGGTCGCGGTCTGGAAGGCCATCTTCACGTAGTCGACGACCTCTGGGAAACGCCGCGCGTATCCACTTAAGAAGCGCCACGAGAAAAGGCGCTTGGGGGAGAGGTACTCGGCTTCGTAGAGCAGCAGAAGATTCGCCAGCACGAAGTGGCGCATGGCGCTCCCGCGCTTGATGTGAACGCGCCAGCGTTTCGAAATGTCTACGTTCGTAAAGACGTCGTTGCGCAGCGAAGCGGAGAGCACCGACGGATGCACCGTAACGACGCTGTCGTAAACCTGCGGCATCTGCGGGCTTCGCTCGATCGCGGCTCGTCCGAAATCGACGCACCAGTACTCGGTCTGCGGTTTATCGATCGTGAAGACCCAGCGTGTTTTGCGCACCAGCGGTCGTACGAGCCATATCGCGCTGAAAAACTTCTCGAAGTACTTCGAAAAGTCGGCGAAGGCGACTTCCTTCGTCTCCTCGGTGCGATAGGTCTTCTCGAGCCGTTCGCTCACGGTTTGTGCTCGCTGCTCGGCCCAGGCGACCATGTCGTCGACAACGTTGTCGGTTAGATCGAATCCCGAAGCGGATGACCAGCGGCTGCCGACCGGCATCACGACGAGCGAAGTTTGCGGTGCGCGCGACGCGTGCGCCTCGAAGTAGGCGCGCATCTCGGGCGCCGAGACCAGGAACCGGTTCTCGTCGCGCACCTCGTGATGCAGATGACAGATGCCGCTCGCGAACGGAATCGCGTAGCGTGGGCGTACCTGTTGGGCGGCCGCCACGAACGCTTCCATATAGGTGCGCGAGTCAACCGGGAGCCGGTCGGATGGATCTTCGAACGTGTAGCGCGTCGGATACGACCAGGCCGGCGAGTGACTGCGCAGCATGAAATCGGGTTTTGGATACTTCGCGCGGAAGGTCCGCCAGCTCGACGGCAGCGGCTTTGCATCGTTGAGATCCATCAGGACGACGCCGTCGGCTTCGATGACGGCGATGCTGTCGTCTTGGAAGCTTATTTGATAACTCGTTAGCCAAAAATCGTCGCCGAGACGCAGGCGCTCTCCGTGGCGCAGCTCAACGATCCGCTCGAATCCGATCGATTCGAGTTGCTGTCGCAGCCCCGAGATCGGAAACTTCGGAACCACTGCGGTCGTGTGCTTCGAAAACTTCTTGAGTGTCTTGGGATCGAAGTGATCGAAGTGCCAGTGCGTGATATAGACGTAGTCGGCGCCGAAGATGTCGTCGCCGAACTGCGGCGGCGGAGCGTGCCACCACGACGACCAGTAGGTTGGTTCGTTAAGCCAGGGATCGATGACCAGCCGCTTGCCGCCTGCGGTGACGTCGAGGCAAGCATGGCTAACGATGCGGAACTCCATGCGGTCCCCTTCTTCGCCGTTCGTTAGCTGGCCCTGCCCCTTCGACGCAGCTTGTCCCGAGCGGAGTTGTTGCCATCCTGAGCGGAGTCGTTGCCATCCTGAGAGTGTCACCCTGAGCCCTTCGACTTCGCTCAGGACAAGCTACGTCGAAGATGACAAACCATGATTCGCTATTCGGTGTCGACGGGGAGATACGAGGGTGGCTTGCTTAGAAAATATTCTCGCGAGTAATCCGCGGGAATTTTTATGAACCTGCGCGCCTTCTGCGAAAAGTCGAAGCAGTCAATGATGCTCGTTGCGCGCGCATCGGTCGTGCCGAGGCTTCCCAGTACGAAGACGTTCTCGATGAACTTGAGGATGCTGCCGAACTCGTACTGCGTGTGCGAGATGTAACCGGCTTTGGTCGGATAGGCTTGGCGCGCGTACGCCGAGACGACCATCATCGGAACGCGAAAGCCCAGGCCGCCCCAATGATCGAAGAACGGCGGCGGGGCGTTGTCGTAAAAGCCGCCCCAATCGTCCCAGAGAATCACGATCGCGGTTGAATCCCAATATGGGCTCTCGCCGATCGTATTGACGATGCTCGCGACCCACGACGGCCCGGTCGCCGAGTGACTCCCGGGATGGTCGGAGTTGACCTCGTCGGGAACGATCCACGAGACCGCGGGTAACGTACTGCCGGCTACGTCGTGGAAGAAGTCATTGGTGTCTTTGATATTCGAGTTCCACTCCGAACCCTCGCGAACGGCTTTGATCGCGTTGAAGCCGTTCCAATATGCCCCCGTGCCATGCGGCTCCCGTGGTGAGTAGTATTTCCACGAGATGCCTTTGGCATCGAGCAGATCGCGCATCGTCGCGTAGGTAAAACACGGGAACGGCCCCTTGCCGTAATCATCGTTTACCTTGTGGTGCTTGTAGACGACCAGCGACGTCCGCGTACCCGCCGGCGCATCGCATCCCCATGGATGGCCGGTCGGATAATCGACGATGCTTTCGGTGTCCTGGGGTTGATTGATAATCGTGCTGGCGGCGATGAGGTCTTGATGCGCGGTGAAACTCCCGCTGCCTTGCGTTTGGAACATTTGATCTGCGAGGACGTAATCGTGCGCGATCCTCCAGTATGGTTTGATCTGCGCCGGATCGACGAACTGATAGACCTTGGTTCCAACTTTGCCGGGGCAGTTTTTGCTGCCGCCCTCGAAGCCGAAACCGTCCATCTTTCCGTGATCGTAATCGACCGGAACGATATGATACGAATGTCCGAAGTCACACGGCTCCCTCAGATCGACCTTTGCAAGCCGAACCCAGCTGTCGCCGCTCGGGCAGCCATGCGATGAAGCAGGTCGGATCTTCGCTCGCGGCATCGAGTGAAGCGAACCAGCCTCCATGCAGCCGCCGATCGTGCCCTCGGCGCCCGGGAACGTTGAAAAGAAATCGTCGAAGCTGCGGTTCTCTTGAATCACTACAACGACATGTGCGATGTAGCCCGAACCGCTGCTTCCAAGTGGCGAGAATTGCTGCGGCATTGAGGCACCGTTCTGCATCGAGCCGCCGGTGCACGACGCCAGCATTATCGCGGCGGTCAGCGCACCGGCGACCTTCATTCGGTATCTACCGGCAGATTCGAAGGCGCCCGGTGTAGGAAATAGCTGCGCGAATACTTCGACGGAATTTTTGTGAAGCGGCGCGGCTGCTGCGCGAAGTCAAAGCAGTCGATCATGCTGGTGGCCCGGACGTCGGTCGTTCCCAAACTTCCCAAGTCGAATACCGTTTCGATGAACTTCAGGATGCTTCCAAACTCGTATTGCGTGTGCGAGATAGAGCCTCCTTGCGAGCCCCCGCCTCGTCTAGCGTATGGGGCCACGACCAGCATCGGCACGCGGAAGCCCAAGCCGCCCCATTGGTCTTGGAACGGCGGCGGCACGTGATCGTAGAAGCCGCCCCAATCGTCCCAGACGACGATGACCGCGGTCGAGTTCCAATAGGGGCTCGCCCCGATCGCGTTAACGATGCTCGCGACCCACGATGGTCCGCTGTCCGAGGGCGTACCGGGGTGGTCGGAGTCGAGCAAGTCGGGAACGACCCACGACATGGCCGGAAGCCGCTGATCTGCGACGTCGTAAAAGAAGTTGCGCGGAAGCGCGACGTTGGTGTGCCACTCCGGCCCCTCGCGGACCGCTTCGATCGCGTCGAAAGCGTTCCAGATCGAGCCCGTTCCGCCCGGCGAAGGCGGCGAATAGTACGTCCAAGAGACGCCCTTGGCGTCGAGCAGATCGCGCAGCGTTTCGTAGCGCATGCACGGGAAGGGGCCCTTGCGATAGTGGTACTTCAAGCGGGCTTGTTCGGCTTGCAGGAACGACGTAACGGTGCCGTCCTTCCCATCGCATCCCCACGGTTTGCGCGAGGGAAAGTCGATGAGGCTCTTCGTTCGCGCCTTGTTGAGAAACGTCGCGCCGGCGATCAAATCCTGATGGTTGGTAAAGCTTCCGCTGCCTTGCGTCGTGAACATGTGGTCGGCCAGCACGTACTGCTGCGCGATGCTCCAGTACGGTGCAATCTGCTGCGGAATGACGTACTGGTAGGTTTTGATCCCGGTCGGACCCGGGCACGGCTTCCCGCCGCCCTCGGTGTTGAACCCGTCCATCGCGCCGCCGTCGTAGTCTTTGAGATATCCCTTGTAGCCATGGCCGAAATCACAGTACTGGACGAGATTACTCGGCTGCAGCGGTATCACCAGGTGACCACCGCTCGGCAATTTCGCTACGCCCTGTGTCGCGCCGTCGGCACCTGGAAAGGTCGCGAAGAGATTGTCGAAAGTGCGGTTCTCCTGAATGACGAGCACGATGTGCTTAATAGCAGTCGCGCGATTCCCCGAATCCGGTGCGAGTTGATGGCCCGACGGCGTCGCGAGCGTCGAGCCGCCCGCGCAACCTGTGACGAAGATAAGCGTCAGCAGTGCGGCGCGGTGACGGTTCGTGCGGTTCATTGGCCCTGCCGCAGCGCGATCGCACCGGTCGTGGTCGTAAGGTGGATGCGCGCGCTGCCCGATCCAATCGTTCCGGCACCGCGCGCCCCAACGACATTGTCGCGCGCTTGCGAGACGCCCGGAACGTCGCTGGTGAAGTTGCCGACGGTGCTGCTCGCGTCAACGGTTGCGCTGCTGCCGGGTGCGATCGTGAGCGTGATCGCGCCGGTCGTCGCGTTGATGTCGATCGCGCGATTGCCGGAGACCATGCCGGCGTTCGCCTTGATCGCGCCCGTCTGCGTCTGGATGGTGACGTCGCCGCGTACACCTGCCAGGGCGACCGTGCCGACGACGTTGTTGATCCGCACCGATGCGCCGGCCGGCACGGCGATTAGGTAGCGTACGCCCCCGTGGTGCGCGCCGCCGGCCGAATAGCTGGTTACGATCGAAAGGCTGCCCGCTGCCGGACGCACGTCGATCGCAATATCGCGCAGCTCTTGCTCGTCGTAACCATATTTTGTGGCGCTGACGTTGACGATCGGCTTCGACCAGCCTTCGACCCGGACATCACCCGCGACGTTCTCGAGGCTGACCATTGGTGACGCGCCGGTTGCAACCGTTTTTTGGAACTGCTCGTGCACGCGCTCTTCGGACGCTCCGCTGCACGCGCCGAGCACGACGAACGTGCAGAGAACGGCGCCGATACTGCGAGCGCCGGCCGGAAGAACCATAGCCCCGGCTTCTCCGCGCCCGCTCGCGCCGTTCCCTTCAGGCGACGTGCAGGACGGCCGCACCGCGCAGTTCGTCGTGCTTGAGCATCGTTAGCGCGCGGTTCGCCTCCTCGAGCTGCATTCCGACCGTGTAGGTTCTGATCGGAATCTCGCCGGCCAGACGAAGGAAGGCTTCGCCGTCGGCGCGCGTGTTCGCGGTCACGCTGCGAATTTCGCGCTCGTCGAAGAGATCGCGCTCGTAGTCGAGCGGTGGGATCGCCGAGAGATAGATTCCGGCGATTGCGAGAATCCCGCCACGGTCGAGCGATTGCATGATCGGCGGCACCAGATCGCCCGCGGGAGCGAACAGGATCGCCGCGTCGAGCGGCGCCGGTGGACGGTCGGTAGCCTCGCCGATCCAATCGGCGCCAAGCTCCTCGGCGAGCTCGCGATGGATCCCGCCGCGGCTCATCACGAAGACACGGCATTTCCAGTGCTTGAGCACCTGGATCGCGAGGTGCGCCGAAGCGCCGAATCCGTAAAGCCCGACGGTCGCGCCCGGGACGACACCGGCGCGGACGATTGCGCGGTATCCGATGATGCCTGCGCAGAGCAACGGCGCCGCGTGCTCGTCGTCGATCTTCCCGGGCAACGCGTAGGCGAAGTCTTCGCGAACGACCGCGTACTCGGCGTAGCCGCCGTTGCAATCCCACCCCGTGAAGCGCGCCTCCAGGCAGAGGTTCTCTCTCTCGTTGCGGCAGTAACGGCAGACGCCGTCGGTCTGCCGCAGCCACGCGATGCCGACCCGATCTCCGGTTTTGAAACGGAGGGACTCAGAGCCCAGCTCTTCGACGACGCCCACAACCTCGTGTCCGGGGACGATTCCGGGGTGTTTTGGCGGAAGGTCGCCTTCGGCCAAATGAAGATCGGTGCGGCAGACGCCGCAGGTTACGACGCGCACCAAGATCTCGCCGGTGCCGGGAACGGGTCGCGGCCTCTCGACGAGACGCAGCGGATTGGTCTCGATCGGTGCAGGCTTCTCTAGGCTAATCGCACGCATTGGGGGTATATCAACAAATGGCTTTCCCGGTCCAGATATCCTACCGCGGCGTCGAGGCGACGGAGCAGCTGGAACGCCTGATTCACACCGAGGCGGCGAAGCTTGAGAAGTTCTTCGACGGCATCGTGAGCTGCCGCGTGCTGGTCGAGCATCAGGACGGGCATCATCATTCCGGTTCGGCCTTGCACGTGCGGCTCAACATCGTCGTTCCGGGTAACGATTTGGCGGTCGATGCGGAGCCGACCGTTCGCGAGGCATTCCGGGCTGCGAAGCGCCGCATCCAAGAATACGCGCGCCGCAAATCCGGCGGCCCGCACCATCGCGCGAGCCTACGGTAGCGGTGCCCGGGCTCCCGGGAGCCGGCGTCGAGCGCTTCGCGCTGCTTCTCGGGCTCTCGCTCTTCTTCGGTTTTGCATTCGAAGGCTTCTATGCAGACGAGCTGCCGCGGAGGCCGGGCGGGGTTCGCACCTTTCCACTCTTGGCGCTCGCCGGTGGCGGACTCTATCTGCTGGAGCCGCACTATGGCGCGGCCTTCATCGCGGGCCTGCTCGTCATCGGGTCGTGGATCTACGCCTTCACGCGCCGTCAAACGAAGGACCCGGCGGATACGGCCGAGGGTCCACTCATCGTGCCGGTCAGCAATCTGCTGGCCTATCTGCTCGGCGCGCTCACGCTGACGGAGCCGCTCTGGCTCTGCGTCGGCGTCGCGGTCGCTGCGGTCCTGCTGATCGGTGCCCGCCGGACGCTGCACGCGTGGTCGGCGCAAGTCCCGAACCAAGAGATCGTCACCGCCGGCCAGTTCTTAGTGCTCGTAGGCGTGATCTTGCCGCTGCTCTACGGCCGGCCCGCGATCCCTTACACGCAGATCACGCCCTTCGAAGTTTGGCTCGCCGTGGTCGCGGTTTCGACGATTTCGTATGTCAGCTACTTGCTGCAGCGCTTCGTTTTTCCAAAAGCCGGGACGCTGCTCACTTCAATTCTCGGCGGACTCTACTCGTCAACCGCCACGACCGTCGTGCTGGCGCGCCGTTCCGTGCAAGAGGGCATGACGCCGGAGCTGGAAGCCGGGATCGTCGCCGCGACGGCGATGATGTATCTGCGCGTTCTCGTCGTCTGCGCGATCTTCAATCTCGCGCTTGCGCGGATTCTCGCGCTACCGCTGCTCGCGCTCGCGGCGTTCGGAGCAATCATCGCCGCGCTGCGATCGCGCTCGGCGAAGGGCTCGATGCCTCACGGCACCTTCTCCAATCCGCTGCAGCTCTCGACGGCCTTCGTCTTCGCGCTGCTCTTCGTCGCCGTCTCGATGCTTGCGACCCTCGCGCAGAATCATCTCGGCCGCGCCGGCATCTTCGAGCTGGCCGGAATCGTCGGCGTCACCGACATCGATCCGTTCGTCCTGAGCTTGGCGCAAGGGGGTGCGGCGGGCGTCGACTCGGCGACGGCGGCAAGCGCGATCCTTATCGCGACCTCGTCGAACAACGTGCTCAAAGCCGTCTATGCGATCGTCTTCTCGCACCGGCGCGGCGGCGTACCGGCGATCATGCTGACATCGCTCGCGGTTCTCGGCGTCATCGCCGCGTTTCTTACGCGCTAACCTCGCAAACCTCGGTGCACCACGCTTCGATGTGCGTCCGGATTTGATCGCGAATTAACCGCATTTGTGCTAGGCGCTCTTCCCACGTTCCCTCGAGAGCGGCGGGATCGGGGAAGCTCCAATGCAGCCGGCGAGCACCGCCCGGAAAGATCGGGCATTTCTCCGCATTCGTCGCATCGCAGACTGTGACTACGTATGAATAGTGCTTCTCGCGTTTGAAGAGATCGAAAACGGCCTTGGTTTGATTCCGGGATATGTCGATCCCAACCTCAGCCATCGCCGCGACGGCAAGTGGACTCAGCGGGCCAGGCTCCAAGCCGGCGCTCGCCGCCACGAAGTCTTCCGGGCAAAGCGCGTTCAAAAACGCCTCGGCCATTTGGCTGCGAGCCGAGTTCTGAACGCAAACGAAGAGAACGGAGCGTTTCACGGCTTTGACAACTCCTTCGTGTGCTCATGTGGAAGCAGAACATCTTCGGGCGAAAGACGACCGCGCAACAGCCACGTGAAAAGTGCCGTGGCCACCAGCGCTCCCAGCAGCTCGGCGGCGATAAATGCCGGCACGTCTCGCGGCGCGATTCCGGCAAACGTATTGCTTAACGAGCGCGCGATCGTCACGGCCGGGTTTGCGAACGAGGTGGAGGCTGTGAACCAGTAAGCGCCCACGATGTACGCCCCGACCGCAAAGGCGGTAATGTGAGATCGGTGGCGGGCACAACCCCAAATCACGGCGAGCAACCCGAACGTCGCAACAAATTCGCTGAGCAGCATCGGCATTCCGTTGCGAGCGCGCTGCGACCAAAAGACGGCAGGTTGGGCGAACATCAGGTTGGCCGCTATCACGCCGGCGATCGCGCCGCCAATCTGCGCCGCAATATAAATCGGGACGTCGCGCCAGGGTAAGCCGCCCTTCGCGGCATCGGCCAACGTGACCGCGGGATTGAAATGCGCACCGCTGATCGGCCCAAACGCGAGAATGATGGCAACGAGCACTCCGCCTGTCGCCAGCGCGTTTGCCAGCAGCGCAAGCCCGACGTTTCCGCCCGCGAGGTGCTGTGCCATGATTCCCGAGCCAACGACTCCGGCCAGAAGAATCGCGGTTCCGACGGCTTCAGCAGTCGCGCGTCGGGCGAGCGTCACCACAACGGCGTCTTCCTAAGCGCAGCACGAGCGTTTGGCGCCGTCCGAGCCGCAACACGTTGTTTCTGCCTCGCTCTTCTCGGCGGTGTCCTCGTGCACGGTGTAGACTTCCCAGCGGCGGCCTTCGGGGTCAATGGCCCACACCTTCGTCTGATTTGCGTAGCAACAGGTCTCCTCGCGCTCGATGGCGGCAACGAGACCCGCTGCTTGCAGTCGGGTGATGGCCTTCTCGACATCGGCGGTTGCTTCGACGCAGACGCCGTAATGCGCGTCGCCTCCAGCCTGGGCACGATTCCGCAGATCCAATGCGAGCTCGAGGCCGGGTTCCTGGGTGATGAATAAGGCGTAGTCCGCCAGTACCTTCGCCGGTTCCGCGCCGAGCAAAACCGAATAGAACGCAATGCTCTTATCGAGGTCGGTTGTTGCGAGGTTGAGATGCGTCTTCACGCGAGCACTTTGTGCGCAAACACGTTACCGACGGCGGTTTCGATGCGGTCGATCGCGTCAGGCGCGAGTTGATAGTAGACCCACGTGCCTCGCCGCTCGCACGTAACGAGACCTGCTTCGCGAAGTATCCGAAGATGATGCGAGACGGTCGGCTGGTTCAGCGGCAGAGCGTCGGTGAAATCACAAACGCAGACTTCCTGCGCGGCACGCGCCAGCGTAGCGAGCATCCGCAGCCGGTACGAATCCGCGGCCGCCTTGAACAGCAGCGTCTCAGTCTCGAATGTCTTCGTCGGCACGCGCGCTTGCGGACAACATCGCTGTATCGACACGTTTCGATGTTAGCACGCACATCGAAATGCGTCAATATAGCCTTTCGCGCCACCCTGACCGGAGTCGAAGGGTTACGGGGCTAGGAAGAGATGTTCCGGTTTCTCTCCGCAGTTTCCGATGCCGGCCAGACACGGGAGCGTGAGCTTCGGTTTGGCGTTGCTGCGCATCGGCAGATCCCAAACTTGAAGCTTGCCGTCTCCCGCATCGAGCGTGTAGTAGCTGAAGCGATAAGTATCGGCGGCGAGGGCGCCGGCGATCGTGTTGGTGTGATCGCTTGGGAAGAGTCCCTGCTGCGGTGTGAACGGCTGCGCAAACTGGCTGGTCACGTTGACCGGCGGCGAAGGCGGCGAACCCGGTTTGGGCGAGCGAAGCGGACCAGTGTACTGTCCGAGCAAGAGCGTGGGCGCGTTGGAGGCATTCGGCGGCCATTGACTCGAGTCCACGAAGTCGGCTTGTGCGAGATTCATGCCGATCGTGCCGGGCGGCTTGGCATAAGGGAAACCGAGCTTGAATAAGCGCCCAACCGGCGGCACGTTCTTTGATGAAAGGGCATAGACATAGAGCGTCGCGTTGATGTCGAAGCGGCCTTGCACCAGCGTTGTAAAGTTGGCCGTTTTGGAGCCCGGAGCGCCGAAGGGAATGAAGATGGCCGCGACGCTAGACTGCGTAACCGGCGAACGCAGTACGGTAATACCGGGGCCAAGGTTGTTGAAAAGCCAGAGGTTTTCGTTGGGATCGTACTCCAGATCGATGAGCGCCGCCTGACCTGCCGTGCCGATTGCGGTAATCGCCGGCGTCAGCTCGAGCTGCAGCTTCGCGCGCGACTGCGCGAACGAGCGAATCGGCGCCTGAAAAAGCCGCAGCTCGGTCTGACTGGAGACGGCCACGTTGCCGAACTGATCGGCGGCGATCACCGGCACCGCCGCCAGCTCCGGCCACTCCGTGAGCGTACGCTCGGGTTTGGAGCGCTGCGTCAGCGGCAGCCGGTAAATATAAAATGTGCCGTTGTGGTCGACGTAGAGCAGGTTTGGCGCGGGCGTTCCGTTGGGCGGTATCGGCGGGCCGCCGGCTCCCATCGGCGCCGGACCACTGGACCCGCAGCCAGAGACGGCAACCGCGATACCCGCGGCTACCATCAGCGAGAGGAATAGCAAGGTAAACTTCATTGGTCGAGGCTCCCGAAAACGCGCGGCGTGCTGGCGCTTTTGCGATCGAAGAGAAACAGCGAGAGGCGGCTCTGCTGCGCAAACGGCAAGACGTTGTCGATATCGAAGCTGTTGATCTGCGAGGGGGTAAGCTTGCCAAGCGGGCTGCTCGATTGGCCGGCGTAGCCGCCGACATCGGGCGCGCTTTTGCCAAGCGAAACCGTTGCGAGCGATCCGAACCGGGCGGAACCTAACCGTTTCAAATTCGCGCCGGTCGAGGCTTTGAAACTGCCAAAAGCCGCTTGTGACACGGTCGGCGACGCTTCATAGAGTGAAACTGACGCGTTGGACGAGGCTGCGGGTTCCTCGAACGTGAGCACGCGGTAGTGTGGGTAACTGCCGACGACGATCAACGTATAGCGCTGGCCCGGACTGAGCGCCGTGGTCTGCAGCGGTCCGACAAAATAACCGATAGTATTGCGAGCGGTGAGCGAGTGCGCGCCCGCTGCGACCGGCAAGAACGAACTCATCGAACCATACTGGAAAATCGATACGACGGTCTGCGATCCGAGCTGGAGATAGGCCGTACCAAGAGTCTGCAGCGTACCATTGGAATAGGCTTGCAACGCCGGCGCACCGTCAACGAAGCGCACCTTTGCGGGCTGGGCGGCCGGCATCGTGCCCGATGAGCTCGATCCGCCGCACCCTGCGAACGCCAATGCGAAAACGGTTACGATGAAAAGTCTCTGCATATGTTCCGCGTCAGATGCGCGAAACGCGCGCCGCATTGCAG
>JBAUMX010000143.1:0-24286 GCA_049578945.1 Candidatus Cybelea sp. | reverse complement strand
TGAACGCGCTTGCGATCAAGTCCTTCGGCCAAAGCGAACTCTCTCGAACGAAGACCGACAAGGCTGACGCCGCGCTGATCGCACGATACTGCGTAACAATGCACCCGGCGCCGTGGGAACCGCCTACTCAGGTGCAGCAGCGCTTGAAACGGCTAGCGCGCCGGCGCGTAGCGCTCGATGAAATGCGGGTTCAGGAGTCAAATCGACTCGGCGCACCCGGCTCGGGTGACGTGCGCTCGTCGATCGAGGCGACCTTGTCTTTTCTCGATCGCCAGATCGATGAGATCGATTCACAAATCCGCTCGCTCATCGACGATGACCCGACCCTACGCGGCAAGCGTGAGCTGTTGATGTCGATCCCAGGCATTGGCGAACGCCTCGCTGTCACGATTCTTGGTGAACTGCCGAACCTCAGCGAGTTCCGGAGCGCCAAGGCGGTGGCCGCGTTCACTGGCCTTTGCCCGCGAGAGTTTCGTTCGGGAAAGTCGATTTCGGTTTCGTGGCTGTCAAAGGCTGGCAACGTCCATCTACGGCGCATGCTTTATATGCCGGCCGTCGCCGCGATCCGTTGCAATCCCATTCGCAAGGATTTTGCTAATCGGCTGCGTTCTTCGGGCAAGCACGGCAAACAGATCGTGGCAGCCGTCATGCGTCGTCTCTTGGTTTTGGCCTACGGCGTCCTTAAGTCCGAGCGCCCGTTTGACCCGAGCATCGGGTGTGGGCGACGTTACGAACATCCCAAAGCAGCCATCTCGCCGGCACTTAACCCTTGACATCGCACACAGAATCTAACGGAATAGGTGCCGATCGGCACTCGGACGTCACGATTAGTCCCGATTGTGTGCTCAATCGACGCTAGCGGTTACTTGTCAGGACAGCCTTAGTGATTTCAAGACCGCCGCATTCAACCACTCTGCCACCTCTCCAAGTGCTCGCAAGTCCTTATTCTATATGACGTTTTTGCTTATTGGCGTTTCTCACCAAGTCACCTCGCCACTATCAGTTTCTCACTGGCGTGTTCTCCCTGGTAGACGTGACCTGACGACGCGATTTCGGACAGACGGAGACTGTGAGTTTCCGGGCGGAGTGACCCCTCCAAAACTAGACAATGAGTGATGTTATTCTATCGGCAACGAGCCGTTTTAGACGCGTGTCTTCGTCCCTCGGCTCGTTGATCTCGCGGATCTCGGCGATGCCGAGTCAGCCGTACTTCAAGCGATCACCAAGCAGGCGGCGGCGGTACTATTCCCGGAATTGTAAGGATGTTGTCACCATCTTTAGTATACTGATTCCCGATGTAGTTCGCATATGCTGTAGATGCAGCGCTCACACTTCCAAGCTCCCATCCTCCATCAAATTGAATGCACTTCACCGCGCCACTTCAACAAGTCTCTTCTTTCCAAGCGTAATCGTCCCGCCATCGTCGGGCCATAGACGAACGCGGTAAGGCAGGTTCAAGCCACTGATAGTTGCGAGAGTTGGTTGATTTTCTGCAATCAACTCATCTTCACAGTTATCAGTTGCCTGAATTGCGCCTACAGGTCAACCGCATAACGCCATGGAACGCCCAGAAACTTCGATTGGCAGGTAACCAATTCGAACGATTCCTTTTGGATCACAGAACCTTAGCAGCGCACAACGCGCAAAGGAGACGATAATGAATAGGAGCTTCGCTTTGGCCGTCTTCGCATGTGTGACGACCCTTCTTGTCGGAACCGCAGCGATCGCACAGGTAGAGTCAACGCCGATTCCGAGGCCTGCAAAGCCCAACTTCACTTCGATGCAATTCCTGATCGGGACATGGAATTGCGTCGCGACAAACACGCGCCGTGCCACGGGGTACGGGAGCACCTTGACGAATACAATGGACCCATCCGGTTATTGGATGAATACAAAGACGATGGCCCACGCCACGTCGTGGGACCGGTATCCGGGCGTCGCCATCGCTAAGACCACATACGATGCGGCGAATTCACGCTGGGTCCGTGTCACGACCGACGATGAAGGCAACTACGGCATGTCAACTTCCAGCGGATGGAACGGCAACACGATCGTGTGGCATCCCGTTAACACGACGTCGGTTTCTTCGGGCAACGTCGTGAGCAGCGGCGACACTACGGTGACAAAGGTTTCCAGCTCGAAGTACACCTCGACCGGCTCGTTCAAGGAGAGCGGCGGCAGAGTGGTCACTTCGAAGGGGACGTGCAGCAAGTCCTAGTCAGCGCGTTCGCGGGGCGATTCGTTCCAAGCGAATCGCCTCTCTTTATTTAGGTCTTGGCTAGCCGCCACCACGCCGCAGGGTTCGTCGACTTTGAGGCTTTGCTGCGCATTGCAGCTGCGAGCGCCTCGCATCGTGGCGGCTTCGATCGCAGCAAGCTCGCAGTCTTCTTTTGGCTTTAGCGGCTTAGATCGCGGCAGCGTCGATCACTTGGCGCCGCGCAGCTAAGGCTTCGAGGGCCTCGTTTTGAAAGGGAAATTTACGACGCCATCAATGCACAGGAGAACGTCCAGATCGTAAAGGATGCATTTGCAGCAATCGGCCGCGGCGATATGCGCGGTCTGCAGGCATCGTCTGCCGAAAATATTGAGTGGATCGTTCCGGGCGAGGGCTGGCCGCTGGCCGGCACGCGCCGCGGGCACGCGGGATTGGCGGATCTGTAGCAGACGGAGTCCGAAAAGGGTGGAAAGTTCATTCTTTGAGGCCCGCGAATTCGTAGCGCAGGGAGACCGTGTTCTGGTCGTCGGCTTCACTCGGGGGAAAATCATAGCTACGAATAAGACGTTCGAGGACAATTGGATCTTCGCCATTACCGTTCGAAATGGCAAACTGACGAACATCCGAGAGTATATCGACACGCAAGCACTGGCGCGGGCCCCCGAGATGGACGCATGACGGGGGCATGACGAATGTGCAGGAAGCTTGCATCATCCGCGCGTACAAGCTGCAACTTGATGCGTTACGAAGAGGTATGGACGTGAAAGTACAACTTGGCGCGGTCTGGCATTTCAGCCTTGCCGTCAGACACCCGGAAAAGAGCGCGCAGTTTTGGACCAAGAACTTCGATCTGCATGAAATGTTCCGGTCCGATGAGGCCATTGCGCTGACGAACGACGCAATTATCATCGGGTTCTTCAAAGGCACACCACATCCGGACACGATTGACCACATGTCGTTTTACCTCGACAGTATGCGCGCGCTACACGAAGCGCTCGAGATGCTCAAGAAAAACGGCGTAGAACTGGAAGATCCGGGCGACGAGATCGGCCCCACAGCGCCGGGCTCGCCGCATATGGGCCTGTGGTTTCACGATCCGGACGGGTATCGCTGGGAGCTCTCGGTTCAGAACGGTGCCCGCGAGCGCTAACCGCGCAACGCTAACGAGGCGATATGTCACTAAAATGATACCTGCTCACAATTCCTCCTTATGCTAAACGCCACCTCATGTCACTGGAACGACCACAAGGCTAACCTCGTCTTTCTTCGCCTTCTTCGGTAAAAATGGGAGAACTGTGGGGAGAACGTCGCCTTCGGGCGATCAGCCAAGAGGCGGTAGGTTCCGTTGCGGAAGTTCGAGGCGATCACGCAGAATCGCTAAAGCGTCTCGTCCAGAATCTTTTCGGAGAACCCATATTTGTGTGGCGCCCCACCACACCTTGACGCCGCCACTTAGCTAAACAGGACAAGACGGTGCGTTAGTTTACAGATTTCGAAGGGCGCGCTGCAACTGATCCACTGACACTACGACCGCTGCCGCTGCAACTGCGACCTTCACCCACTTCTCCATGCTGTCACCTCCTCTCGCTAAGCCGACGTCCCCACCGGGTATTGGCGCTGTTCAGTGGCAACAGCATCTGACTGGCGATTCCGGTCTCCGATAGGTCCGCTGAGCCGCCCGGCCAGCTGTTGCGGGATAGGTTTAGGGCCTGCGCCACTTATCGCGCGAACCTCGGTCGGTATCGCGGACGCGCTCGACATGGATCGGCGCCTGTGGATCGATCTCACGCACTCGTTCTATTACCTCCCTCTTGGTGCGTTCAAGGCACTTGCTGCACTCGACGAGCAGTTCGCAAGTATTAGGCCGCAGCCGATTAAACTAAACTGTTGCAAACGCAAACGCGGCGTGATGCGCCATCCGCTCAATCCGTGGGTCAGGTTGTATTTAGAACCCCCGCAAGAGCCGGTTAAGCGCAAAAGCGCCTGATTCTCTAAGGACGTTTGGAATTGTTCGTTGCGCGGCAACGCGAAGCGATCGGAAATTCTCGGTTCGAATCATCGTTTTCATCGAGCGCCAAGTTTAGCCCCTCATTTTCCGTGCCTCTCGTCGCCTTCTCGACGGCGCTCGTCCTGGGATTCGTTTCGTTTATGTTCACAAGCTTTGCACAGGGCGCGACCTTCAAACTGGTTTGGCCGGCGACAACTATCTTGGCCGGTTGACGACAACTATCTTGGCCGGTTGAGGGCCTAGGCCGGAAGGCCCAGGAGCGGGGCCGCGAGCGCCAACGCGAGGTCGAAGGCTCGTGGAATGCCCGGCAAAAGGATCACCGACCACCAAGTGCTCACGTACAAGACCAAGCGCCGTGCGCATACTCAAGTCGCCGCAGCCGCGAAGGCCGGCGTCAGCGAGCGTAGCGCTCGCCGAATCGAATCACTCGAATCGCTGCCCTCACAACGGCCGCCGCGTCGATGGCGGACTCGCCCCGATCCGCTTGTGTGCGTCTGGGAAGCAGATCTGCTGCCGCTGCTGCAGACAAGCCCGCATCTCAGCGCCGTGACGTTATTGGAGGAACTCCAGCGCCGCCATCCGGGCGATTACGCCCCTAGCACGCTTCGCACGTTGCAACGGCGCCTACGGCACTGGCGCGCAACTCACGGCCGCGAGCGCAACGTATTCTTCGCGCAAGACCATCCGCCAGGGCGCCAAGGACTCTCCGACTTCACCGACGCCGGCGATCTGGGCGTGACGATCGCGGGCACGCCATTTCCGCACAGGCTGTACCAGTACGCGCTGGCGCATTCGGGATGGCGGTCTGCCGACGTCGTCGACGGCGGCGAAAGTTTTACGGCGCTCTCGGCTGGTCTTCAACGCGCGCTTTGGCGCTTAGGCGGTGCTCCCGAGGAGCACCGTACCGACAGCCTTTCAGCGGCGTTCAAGAACCTTTCGGATTTGGAACGGCGCGAGTGGACGAGCCGGTATGCGGCCTTATGCGCGCATTACGGGATGCGCCCTTCTCGTAACAACCCGGGCGAATCGCATGAGAACGGCAGCATCGAGTCGCGCCACGGCTCGCTCAAGACGGCGGTGCGCCAAGCCTTGCTCTTGCGCGGTTCGAGCGATTTCGAGGATCGGCCGGCGTACGAAACGTTCATCGACATGGTTGTTCAGCGCACGAATGCACGCGTAGAGAAACGCCTGGCTGTCGAGCGTGTCGCACTACGCCCGCTGCCGGCGCGCCGCACGGCTGAGTTCGACGAACTGCCGGCACGCGTGAGCAAGTATGGCATCTTCACCGTAAAAGGCGAGCAGTACAGCGCGCCAAGTCGGCTCATCGGCCATCGCTTGAGCGTACGCGCGTATGCCGATCACGTGGAATGCTTTCTGAGCGGTCAACGCGTATTCGAGTGCCCGCGGGCGGTTCGCCGAACCGGGCAGCGCCATGCGCGGCAAATCGATTACCGCCATCTCGTCGAGAACCTCAAACGCAAGCCCGGAGCCTTTGCCCGCTGGGTATTTCGCGACGATGTTTTCCCGCGCACGATCTATCGGCAGACCTGGGAGAACCTAAGCGCCCAGCTTCCCGAACGGCAAGCGTGCAAGACCATCATCGGCCTGCTGGCACTGGCGGCTGACGGCCACGAAGCGGCACTCGCGCTCGAACTGGAACAGTTGTATGCGTGCAACGAGCTGCCGGATCTGGACGCGCTCACCCAGCAGCTTGCGCCGCGGCCGAGCACCATTCCCTGCGTTGTCGTAACGCTGCCGGCACTCACGGCGTACGATGCGCTCCTGAAGGCGGCGTCATGAGCGGCACAAAGCTCAACGCCGACGGCCGGCTTGGAATAATGCTGACCGAACTGCGGCTGCCGACGATCAAGCGGCTCGCCACCGACCTGTGCGATCAATCGGACCTCGAAGGCTGGCCGGCACGTCAGTTGCTGGAGCGGCTGTTGGAGCAAGAGATGAGTGAACGCGAGATGCGGCGCTTCGAACGACATCGCGTTGCATCTGGTTTGAGCCCTGACAAGCGGCTTTCGAGCTTTGACTTCTCGGCCGTTCCAACGGTTTCGCGTGCACGGATCATGGCGTTGACCGAGGGGCACGAATGGCTCGATCGAGGCGCTTGCCTTTTGGCTTTCGGCGCACCTGGCAGTGGGAAGTCGCATCTGCTTAGTGGGATCGGGCATGCGTTGATCGACGCCGGCAGACGCGTACTCTTCACTCGCTGCACCGACTTAGTACAACGCCTTCAGGCTGCGCGGCGCGACCTGCGGCTGCCGCAAGAGCTCGCCAAGCTCGATCGCTTCGATCTGGTCATCCTCGACGATCTGTCGTACGTGCGCCGCGATCAGGCCGAAACGTCGGTGCTGTTCGAACTGATCTCCGAACGATACGAGCGCAAAAGCATCGCGATCACCGCCAACACGCCTTTCTCGCAGTGGGGTGACGTTTTCGTTCGATCCAGCCATGACGCTCGCTGCGATCGATCGACTCGTCCACCATGCGACGATCCTCGAGATGAACGCCGACAGCTATCGCCGGCGCACTGCGCAGGAAAAGCAGACGCGTCAGACTGCAGGCAAAAAATAAAAAACCCGCCCGCTGTGGACAGCGTGGATGAGCTCCACAAGCATCAGGTTGTGCCAAGCGAGGGGCTCATCCACCCTGCCCACAGCACGACTGCTGCCGCTACTTCTTCAAAGAAAGGACGACGAACGGAAGGAGAGCGTTACCTCCGCTTTCGAAAGCGCCGACCTGTACCACTACCCGCTCCGCAGCGGCCAGGATAGTTGACGCCGAGGTCACGATAGTTGTCGCCAAGCACTGGTTGTCGGTCAGGCTCCCACAATCGCTACAGTTATACATTTCGAAGGCTCCTCGTGTCAGATGGGCGGCTTCTTCGCCCCCGAAGTGTTGCTGTCCGGTCCTGGACCGAACGAAAGGAGGGGGAAACCTTTATCACCGAGTCGCTCTTGTGGTCAAGCGCGGGGAACAGGCTCGGCAAACCGAGACGCCGTACCCTAGGCAACATGTCGGAATCGCGCCATCATCATCACCACGCAAGCGAAGTACCGGCCGAGCAGCGACTCGCTGCCATGTTAACTCATCTCAGCGGTGCGGTTTTCCTGTTCGTGCCCGCGCTCATCGTCTGGCTGCGAACGCGCAGAGATCCCATAGACTCGTGGCTGGCCCACCAGGCGAAGGAGGCGCTCAATTTTCAATACACCTTGACGGCCGTATATTGCGTTTGCGCGATGGCCGGCTGGGTGGCGCCGCGGCTGGCCTTCTGGCTCTTCGTGATCGTGGTCGCGTTCGACTAGCTGTTCTCGCTTATCGCCGCCATCAAATCCGCGTTCGGAGAGCGCTACGTTTACCCGGTGAAACTCACTATCGTCCGATAGTTCCATCTTCGCACGGAGTTGCTCGAACGACGCCACGATGCTCGAGCACCCGTTGCGACGACGGGGTGTCTGCTCGACGAGTCACTCGACTCGCTGGAAGAGATGTTACCAAGCTCCCGATTTGGTAACGATTTGGTAACGGATTATGCATCGGTATGCCCTTGCAAGTCACGATAGTCATGACTCCAGGAGCTTAGCCGTGCTTGCGGTGACACGTCGGGACGGCCGTAGGTGATTTCAAGACCGCCGCATTCAACCACTCTGCCACCTCTCCAAGTCTTATTTTACAAGGGTTTTCGCATCTGGCCTTACCCCAAAAAGGCCATTTTGGTCACCGTTTGGTCACAGACTGCTCACGGACCTACGCGCCCCGTGCCTCGGCGTATAGGCGAGCGAGTGCATCTGCAGCCGTCTTATCCATGCCTGGCAGTTAAGATTGCACCATTGGAAAGACTTTCTGTTCGGTTTAAGGTTCGGACGGCAGCGTCGCGCTACCGCAGGGAGCGATCCCCGATCGCTGAGAACTACCGAGGCCGAAGCTGCTCGCGGGTAATGAGCGCGACCGGCCAGAAACTTCGTTACCTACTACGTCGTTCGTGGAGCGAGCAAATGGAGAGCTTGGGTGCGCCCGTCCGGCAAATGAACAAGCAACGGCTTCAGCAGCACGCACTAATGCTTTGCTTTGCGGCACTGTCACCCACGTTGGCGGCTCGTGGGGCTGCCAGCTCCCCGCCGTTATGCACCTCAGCCGTTTCACCGCAGTGCGCGCTTCTGAAAAGAGCGAGATAGATTGGCGACTGCCGTCAGGATACCACGTCTTAGAAATCAACTTCCCCAAAGCCCATTTAGCGATCGCCACCCCATTTGAAACCTTGGCAACTGCCCAAAAGCACGTGCCAGCTTCCCATATCTTAGCCATTTGGGAAAACGCACTCATCAAGCGTCACTGTGCATACGAGCCCGCATCGATCCAGTTCTTCTCTTCACGCGGCAAAGGGCTCTTTACAGAAGTCACAGGCTTTACCGGATCGACTTAGCCGCGCACGCTGCCTCGCGCCGCCGCAACGTGTTTCGCGCGGGCAGAGCATAGTCTCGATCGCAACCACGCCGCGTGTAGGCATACAGATGACTATTCCGGTAGGTTTACCGTTCGTTGAAGTAGCTTCCCATGTAGGTTCTGCTCCGATAAGCGTAAACGCGAAAAGGTCGGGTTAGAGCCCCAGTCTTAAGTCGATCCGCGCATGCTAGTCCGAGTCGGGTGGTTGACCGTCAAGGCGTTCGTGAATGAAGTAGTTTGCATTCAGTGGCGCCTTGATCTTAACGAACTTGCGCGGCGGCTTCGAGAAGTCGAACGCATCGTCAGGCGGATTGGCGCGCACGTCGCTACCACCGGACGTCAGTCTCGGTAGCCCAAAAGTGTTCTCGACGAACTTTAGGATGGTGCCGTGCTCGAAATGCGTGTGGTCGACGTAACCCTTTCTAGCATAAGGCGAGATGATAAGGAGCGGAAGTCGCATGCCAAGGCCGGCAAGGTCAACATACTTGGGTGCCTCCGGATCGTACCAGCCGCCGTAGTCATCCCAAAAGATAAAGACCGCGGTCGAGTTCCAGTATTGCGACTCCCCTATGGCATCAACCACATTTGCGACCCACGACGGACCGGTGTCGGAGTCATTGCCGACGTGATCGGAGTCTGCCCACGTTGGCGTTATCCACGTCACGCTGCTGAGCTTTCCTCTCCCTATGTCATTGAGGAACCTCTGAGGCGGCGTCAGGATATGCGTATCCCACTGCACTTTATTGTAGCAAATGTCTTCGATCGTCTGATATGCGCTCCAGATACCACTTCCACCGGACGAGCCGCTTCCGTCGCCGTCGATCGCCTTGTGCCCGCAGGGCGCCGGCGGGTTCTTCCCAATGGCCGTTGCATAGTATGACCATGAGATGCCGGCAGCATTAAGCTCATCGCCGAGCGTGGGTTGAGGCCAACACGCACGTACGTATCCCTTCGGCCAATCCCGGTGCAGGCCAAGAACCTGAACGGTATCCGACTTTCCGCCTGGACAGCCCCACCAGCCCGTCTGGGGGTTTCCGATCGTCTTTTCCGGGTTCACCCCGGCGATGATGAACTGATGAGACATGAAGCTGGTCGAATCGAAGGACGAGGAGAACATCTTGTCGGCCAAGACGTACTGGTTTGCCATATCAAAGTACGGTTTGGTTTCGTCATGAGGGACGTATGCGTATGGCGGATATTTAATGGGACACTTCGAGTAGCCCGGCTTGTCGCAAGTCCAAGTCTCCCTGTCGAAGCCGTTCATGTGGCAATCGGTTCCCTTAGTCTGGCCGGTGCCGTTGCATGCTGCAATAAATCCTTTAGGACTGTGTTCGAGCTCCCATGTTGTCGCGAGCCCGATCGGCTTCAACTTGACCTTCTGGCCCTTGGAATCTCTGCCATACTTGACGGTGCTGGCACCGGGATAACCGTAGAACAGATTGTTAAAGGAGCGATTCTCTTGAATCACGATAACGACATGCTTGATCTTGCTCTTCGCAAGCGGCTGGAAAGATTCGCTACTTTTCAACCCGGCAAACGGAACCACGGGCGGTACCGCCATGCTGTTATTGCCTCGGCAAGCTGTTAAGACGATACATAATGAAGCTGCTATCGAAAGCGATCTGACGCCGAAAGCGAAACGGCTCATTACACACTCCAAGAAAACGTAGACGCCCCAAGTAAACGGTCAGCAAAAAGCCACCGGTGTGGCTAACCTACGGTGGTGCCTCATTCAAGCCCTGCTCGCCCGGCATACCGCCGCTACGTTCCGTTAGGCTACAACAAGCGTTATTGCGAACCGTTACCACGTCTTTGCCGAATTCTGAGAGCAGGTCGTACTCGTAGCCGTCCATATTCAGGCGCAGGCATTCCGTCGTTTCGAAGCTGGGGACGTCGCGCACCGGCATACATTACCGTTAAGCCAGGCTTGGATTTCGTGGCTCTTTTACGGTTGTTTAAAGCAGCTTTCAAGTTAAGTTTCGCTCCGTTCAGGATAAGGTTCGGTGAAGTTAGGCCGGGTTCGGGTTCGTCAAGTTCCTGCTGGGCGTGTAAGCCACCCGGGGGCCGGCTCAATGCGCTTGGACCGGGCTGAACGGCGGCAGAGTATATCCGGCTATAGTTGTTGAAAAGCGAAATCATGGCCACCACCAACCGATTGGTTCGTGACCCCCAGTTAGAGCAGCACGGCTGGGCCTAAATTTGCAGAGGTGGTTGAGATGTATTTCGTTTTGTGCATCATCCTGACTTTGGCAGCTTTACCGCCGGCCCCAGAGATCGTAGGGAAGGTCGTCGATTACAATGGCAAAGCTGTCTCCGGCGTGACCATATCGGTTGTTTCGGCATTTGCAATGGATTCAGGTCAGGCAATAAAAAAGACGGTATCGGATTCGAATGGCGAGTTCAGCTTCACGGACCTTGGACCTGGCCCGTATGGCATCGTAGCTACCACCAACTCAGCGTGCGCACTGTCTGATACATTTGGAGTGAGCGTCGGCTCTACGCGCGTCATGCACCTGCGATTGATTAAGGGATTGTGCCAAAGCCCTCTCCATTTTGCGCAGCCACCTGCGAACCAGTAGCACACCGCTCCGGCCGTGGGAACTCGTGAAGTCAATGGGCACTGACGCCGTCAAGACCTACGTCCAAGCCAAGTTGGGACGAGATGGGGCTCATGGGCCGGCGTGATACGAGCGCGAATGATTACGAGGACCAAGCTGCGCTTACTCTAACCTTAAGGAGCGGCAAGAAAATTCCGCGATTTGTAGGGTTGTCTTGACAGGATAGCCTCTTTACGAGGGGCATGCTTGACGTCCACGGGTGGACGTCAAGCGCGTGCGGAAAACGCTCTTGATGGGATTTGCGTCCGCGAGGGTGGCTGCTTTAGCTTTTTGCACGCTGCTCATCGCATCGACCGGGAGCGTAGAGCCGGCGTCGCGCGAACACATGCAGATTTGGTTGGCGATAAGCGACATTCATCTCGACCCGTTCGACCGAGTGTCTCGTGCCAGTCCCTCCGGCTCCGATACCAACCTTGCGCTCTTCCGATCGGCGCTTGCTCAAATGAAACGCGCGGCGCCGGATCCGTCGGTGGTTCTGCTGCCAGGCGACTTTTTCGAACACCACTTCGCCGCACGTGTCCGTGAGAGCGACGCTGTGGATAGACCCGACCAAGCGGGAGATCGAACGATGCAAGAAATCGCCGCGGCTTTTGGCCGGACCTTTCCAAGGGCAGAGTTTGCTATAGCGTTAGGAAACAACGATGCGCCGTGCGGCGACTATCGCAGTGCCGACGGCAGCGGTTACCTCGCACGCGTTGCCCGGATTTGGACTCCGCTCGTGGACCGGCACAATGCCGCGCCGCATTTTGCAGCATCCTTTGCGCGCGATGGCTACTATGCGATAGACTCGCCGGATCGCGGCGTGCGGCTGGTCGTGCTCAACACCCTGCTCTTCTCACAACAATACCGGGGAAATTGCGGCGGCTCCGAAGGCGGTGCTCTCGAGCAGCTCAAGTGGCTACGCGCGACTCTGCGCGATTCGCCGGCTGGAACTCGCAACGTCATAATGATGCATATCCCGCCCGGGTTCGACCCTTTCTCGACTCAATTCGTCCACGGTTTCCTCGCTTGGCCTTTCTTAAAGCCGCGATACAACGAGGCGTTGCTTAACGCCCTTTCGGCGAACTCCGACCGAGTCGCTTATGCGGTTGCCGGACATGCGCATCGCTTTGATTTCCGGCTTGCGGGCAACGTGCCGATCGTCGTTCTCGGTTCCCTTTCACCAATTTTTCGCAACAACCCGGCATTCTACATTTTACATGTTTCGAGCGACGGATCGCTGCGCGACATCGACGCCCACGTCTTCAGCGAGCCGCTGCAAAGGTGGCTGCCAAAACGCAGCTTCGACGCAACCTGGGGAATTACGACGATCGACGGCGCCTCGCTCACGCAAATTCACACGCGACTAGGTCTCGATCCCGCGATGCGTCGTGCCTGGGGCGCGCAAGCGAATGGCTGGCCTCCCACCAATGCGGTTAGCGACGGGGCATGGGGAACGCGCTGGTGGCGCGTCCAGTGGTGCGCGCAGAGTTCCCTCACGGCGCACTACGCCGAGTGCGCCGACATCCAAGGACGGATCCGGATTCTGGTCGTATTAACGGCGTCGGTCATCGCAACAGCAATTGCGATTCTGGTGTTGTTTGCAGTGCGCCGGAAAACTCGCGCGCCCGGATGAGAGCGCGTTCGAGCGGAGAAGACGGCTCGGTGATCGTTCACCTGATCTACGGAACGTACGAGCTGTTCCGGCACTTTTATGACTTACGCCGCGCTCCCAGTGGAACCCGGCCCCTCGCATCCAACGATTCTTGATGCAGTTCTCGTGGGGAGAAAAATGGGGAGAAGGCAGCTTAACGGCTCGAAAACCCTTATGGAGCAAGGGCCGTTAAAAACCGACTTGTCGCTTCGCGTGTAGGGGTCCGGGGTTCGAGTCCCGGTTCACGCATAGGAGAATGCGCGCCCTCCTAATGGTGCGAATGGGAAGCCGGGGCAAGTTGGAGCTAAGCCGCCGCGAAACTAGCACCCTCCCAGCGCGGGGCGGCGAGAGGATCAAAGGGCCAAGCCCAGCTGATTCGGTAGTTGAGTGCTGAGCGCCTACAATTAGGCAGCGCCCGATCTAGGCAGCGCCCGATCGCCAATCTTGCTAGGCGGTGTTCTGCGCGCGCAATACGGACGAAACCAGACGTTACTTTCGAGCAACGCTGATGGTTATGCTCCCGTAAAACGCCGGCACGGTTCCTTGTCCGATCGTCTTGATCAGGTTGCCGCCTGGATAGTTAAACAGGTACATCGGTGCGTAGATCTGCGTGCCACCAATATTAGTGGCAACGACTCTCGAGCCTTGAATCCAATAGTCAAAAAGGGCCTTAAAATCGCCGCTGAGAGATACTGTCCTGCGGTGCTTTAAACGATTGCCTCGAACTACGTAACGGTAAAGCTCGTTGCCGCCTTGAAAAAGGGTCTGTCCGATCGTCAGGTGTTTGCCGTCCTACTTAATCCCACTAGTAGCATTCAGACCATATGGCCCCTGCGCATTTCGAACTTCGTTGTTCCCTTCGGTAGTTCGGCCACCTCAACTTGACTACCGGCAAATCCAATAACGAACAGGTTTCCACTGCTGTCGTACGTCAAATCGTCCAGATAGAGCTTTTTATCAACAAATATTCGCGGGTACGAACTGCCGGGATAGTAGAGATCAACCTCGTGGCCGTCGCCGCCGAAGTCGACGGCAGCAAGGTTTCCTGTGATGGTATCAACGGCACAAGCAGAAGGTGACATATTCGGAACGTCAAGAGTCTTGATTGGCTCCTGGCTTCCGTGAGCATACTCCACAAGTTGCATCCCGCTTCCGTTAGGGTAGCCCGCGATCCAGACGTTACCAGCATCGTCTGAGCAAAGACCTCCGGAAACGTTGAGAGTACCAACGAGCTTACCTAGCGGGAGCGAAAGAACGTAAGTCGAGGGGCCCGAGTGGGCCTGCCCTGAGTAGTAGACTAGGTTTTGCGCCTTTGCTTCCGGCAGCATCCACGGTCTGCCGTGGAGATCGGCCGAGGCTAACGGCGATGTTCGGAACCCCCGAGTAGTGGTTCGAATCCCACTGGGCCTACCACTCGATAGTGTGATCGAACGGGGTTTTTCGAATACACCGGCTTGACGCTCTGGCGCATCAGTAAACCGCATTTTCACTGTCGACGGCGCCGGCCGGTAATTCCCAACCATAGCCGCTGCCGATCATTGCAGCAAGGGAGCCGCTCGGATAGTCGACGACGTACACGTCGTAAACGTCCGCCACAAGGCGAGCTTGTTATTCCTGTCGAGCGTAACGTGGAATGGAAGCATATAGCCGGATCCGAACTGTCTCGTGATCTTCGAGTACGGCGGGGAGATCACCTCAACCGCGGGTGCGTCCTCGTCACACACGATGAGGTTGTCTTGTGCGTCAAATCAAGCCACGCGCCCACCCAAGGCCCGCTGGAAGGATTGCACCATGAGAGGCCATGCGAGGGTTTGCTGAGGCCGTCGTCAGCTTCGCTGTACTTTACCGTTTCGACATCGAACGGTCGCGGGTCAGCCGCGCACGGATCGAGATCGAAAAGATTCGTGACGATCTGCTCAATGCGCACAGCTTCATAACGATCTTTGAAGCTCGACGCGAAGCCGCCGAGTGGCGGCAAGGCTACAACGAGGTCCGGCCGCACTTCGCTATCGAACGCCAAGGGAATTCGCCGAGCAACTTAAAACTAACCAACTCTCACAGTTATCGGCTGCGTAGAACGCCATCTCAGGTCACTACAAGCAGCAGCCGGTCGACTGCTATCCGCCTGACGCTGCATTAAGGAGGAAGCACCTGTGCGTTTTAATCGATTCGTGAGCCGGCCGCTGGCGATCGCGGCCTTTGCGCTCAGCCTCGTAGCTTGCAACGGCACGGGGGTCACGCCGTCGGCGCTGGGGAGCTCGCCTCTGATCCAAAGCGCGCATCATAACGTTTCGGGCGACAAGATTCAGCATATCGTCATCGTCGTTCAAGAGAACCGTTCTCTTAACAACTTGTTCTACGGCTTCCCCGGCGCCACGACCGCAACGTATGGCTACGACAGCTCGGGCGCGAAGATCAACCTCGTGCCGATTCCGCTTGAGGCGCCATGGGATCTCGAGCACGATTCGTTAGGCTTCTTCGCCGCCTGCAACGGCACCGGCAGCATCCCGGGCACCAACTGTCAAATGAACGGCTTTAACAAGGAGGAAACCGGCTGCGGCAGCGGTTGTCCGTACGCCCACCCGCAGTACGGCTACGTTCCGCATTCCGAGACCAAACCGTACTTTGATATCGGCAAACAATACGTGCTGGCCGATCAAATGTATGCATCGAACTTCGATGCTGACAGCTTCATCTCACATCAATACATTATCTCAGCTCAGGCCAAACAGGCGGTAGACGACCCGTATTATGAACCGTGGGGTTGTCCGGGGGGTTCCGGCGATTTCATCAACATGATCGGTCAGCAGCGCCAGATTCCAGATGGTAAGGAGGTCGTTTGCTGGAATGCGACGACGCTCGGTGACGAACTCGACAAGGCCGGGATCCCGTGGGCATACTATGCGGCGTCGTACACGGGAACTCCCTGGATCTGGAGCGCTTATCAAGCCATCAAACATATCTACTACGGCCCCGACTGGGGCAAAGACGTCATCTCTCCGCCCTCCCAATTTCTGACCGACGTCTCGAAGGGTCAGTTGCGGGCCGTCAGTTGGGTGACGCCGACGTGGACCAACTCGGACCACCCGAACTCTGACTCCACGACCGGCCCACAATGGGTCGCTTCGCTCGTGAATGCAATCGGAGAATCGAAGTACTGGGATTCTACCGCCATGTTCATCTTTTGGGACGACTACGGCGGCTGGTACGATCCCGAACCGCCCGCGTACGTCGATTATGATGGGCTCGGCATGCGTCTCCCGATGCTGATTGTCTCGCCCTACGCGAAGAAGGGCCACGTCTCGCACGTCCATTACGAGCACGGCAGCATCCTGAAATTCGTGGAAGACGTTTTTGGTTTGGGACGGCTTGCAGCCAGCGACAAGCGAGCGAACTCACCGGCAGAGGACGCCTTCGACTTCAACAAACCGCCGCGTCCTTTCAAAGCGATTCCAACCGTGCTGGGCAAGGATTATTTCTTGCACCAGCCGCCCGACGACCATCTGCCCGACAATAATTAGAGCGCTCAAAGCTTATGCTGCGATCCTGCTCTGCGCCTACAACGGTGCTGGCCTGGGAGTCTTCTCCCACGATTTTACGCCACGGATAACTAGAAAATGGCGGCGAACACCGACCGAGAGGAGGTTCGCCCGTGCGCAAGTCCCGCTACTCCGACGAGCAGATCGCAGCAGCCCTGCGCCAAGCCGAAGCCGGCACGCCGATCGCCGATATCACCCGCAAGTTGGGAATCTCCGAGGCAACGTTTTATGCCTGGCGCAAGCGCTTTGGCAGTTTGGGAACACCGGAGATCCGCGAGCTGCGTCAGCTACGTGACGAAAACGTGCGCCTTAAGCGACTCGTTGCCGATCTGACGCTGGATCGTCAGGTCTTGCAGGACGTCGTTAAAAAAAGTGGTGAGACAGGTGCGCCGAACGCCAGTTCAGACCGGAACGTCCAATCGTTCGTCGTCATAACAACAGGCTTAAGACGCTGAAGCACCACCGCTATCGGTACGCCGCCGACGCCGAGAATTTCGTCCCCTACTAAACTCTTATATTGGGGCGCCGCGGCCTGAATGAACACGCCATCAGAATACTGATAGACCTTAATTGGAAGTGCGTGAAATGAGATGGGCGGGTACGTGCCAAGTCCGAACCCGGTGTGCGCATCGCGTACCAATGCTATTATGCTCGCCAACCCGACAATGGCTTGGGCCCGACTTAATCTTGGCATTTTGGCGCGCAGGGCAGCTACTCGTTGCTCAAAGACTGCTTTGTTGACACGATGAAATGCATCTGCATGATACTTCTCGATGCATTTCGCCATGTAGTCAAGATCGCGCTGCCAGTCGGCTGCTAGCGCGGGAGTGAGATTTGCTGCACGAGCTGCGTGCGGAGCTGCCAGCAAAGCCGCGCTTAGCGTCGCCGTTTCAAACAGTTTCACGATGCGCATGTCAACGACCCTTCCACGGCGTGCTTAAGTGCATTAGTATTGTTGACATTTCGCGACGCTCCCTTGCGGCGATGGAAGCTGGAGTCTGAATCCGAGAGATCGATGAGGGGGAGAAGAACGGGCCGGGCGATTATGGCTTAGGGCGAAAAACTTATCAAGAATTATAAGCGTCGGGGGATCATTGCGCCATTTAGCGTCGGCCCAGGATCGAGAGCCAAGGAGTTTTGTAGATTTCCGCCCGATGAGGGGAGTTAGGAGATCCGCCGTGCGCAAGGGTCGCTTTTCTGAGGCACAGATCGTCGCCGTCTTACATGAGTTCGACGGAGGAGCGCCAGGCGAAGAACTCGCGCGCCGCCACGGCATGCATGCCAACACCATCCGGCTTTGGCGCTCCAAGTACGCGGGCATGAGCGCCAACGATCTCGCCCAGCTCAAGCAGTATGGAATAAAGCGAGCCGCGAAGATTCACTCCAGACGTGGTTCTACTGCATATGAAACTTTTGCTCGTCTTAACGTGCGCACTCTTATTATCGGCCTGCACTCCTCTCGCGCAGAGACAGAGTTCGTACGTTCCGACACTATCGGGACGCTGGTCGACGATACAACCGTTGCGGTTGCACACAATAACTGCCGGAAGCGATGGATTGCCAAAGACGAGGCGCCATGACGAGTCGGCTTGCTTCGTATGAGAGACATTGCGGCAACGGTTGATATCACTCTATCGTGAAGCGTAGCGAACTGCTGGCAAGGGCGGGCTACCTCGCGGCTGCGGCGGTGCTGTCGCCGCGCACGGACACGCAGAGCTCGACGGCGAGTGCATGGCCCTCCGAAAAGCTTTGGGCGCGGCTTGAGCGCCGCGTCGGCGGCAACCTCCTGAGAGTCCGCTCGCCGTTCGATGTCTGTCGGCGCGACCCAAGCGGCGCTGCGTGCGCGCACGTCTTCCAATCGCTGAGCAACCCGTATTCCATCGGCGACGATCCTGCACTCACGCAGACCTCCGGCTGGCTGGATGCTTGGACCTCGTCACCCAGCGTGTACGCCGTCGCCGCACGGCACGCAGACGACGTTGCCGCTGCCATTAACTTTGCGCTCGAGCATCGCGTGCGACTCGTCGTCAAAGGCGGAGGCCACAGCTATCAGGGAACGTCGAACGCTCCCAGCTCGCTGCTCGTTTGGACTCGCCGAATGAACGAGATCATGCTGCACGACGCGTTCGTCCCAAAGGGATGCGGCGCCGTTGCGCAGCCGGTGCCGGCCGTTAGCGTGGAGGCTGGCGCGATCTGGTTTGCGGCCTACGACGCCGTAACCACCAAAGGCGGACGCTACGTTCAAGGTGGCGGCTGTACGACCGTTGGCGTCGCCGGCTTGGTTTCGAGCGGCGGGTTCGGTAGCTTCTCCAAGCATTACGGCACGGCCGCGTCGTGGCTGCTTGAGGCTGAGATAGTGACGGCGGACGGCAAGATTCAGACGGTCAACGCGTGCAGCGATCCGGAGCTTTTCTGGGCGCTCAAGGGCGGCGGCGGAGGAACGTTCGGCGTAATCACGAGGCTTACGTTGCGCACGCACGACCTCGACGATCGCTGGGGTGGCGCAAATTTTACGGTGAAGGCGAACTCGGACCGCGCGTTTCAGCGCCTTCTTGCCAGATTCGTAACGTTCTACCGATCCCAGCTCTTCAACGATCGCTGGGGCGAACAAGCCCATTTCACGCCGCATAACGAGTTGGTGGTCAGTATGGTCTTTCGCACGCTCGACGGCCCTGCCGCACGCGCGATATGGGCGCCTTTTCTCGATTGGCTCGCGGCATCTCCCGGCGACTATCGTTTGACCTCGGGCCGCACATCGGCGCTATGCCGGCGCAGCATTGGTGGGACGTGCAATGGAGCCGCCGACACGGACGCGACGCTTTCGTCGTCGATCCGCGTGCCGGCGCCTCGCCGGGGAACGCGTGGTGGTCGGGCGATGGCGGGCAGGTTGGCTGGTTCGTCTATGGCTTCGGCTCGCTGTGGCTGCCCCAGACCTTATTGGGCGACGAGCAGCGCGACCGTCTTTGCGACGCGCTCTTTGTAGCGTCGCGCCGCGCCGAGGTCGAGCTCCATTTCAACAAAGGATTGGCGGGAGCGCCCCCCGAGACGCTGGTTGCGGGCCGCGACACGGCGACGAACCCGGCAGTGCTTGACGCCTTTGCGTTGGCTATCGTCGCGGACGGACAGGGGCCGGCGTTTCCCGACACGCCGGGACACGAGCCCAACGTCACCACGGGCCGAGCCTCCGCCGCAAACATACACGCCAGTGTCAACGCGCTGCAAGACCTCGTCCCGAACGGTGGTGCGTACGTCAGCGAGAGCGATTACTTTCAGCGGAACTACGCCGACGCCTATTGGGGAAGCAACGCTGCGCGTCTAGCGACCGTCAAGCACCGCTACGATCCGTATGACCTCTTCTCAGTACACAACGGCGTTACGTAGTTGCCACCATCTGCGTCGTTGGCGCTGGCGCGCTCCCGCTACTCGTCTCCCGGGCCATTACCAACTCTCCTAGGAGTTAGCGGAGCTGGAACCACGCCGCTATTAGCGTTGACGAGCGCCGCGCTGACCTCGCCGCCAAGACGTTGACTGAGTCCGCGCGTTTGGGCAACTTTCCACTGCGCCATAACTACGGGCTCGGCGGATCGATGGCGTCGCGGACGCTGTCGGTGTCGCAGAGTGCCGTATTGGTGTCGCCGGCCGGATCGTAGGGAAGAACGCGCGACGAAGGTGACGACGTAACCCAGTTGCTGACGCTCGCGACGCCGTCGGTCAGGTTTCCGGCCGGAATGCCGAGATGCTCCGACCAGAGATCGCAGCGCAGGAGCTGCGCGAAGGTGAGCGATCCCGCCGCAGGGGGCGCGTCATCGAAGATAAATGCATCCGCCTCGCTGTCCGACTGCCAGCCGCGGCGATTGCAATTCGCGCTGCCGATGACGGCGAGCTCGTCATCGAACACCCACGTCTTTGAGTGCACGTAGGTGTGCGCGCCAAAGGTTGGCGGCGTCGAAGTCGGCGGCGTGACGAGCTGGAAGACCCGCACTTTCGCGGCGTCGGCGGCGCTCAGACCGTTCGTGACCGCATCGATGAACTGCTGACGGTAACGCCATCTGCAGGGAAGATCGCTGATCTCGGACGCCGCGATGAGGATCGTCAGATGTTGCAGGTTCGGGAGTCGCGCATTGAGTGCCGCCGCGGCTTCCGGTGAGATCAAATATTGGTCTTCCATATAAATGAAGCGCTGGGCGTTGGCGATCGCGGCGAGGAGCAGGCCAGCGACGTCTCGCTCCTTCGGCACGCTCGTGCCCGGCGTGGCCGGAGTGAACGTTCTGCCGATCGCCACCGAGCACGAACTACCGGTGCTCGAGGGAGTCGAAGCCGATGCGGGAACGGCCTCAGTACGCCCGAGCAGATCGCCCTTCGATGAATCGATCGCCGAGTGATCGGGATGGTGATCCCAGCGCCGGACAAACGTCAGCAGCAAATCCCATGCTGACGGTCCCATCACTTGACAATGGACGTCGTGCAGGGGTGCGCCTGTCGTTCCCGAGGAGCTGCTGGCATCGACGGCTGTGCCTCCGTCCGGCGAACCGGCCGCCGGATTCCCCGAAGAGTCCGACCCCGAAGCGCTTCCGCTGCTCGTCGTCACCGAGCCCCAGGAAACGCGGTCGGAGTTGATATCGATGCCGCCACAGAATCCGATCAGCCCGTCGGAACCCTTAACGACCAGCACTTTCTGGTGGTGCGAACCCAACACGGGATCACTCGTGGCATTGTCGAGAATCGCCGCGCCATTTGCGAGGGTGTTGATGAAGTCCACTTGGGGCTGATTGAGGCCCTTGTATTGCTTCCAGAGCATTGCTCGAATTTGCACGCCGCGCGCCGACGCCGCTGTCATAAGATCCGCGAACGTATTCGACGTTGCGCCGCCCGTCGGCATTGACGATGGGTCGAGCGAAACGGTGTCGACCAGTTGCCATCCCAGCAAATAGATGTAGTGACCGCTTCCCGAGGTCGCACTGATCGCGTTTAGCATCGCGGAAAACGTCGCCGGGCCGTCGATCAAATACGTCACCGCGTTGCCGGTGCGCAGTCCGGTATTCGTCGAGATCGCTCCCATCAAAATGTTCGACCACCGCGTGGGGTCGAGCGCGCCGGCGCCGTTCGTCGACGACGAATCGCTCGACGACGAATCGCTGGACGACGAATCGGACGAGTCGTCTTGCGGTACGCCGCCGGGCAAACCGGCGTCGGCTGCGCCGTCGCCGCTCTGGGGATCGTCGCTCATCGTCTTGCCGTTAGCACGACGCCGGCCTACCCGAGGCTTGCACTGCAGTCTTAAAATCCCGGAAGCGCATCCAGATTATTCAGAACGAAATCATCAGCCACGGTCTGCAAGCACCACTGCACTACGTCGACGTTTGCGCGGCTCCCACCTTCAAGCGTGTAGAATGTCGCGAGTCCTTCTTGGAATCACCTTGACCCCAGTTGTGTTGAGCTGGTTGTAGGCCCTGACATTGTCTCGGTCACGACCCGTCCGTCGCCCTTCGGCGCAGCCTTCAAATCCATCGATGCGGCGGCTGGATAGGTTCCGTTTCGAAACGACAACGTGAACTTTTGTGCCACTTCGACTCGCTTTGCAGCGAAGCGCCCCTTGAAGAAATCGCGCCCAAGCAACGGAAAAAGAGCCAATTCCGATTCGGTTGGAAACGGCGGCGCATCGTTGCACCGTACCGTTCCGTCAGCGTAGAGTTCGCAAGTTCGCGGCTGGCGCGGCCACACTGGGCGGTACCACGACTCCGTCAGTCGCACCAAGACGCCGCCGCAGGTGATCACGCCAAAGTGACCTATGACTAGTTCCAGCTTCCTCCCATGCGATCGTTTCGACGTTGAAGCTTACATTGTCGCGACAGTCGCTGCGGCTGTCGAAGGAATCTAGAACAGGCGCTCGCTTGCGAGCTGCAGCCAAATCCGCCGAGGAAACGACGACCCAACACTAGAGTGCAGGGGCCCGATGGCATCGCATTAGACCCGATCAATAAGCACATTTACGTTTCAAACACCGATTTTGGTAGCAGCTTCAGCGTAACAAGCTACGCTTCAGGTGCGACTGGCAACGTCAAGCCGCTTGCGACCATCAAAGGGCGTAACACAGAGCTTTCTTTTCCCGCAGGTCTCACATTTGATTCAAGTGGCAACATCTGCGTTCCAAATGGCAATAGAAGGATATAACCGTATATGCTGCTGGCTCCGTAGGCAACGTCACGCCAACGGCGATTATCAGTGGACGCGGACACGAGCTCGATGGTCTGGAAAAACTCGCACTGGATTCCAACACGAACATCTACGTTTCGAACCTCTTAGTCTGCACGATTGTCGTCTACGGCGCCGGAGCCAGCGGCATTCCGACGCCCATTGCGACTATTCAGGGGTCCAAAACCGAACTGTCGTTGCCCTGGGGGATCACGTTGGATGGCAGCAACAACATCTACGTCGCTAACGAAGGTGGCCCAAGCGCCCATGGCATCGTGACGGTCTATGCCGCGGGCGCAAACGGCGACGTCGCGCCGGTCAACACCATCAGCGGCGCGAACACGGAACTAGCTGAACCGCGGGGAATCGCCATTCACTAGAGCGCGGACATAACTGTAAGAAAGGAATCATGAGCGCGCTCTTCTTATAATCGTTGACAAAGTCAGCAAAAAAGCGCATTTTGGCTTCGAGGAGCGCTCGTGTCGCGCCCTCGGTTTGTCGCATTCTCGCGGTGTGGTCGCTCTCGGAAAGTAGGTTCAGAACATGCGCGATTCAACAGACACTCTCGCCGCAGCGTTTCTTAGCGCGGCACTGTTCGTTGCGTGCGGCGGCTGCAGCGGACTCTCTTCGTCAACGCCAATATCGGTTGCTCCGCAGATCGCTGCGCCCCAATCCGCCACCGCAGGCTCAACATCGCAGTATTTGGAGGCCTCGTTTGCGCGGCCACTCGCCGGCGCCGGTTATAAGTCCCTCTATAGCTTCAAGGGCGCGCCGGACGCCGCGAATCCAGAGGCCGGCCTGATCGCCGTAAAAAACACGCTCTAGGGCACGAGCGAATCTGGTGGTATCAGCGGTTCGGGATGCTATGGCGGCGGCTGCGGGACCGTCTTTAAAATGAGCACGGCGGGTGACGAGCAGGTGCTGTATCGTTTCACTGCCGAGCAGGATGGCACTGAAGGCCCAATGACGAGCCTGCTCGCCCTCAACGACGTGCTGTACGGCACCGCGAGGCTCGGTGGTTCTACTAGTGGACTTGGGTACGGCACCGTCTTCGAGGTGAGCAAATCCGGGACGGGGAGTCTGCTTTACGCTTTCCAAGGCGGCCCCGATGGGGCATCGCCAGAGAGCAACTTGATCGCGCTCAAGGACACGCTCTACGGCACCACATTCTACGGTGGCAACTGCAAAGGTTTATGTGGGAGGGGGAACATTTTCGCCGTCACCACGTCCGGCAAGGAGCGCGTGCTCTACAATTTCAAAGGGAAGCAGGACGGCGAAAACCCGGCAGCCGGCCTGACTTACCTCAACGGCGCGTTCTACGGCACCACGCTGCGGGGCGGCGCGTACGGCGGCGGAACTGTCTTCAAGATCACCCCGTCCGGCGACGAGAAAGTGATTTATAGCTTCAAAGGGCCGCCTGACGGTAGCTTTCCGCAAGCCGGCCTCATCGCCGTGAGCGGCGAGCTTTACGGTACCACGCAGATAGGTGGTAATGGTGACCCTGACGTGAGGTGGCTTTTGGCACAGCTTATAACTGTGAGGGTGGGATGATTGTAAAGGCTCGGGCGAACTCTTCGGGAGTTCGGTAGCCGAGTGAAGAGTGCGGGCGGATCTCGTTGTAGTCCTCTC
>JBAUMX010000142.1:0-1726 GCA_049578945.1 Candidatus Cybelea sp. | reverse complement strand
ACCTCAACCCGCGGGCGTGTTTGGTCCGTTACGATACCGACCAGCGGCGGGTCGAGTGGATTCGCTACGAGTATCCAATCGCGGAGGTTCAGGCTAAAATGCGGGCCGCGGGCCTGCCCGCGTACCTCATCGAACGATTGAACGTAGGACGATGAGCGGCGTTCCTTTCGACGATGGGAACTGCTTTGCGTGCGGACCGGCAAATCCGATCGGCATGCACGTGCATTTCGATCGGGCCGCGGATGCCGACGGCGTGCTGGCGCGCGTCGACTTGGCGCCGGTCTATCAGGGTTGGCGCGGAATCGCGCACGGCGGCATCGTGATGGCTTTGCTCGACGAAGCGATGGCGCATGCGGCCGGTTTTGCTGGTCACCGCGGCGTTACGGCCAGCGTAAGCGTGCGGTTTCGCAAACCGGTGCCGCTGCAACGGCCGATCGAGGTACGGGGTCGCGTTGCCTGGCAGCGGCGCAACGTGTTAGGCGTTGAGGCCAGCATCCTCGATGCGGACGGGCAGCTGCTCGCCCACGCCGAGGGACACTTCGTCTCGCGCGGGAGACTCGATGCTGCCGAGGACCGGCGTAATCCGGCCTTTCAAACATGAAGAGTCAGTCGAACTCACCGTCGATCGATAACCGCCGGGCGCGCTACGAGTACGAAGTCCTCGAATCGCTCGAAGCAGGGCTGGCGTTGACCGGAACCGAGGTAAAGTCCATTCGCGCCGGAGGCGCCAGCCTTGCCGAGGCATACGCGCGCTTTCGCGAGGGCGAAGCGTGGCTTCTGGGTATGCATATTCCGCCCTATCGGCAAGGGAGCTTTTCAAACGCCGAACCGACCCGACCGCGCAAGCTGCTGCTTCATAAGGAAGAGATCCGGCGACTACAGAGCCGCGTCGGGGAGAAAGGCTTGACGGTCGTGCCGCTGCGCCTCTATTTCACGCGTGGCATAGCGAAGATTCAACTCGGACTGGTACGCGGCAAGAAGCTTTGGGACAAACGGGCTGCGGTCGCAAAACGCGACGTGGAACGCGAGATCGCCGCGCACGCACGGCGCTAGTGGTTAGCCGCGGCACGTGAGAGGCGCCCACCCCGAACGCGAGGTCGAGCGCACGATCGAGCGCGGCGGCGTCATCGGACACGGCGAGGCGGTATTAGTCGCGTGCAGCGGTGGTCCGGACTCGGTCGCGCTCGCCGCGGCGTTGCGGGCGGTAGCGGCGCGCATGAACCTTGCGCTGCGCGTGGCTTTCATCAATCACGGGTTGCGCGCATCCGCCTGGCAGGACGAGTGCGTTGTCTTACAGGTGGCCGCCCAACTCGAACTGCCCGCCGACGTCGTAACGTTGGAGACGGAGGCGCGCGACGAGCAGCGGCTGCGAAGCGCGCGGTACGACGCGCTGATCGACCTAGCACGTCGCCGCGAATGCTCGGTGGTTGCCACCGCGCACCACGCCGAGGATCAGAGCGAGACCGTACTCCTCGCGCTCTTGCGCGGCACCGGTCCGGCCGGGCTTCGCGGTATGCGTGCCCGCCGGCCGCTCGCGCCGGGACTAGAAGTAGCGCGCCCCTTCCTTGAAATTCCGTCGGAACGGCTGCGCGCCTATTGCCATGCCAGGGTCTTACCGTACGCCGTCGATCCGTCGAACGCGCAGACGAACCTGCGAAGGAATGCGGTGCGCGAGGCGCTGACCGCTCTGCGCCCGCTCTTTCCTGGACTCGACGCGGCGGTGGCC
>JBAUMX010000141.1:0-4099 GCA_049578945.1 Candidatus Cybelea sp. | reverse complement strand
GCGCAGTCCTTCGCTGCGTTCCGCGCGGCAAGCGTCTAGGATCAACGGCATGGCGCGCGCGTCGGCCTGCTCGGCTAAGCCGGCGACCGCGCCGGCTTCGACCGTTCCGTTCCAGCTGTGCTTCGATACGGCCTCAGCGAGCACGTCGAATGCGCGCGGATCGCGCGTCTTTCCCAGCGCCGTTAGCGCGGCGGCGCGTACGAAATACGACGCAGACTCCTGCGCCGTGGCGATGAGGGCGCTCGCTGCCGCAGCGTCCCGGTAGTTTCCCAGTGCGTCGGCTGCCGCGCGCACGACCTTTGGATGTTTGTGTGAAAGCGCACCAATGAGGACGTCGCGCGCCCACGGCGCACGCGTCGCCCCGATCGCCCAAGCGGTCTCCGCGAGCACGCCCCAAAACGCCTCGCGCTCGAACGCGGCGCAAATCGCCTGTCGCGCGGCGCGGCTGCCGTCCTTGGCGAGTTCGCGGGCCGCGCGAATGCGGGCGACGACGTCGGGATCGCTGCGCAGGGTGGTCGCCGCAAAATCCGTACCGATCGCATAGCTGACGTCGGCGAGCAGAAATGCCCCTGGATCGAACCGAACGAGCTGCGGTTCGAAGTCGAGCGGTATGGCGATCGTTTCGTGCGACCGCTCGACGTGCGCGCGAACCCGCCGCTCGTGCCGTACGCGACCATTGCGTTCGGCTTTCGACATTCCGGCCGGCGCGGGCGCGAAGCCGAGCTCCACGTCGAACTCGTAAGCGCGGTGCTCCTCGTCGACGCGCTGCTTTTGGTCGATCGTGACGGTCGCGACCTTGCGTGCGCCATCCCAACCGACCCGCACCTCGAGCCTCGGGTGGCCCTCGCGGAAGACCCATTGATTGAAGAAGCCGCGCAGATTACGGCCGGTAGCGCTCTCGATCGCGCGAACGAAGTCGATCGTTTCGACCGAACGCTGCGCGTTGTCGCGCACGTAGGATGCAACTGCGCGCCAAAAACGCGACTCGCCCAGTTCGCCGCGAAGCATGTGCAGCACCGCCGCGCCTTTTTGGTAGAGGTGGCGGTCGAAGATCTCGATTGGAACGATGTACGTGTTACAGACGATCGGACGGCTGTAGCGATCGGCGTCTTCCTTCAAATAGGTTGCAAGGCCGTCGAAGATGTCGTAGAGATACTCGTCGTATCCCAGGTCGGCTTCGCGCCAGACCGCTTCCATGAAGGTCGCGAACCCCTCGTTCAACCAGGCGTGCGACCAATCGCGACAGGTCAGCAAATCGCCGAACCATTGGTGGGCGAGTTCGTGCGAAACCAGCGGGTCGCTCGAAAAGTCGAGCTGCGCGAGCTCGTCGTGGAGGGTTCGGTCGGTTTGAGTCGTCGCCGAAGTGTTCTCCATTCCGCCGAAGATAAAATCCGAGACGGCGATCTGCGAATAGCGCGCGTACGGATACGGCGTTCCGGTGCGCTCTTCAAAACAATCGATCATCCGCGGTGTCTTCCCGAACGAACGGTCGCCGTCGCGCTCGCGTCCCTTCAAGACGTAGTAATAGACCGGAACTTCTTTCTTTCCGGCCTTCCCTTGTGCGACTTCGGAAAAGGGACCGGCAACCATCGTCATGAGATACGTACTGTGCGGCACGTCCTGACGATATCGAAAGATCGTTGCGCCGTTCTCATCCCGGCGTTCGACGAGCTCGCCGTTTCCCAAAGCAAAGAGCCCTTTGGGGACGACGATCGTGGTCGACGTCGGCTGCTTATCGTGCGGATAATCGAGGCACGGAAACCAATAGCGCGCATACTCGTCCTGACTCTGCGTCCACACGTGCGCGGCCTTCTCCGGGTGCGCATCGGTCGGCTTGACGAAAAAGAGCCCGTGGCGGGGTTTCGTCACGCGATAGGTTATCGCGAAAGTCGCCCGCTCGCCCGGTGCGAGCACGGGCTCGAATTCGATCTCGAGCGAATCGTCGCGCGGCGTAAAGCGTGCGGCGCCTTCAACGCGTGAGACCTCGAGATCGACGGCGTCGAGCGTCAGGCTCGCGACCGGTTCGTCGAGCGCTCTAACGGTCATCGTACAGATCCCGTCGAGCGACTCCCGCGCGATGTCAGGCCTAAGGTGAAGGTCGATGTGCTCTACGGCAACGAGTTTGTCGGGCCCGTACTGCGGACGGGCTCCGGGCAGCGCAAAGGGTTGATTTTCTGTCTCGTCGCCCATCGTGTCTGCGCAGCTTACGAGCCGGGCTAACGTCAGTCCTGTGCGGTTTGCAAGCCTCCCGTCACTTCGATTACCGCACCGGTGATAAAATCGCGCTGTGGCGCCACCAGAAAGCGCACCGCGTCGGCGACGTCCTCGTAGCTTCCCGCCCGGCCGCGCGGATTGCGCGCCTCGCGCTCGAAGGCACGGGCGCGATCGAGCGATTTTTCCCGAATATCTCCCGGTGCGACCACGTTGACGGTGATACCGTTACCGGCTTCTTCAATCGCGAGGCAGCGCGCAAAGGCGACTAACGCGCTCTTGGCGGCCTGATAGAGCGAAAAGCCGCGAAACGGACGAGTCTCGCTAGAACCCAGCATGCCGAAGAAAACGATGCGCCCGAAGCCTCTCTCGCGCATTGCCGGCAGGGTCGCGCGCGCCGCCAGCACCGCGCTGCGCAAATTGCCGTCGACCATCTCTCGGTACTCTTCCAGCGTCGTGCGCGCGAAGCGTTTCACGACGAGCGGTCCGACCGCGTGGACGAGCGTGTCAAAAGGACCGTGGTTCTTCACGATTCCTTCGAGCGCGCGTTCAATGGGCTCGACCTCGTCGAGAAAGTCGATCCGCGCCGCGGCTGCGCCGGCGCCGGTTGCCTCGATTGCCTTCACAGTTGCATCGGGAGCGCTCGACCGATAGGTGATCGTCACCGATTCGAAGCCGTCGCACGCCAGAGCGGGAGCGATCCCGGCTGCAAGACCGCCGGAGGCGCCCGTCACCAGCGCGCGACGCTTCAACGCGTCATACGACGCCGACTTTGACGGGATGCGTCAACTCCGCTGCGAGCGCGCGCTGGTCGCCCTGCCGTTCGAAGAAGCCCATCCACGTCTTATATACCATCGGCACGAGGAACAGCGTTAGAATGAGCGAGCTCAACAGGCCGCCGATGATAACCGTTCCCATCGCTTGCCGCCACTCTCCGCCTTCGGCAAAACCGAGCGAAAGCGGCAGCATGCCGAAGATCATCGCGCAGGTCGTCATTACGATCGGTCTGAACCGTGTGCTCGACGCTTGCAGCACCGCGTCGTGCACGCGCAGCCCGCGCCGGCAGAGCGTGTTCGAGTAATCGACCAGCAAGATACCGTTCTTGGCTACCAATCCAAAGAGCATCACGATGCCGATCATCGAGATGAGGTTGAGCGACTGCCCGGCGTTCGGCTCAATACGATGCATAAGCGAGAGCGCCACGAGCGCGCCAATGATTGCCAGCGGAACGCACAGCATCACGATCAGCGGCTCCAGGAACGAGCCATACAGGATGACCATCAGCATGTAGACCAGCATGAAGGACGTCAGCAGCGCGATGCCCATGTTCGCCATCGTCTCGTTCATATATTGGGTGTCGCCTTGTGCGGTGAGCTCGACGCCGGGCGGAAGAAAACCGGGCTTGCGGAGCGCTCGCTCCAACGGCCCCGTTACCGCACCCAACGAATAACCGGGAAGTGTGGCGCCGTAGACGTCGACGACTCGCTGCCGGTTGAGCCGTTTGATTTGGAGCGGCGCCTTCGTCCATTGCAGATTTGCAATATCGGCCAGCGGCACGAGCGTACCGTCCTGTGCTCGCACGCGAACGTCTTGGAGCGAGTCGACCGTCTTTCGATCGACTAGCGGAAACTGGACGCGGACGTCGACTAGGCTGTTCTCGGCGCGCACCCGGGTGGCAACCGCACCATCTATTGCGAAACGTGCGGCATTTGCCGCGTCGGATGGATTGATGCCGAGGACCTCGGCCTTCTGAGAGTCGATATTTACATTGAGGCGCGGCGCCGCGGCCTCGTTGCTCGTCTGCACGTTGACGCTGCCGGGCGTGTTCCGCAAGAACTGTGCGATCTTCTCGGCGGCCGGCGAAATCACGCTTTCGGGCCCCGAAAGT
>JBAUMX010000140.1:0-1593 GCA_049578945.1 Candidatus Cybelea sp. | reverse complement strand
GCGTCGACGCGAATGCAACGGTCTTCTCCAACCGCCGCACCGAACCAACTCGCCAGCGCCTCGCGGGCTGCATCGAGCAAGGGACGGCGCCGGCCGACCGCCATTGAGGGCGACTCATCAATGATGGCCGCTAACGTAAGCGCGACGTCCTCGAGCACGACCCGCGTCTGCAGCTCACCGGAGCGCGCGGTCGCGGCCCAGTCGATTCGCCGCACGTCATCACCGGGTACGTAGGCTCGCAGCTCGACGAACTCGTAACCGTCGCCTCGATATACGGTCGGCGATCCCGCACCCAAATGGCGCGGACGTCTGCGACCGCGCAGCAACGCTTCGCGAAGCGTCACGGTGCCGGAACCGCAGCAATCAGTGCGTCGATCACGTCCTGCGCGGCAATGCCGTCGGTGGCGAGGCGGTAGTTGAAGCCGATACGGTGGGATAACGCGTGCGCTGCAACCGCGCGGACGTCGTCGGGCAATGCGAAATCACGCCCCGCCAACAGCGCACGGCCACGCGACAAGAAGGTCAGCGCGAGCGTCGCACGCGGGCTGGCGCCATAGTCGATGAGCTCGGCAGCCGGCAACGCGGCGCCGGAGTTCGAACGCACGATGACGGCCCCCGCCTGACGACTCGTTGCAACCAGCTCGACGATGTACCGCTTCAGCTTCTCGTCGACATGCACGTCGTGCGCCTGGCCGCGCCACGCGCGAACGTCTTGAAGCGTCGCGACGGCGCGCACCGGCTGCGTGTCGGCGACAGCGAAACGATCGAGGATTCGCAACTCCTCCTCACGCGAAGGATAGCCAACATTGACCTTCATGAGAAAGCGATCCATTTGGGCGATCGGCAGCGCGTACGTCCCTTCGGAGTCGAGCGGATTCATCGTCGCCATGACGACGAACGGGTCCGGTAGCGCGTACGATTGCGGACCAATCGTCACTTGACGCTCTTGCATCGCCTCCAAGAGTGCCGACTGCACCTTGGCGGGCGCGCGATTGATCTCGTCGGCGAGAACGACGTTAGCGAAGATCGGCCCCAGAACCGTGGCAAAGGCGCTCTCGCGCTGATCGAAGATTCGCGTACCGACGATGTCGCTGGGCAACAGATCGGGTGTGAACTGAATCCGTTTGAAATCGCCGTCGAGCGCGGCCGCCAACGAACGGCACGCGAGCGTCTTTGCCAAGCCGGGTGGTCCCTCGAGCAATACATGTCCGTTGCAGAGCAGAGCCAGCAGCAGGGCCTCAACGACGCTCTCCTGTCCGACGATCGTTCGCCCGAGCGCTTCGCGCAGATCGGTTAGCCCGCGCGCGACGATCATGACGTCGATCCAATGTAGCGCTCGAGCGCGCGGCAGGCGTCGTCGATCGCAGCGTCCAGATCGGCGTCGTACGTAAACGCGCTGCGCTCCAACGCCGTCAGCAGATCGCGCATCGTGGTATCGTGGGGGCTCGTTCGTCGCAGCACGTCGTTTAGCGTTTCGCCATCCGAGGCACCGGCCATGCGCCAAATCGCTGCGCGCACGGTGACGGCAGTCGAGCGCGAATGCTGCGCACGCAGGGCGGCGAGTGCAGCCTCGGCCTCTTCACGGCGCGACCA
>JBAUMX010000139.1:0-3530 GCA_049578945.1 Candidatus Cybelea sp. | reverse complement strand
GTTCGCTCGCGTAGCCGCGCAGCCTCGAGCGGCGCGATCGTTGCGCGAGCCAGCAGGTAAGACGCGACGGCGACAATCGCGACGAGCGGGACGTCGATTGCGGCAAGCGTGACGACGACGCCGTGCATCGCCGTCGCGAGCCCGCGGGCTCCTTCCGGAGTCCCCAGTGCGGGCGCCAACATCGATCCGTACTCTCGAGCCATAAACGCATACGCGCCTAGGTTGAAGGCGAGCAGTACGCAACCGAAGATCCCGAGGTAGAGGACCGCCGCGCGAGCGATCAACCCGTTTGGAACCTCAGGAGCGACAAACTCTTAGCCGGCCTTCAGCCGATATCCGATACCCCATACGGTTTCGATGACACCGCTGGCTCCAAGGGCCTTAAGCTTCCGCCGGAGCTGGCTGACGTAGACGTCGACGATGTTGCTCGAACCCTCGAAGTCGTAATCCCAGATGCGCTCGACGATCTGCATTCGCGAGAGCGCGATTCCCGCGTTGCGAGCCAGAAACTCCAAGAGGCGAAACTCCGTTGCGCCCAAGACTACCGGTTTACCATTGTAGCTGACGTTGCGCCCCGCCAGGTCGATGCGCAGCGCACCCGCTTCAACGACGCCGACCAGCGGCCGGTCCGCACGGCGTAGGATCGCCGCGATGCGCGCTACCAACTCTTCCTCGACAAAAGGTTTGACGAGATAGTCGTCGGCGCCGCAATCGAGTCCGGCGACTCGATCTTCAACGGCGTCGCGCGCGGTTAACATCAGGATGGGGGTGTGAACGCCTTCGGCGCGCGCACTGCGCGCGAGCGCGAAGCCGTCGATTCCGGGCAAGCCGACGTCGATGACCGCAGCGTCGTAGCAGCGACGCAAGAGGTGATCGAGCCCCGTCTCGCCGTCGGCGACGACGTTGGCGGCGTATTTTTGTGCTTCGAGCATCGTGCGGATGGACTCCGCCACGGGCGCGTTATCTTCGACCACTAGAACTCGCATATCGTGAACCTCAGTACTTCAACGGGCCGGGGAAAGCTACTGTCAACGCGGCACTAAAGAACGGATGTTCGCCAGGCTGCTGAACCTCCTGAGCGAGTATCCGGAACGGCGCGATCTGGACGGCGCCGTAGTAAACGAAATCGCGGCTGATGTACGGAACCGCAAAGGCGTCGTAGCGCAGACCGAAATAGGCATGGGGAATCGGATAGTACTTGAGGCGCACGTATCCTCCCGACGAATGGACGACCGTCAGAAATCCGTCCGCGTCGTGGTCGACACCGTACCACTGTTCGGCTTGCAAATCGAGGGGGCCATAACTTCCGTGCGCCAACAGGCCGTAGCGCTCGTAGAGGTCCGCGAACGGAAGGCGTCCCGTCGGCAGAACTCCGAGCGTTCCGCCCAGCGCCGTCGCCCCGACGTTGAACTCGCCCTTGGTGCTCTCCATTAGCGAATAGCGCAGCCAGGCGCTGAGTTCGGGACTCTTCATCCAGGTCGTCTCGCCGGTGTTGACCGGTTTTCCGCCGTACGGCGCACCCTGAAACGCCCCCAGGCTGGCCGTTGCAAAGACGTGGAGTTTTCCGAAGGTCCGCTCCCCTTGCAGTCCCCAGCGCGGCGACGAGAGCGGCAGATTATTCAACCCGACGTGCGCGCCGTAATAGCCGTACTGCGTCAGGTCGTCGAGCCGCTCGCCGGGCGATTGCGCCAAGGGAAGCTCGTAGAGTCCTCCACGGTAGAGACTCTGCGTATGCTCGTTGTAGTCGGAGAGAAAGAAAAGATAGGTCGCGGCCGGTCCGCCGCCGGCTCCCAAACTGTAATGCAGGAAGGCCGTGATTGGACCGAAGTTGGCCGAGCCGAGCACGATCCCGCCCGGGGAGAATCGCGGACTATCCTCCGCGGGTTGTTTGTCGTACTCCATTTGATAGCGGATCGCGAACACGGTCGTGCCGTGTTCGGGAAGCGGCAATCGATAGCCGTGCGAGCGGAAGTAGTTGCCGAACGCGTTGAGCTCTGGGAGCACGCTATGGCACTGTCCGCAGCGCAGATGGTAGCGCTGCGCAAAGATCGGAATTGCTCGCGCCGGAGACGAAGCGCACGCGACGAAGATCGCGGCGATCGCTGCGATGACGAATCTATTGCGCAACGATCGCAGCTCGCATGCCGCCGCTGTAGTGGAAATAGCAACCGAAGAGATAGGTTCCCGCCACGTCGGCGGTAATCGTCTGCGACGACGAACTCGGTTGCAGGACGCCGCTGCTCCAATCACTCGAGAGCGTGGTCCCGCTTTGCGTTTCGGCGCTTCCGCCTAACGGCGAACCGGTCGGAAAAGACGTGAATCCCTTTAGCAGCGTGGCGGTGTGCTGGAAGCTGTCGACGTTGATGAAGTGAATCTGCGACCCGACCGCAATCGTCGTCACCGCGGGCGAGTAGCCGAGGCTCGAGCCGTACGGCGTCGGCTGCGCGGCGAACTGCGTTAAGCTGACCTGGACGGTTACGCCGCTGCCACCGCCGGAAGAGGTCGGAATCCCGCCCGCCGTGCAGGCTGCGAGCAGGAATGCGGTACCCATTCCGAGGCGCCGAATCATCGTTCTGCTACCTGCTGGGCGCGGAGACGCTCCACCAGCTCGTCGCTCAGCGCGCTCGAGGCAAGCATCGTTTGGGCCAGCGCTCCGTCGCGATTGAGAACATAAACGAACGTCGTGTGCTCGTCGCGGTAACCCCGCCGTCCTTCTTCCGCGATGACGCCGAACTCGCGCATCACAGCCCGGACGTCGCGAATCGACCCGCCCGCGAGCAGCCAAAAGCGCGGGTTCGCTTCAAAGCGTTTGGCCAACTCTCGCATTGCTTTCGGTGAATCGTGCTCGGGATCGAGCGTTATCGTTAGCAAGCGCGCGTTGAGATGAGCGCTTTGGATTCGCCGCGCCGCCTCCGCGAACTGTGCGTCGATCAACGGACAGGCATCGGTGCAATGCGTCGAAATGAAGGTGACGCCGAGCGGCTTTCCGCGCAGCGAGGCGAGCGTGAAGGAACGGCCCTGCTGGTCGACGAGCCGAGGTTGGCTCGCTGCGACCGAGGCTTTTGGTGTCCGCGCAACCGATTTTTTTGGCGTTCGCGTGATCGCGTAGCCGCCTTTTCCAGGCGACGCGGTTGGCCCCGGTGTGGCACTCGCTACGACTTCGATCACGCCCCGCATTTCGTTCGAAACGTAATGAAACGCGCAGCCGATGAGATAGATTCCGGGCTTTGTGAGCTTGACCGTTACCGATTGGCCGCCGTTGAGCGTGCCGCTTGCGTAGCCGGCGCCGAGCACGCCGTTTCCGAGTGGCGAGAACGAGAGACTCGGGTTTGAGGGCCAATTGGGCGGCGGTCCATTAGTCTGTGCGATGACGTTGAGCGTGTGCGGCGTCGAGGAAGAAAGATTCGTTATCGTAACTTTTGCGCCTGGCGGAAACGCGAGCACTTGCGACGTCTGCGCCTGGGTGTAGCCGCCCACGGTTCCCCAGACGGGATCGTCGACGACGCCGATCTTACCGCTCGGTATAGCGA
>JBAUMX010000138.1:0-24647 GCA_049578945.1 Candidatus Cybelea sp. | reverse complement strand
CGAAGAAGGCGTCGGCCGGCGGCGTGGAACTCAACTGATCGAGCGATTATAGCTGTGGTCATGCGAGCAAGCGATCCCGACCCAAGGCGCCTCGGCTTCGAGAACGAGCGCGCTTTACGCATTCTCGCGGATACGATTCCGCAGATCGTTTGCACGGCTGCGCCCGACGGGCGAATCGACTATTTCAACCGCCGCTGGTTCGAGTTCACCGGGCTGAGCGCCGCGCAAACGTTTGCGCACGGCGGCTGGCGTCAGGCGATTCACCCCGAAGATCGGCCCGGCTGCGAACTCCGCATACGCGAAGCCCTGGTGACGGGCAGCGACTTCTCCGTTGAAGCGCGGGTTCGCTCGGCTGCCGGAGAGTACCGATGGTTCCTCGCGCGCTCCGTCGCGCTGAGGCGCGACGACGGTTCCGTAATTCGCTTCTTCTCAACGGCCACCGACATCGACGAGCAGAAGCGACACGAAGAACGAGAGGTCTTCCTCTCACACGCGAGCGAGGTCCTCGGTTCGTCGCTCGACGTTCGAACGATCCTTCAGCGCATTACCGAGCTTTGCGTCCCGGCCTTTGCAGACTGGTGTCAAGTCCAATCGCTTTCGCCCGACGACGAGCTTGTGGTTGAAGCCGTGCGCCACTGCGATCCCGAGCGTAACGATCTGCTAGAAGAACTGGTCGGGCAGAGTGTGGTCGACGTTCACGACGCGTCGTCAGGATCGCCGGAGGTGGTGCGGCTCTCGGAGAGCCTCGTCCTCGACCATGAAGAGACCGTGCTCGCGGTTCGTGCAAACGTACGAGATGCCGAACACCGCGCGATTTACGAAACGGCCGGGCTCGGCACCGCCCTGATCGTGCCGCTCGTCGCGCGCGGGCAAGCCCGCGGAACCTTGCACTTGATGGACATCGATCCCAACTCGCGGCGACCGGAAAGGGCGCGCGAGATTGCGGAGGAGCTCGCGCACCGCGCGGCGCTTGCGATCGACAACTCACGGCTCTACGAGCGCGAACACCGCGTTGCCTCGGCCCTGCAGCGAGCGATGCTGCCCGCGCATCTGCCCTCCACCGAGCGCGTCGAGCTCAGCTACGCCTACCGGCCGGCCGAGCGAGAGTCGCGCGTAGGCGGCGACTGGTACGATGCCTTCCTTATTTCCGAAGACCGGGTGGCGCTCTCGATCGGCGACGTCGGCGGCCACGGTCTCGAAGCGGCGATCGCGATGAACGAGGCGCGGCACGCCCTTCGGCTCAGCGCGGTCGAAGGCCTTACGCCGGCGCAAACGCTCGCGCGCACCAATGCCGCGCTGATGCTCGACGAGGAGCATCCCATCATCACCGCGATCTTCGGAGTCATCGACGTAGCGCGTTCGACGTTTGAGTACTCGTGTGCCGGTCATCCTCCGCCGGCAATCGCGCCGCTCTGCGGGAAGGCTCGCTATATCGTGGGTGGCGGCATTCCGCTGGGGGTCGAACTCGGCGCGACCTTCCCTGCGCTCGAGGTTAAAATCGAACCGTATGCTACGCTCTTGCTCTACACCGACGGCTTGATCGAGTACGATCGCAACATCGAGCGCGAAAGCACGCGGCTGCTCGACGCACTAAGCGGGCACGTTCAAGATCGCAGCGTCGATGGAGCTGGGAGCCTGGTTCACGCCGTGCTCAACAATCGTCAAATTGACGATATCGCCGTGCTGGCGGCGACGATGCTGCCGTCGGTCGCGGAGCCGGTCGAGCTGCGCTTGCCGGCCGCCCCGTCCTCGGCAGGCGTCGCAAGGCGTCTTGCCCTGCGCTACGCCCGCGTAGCGAAACTCACTCCTGACCGCACCTTCGATCTCATGATCGCGGTCGGTGAGGCCGTCGCAAACGCGGTCGAGCACGCCTATCGCGGCACGACCGGAGATTTCGTGCTGCGTTTGGCAACGCGCGACGACACGATCGTCGGGGAAGTGCAAGACTTAGGAACCTGGCGCGACGGGGAGCCGGCCCTCGAGCGGGGTCGCGGCCTATCGATCCTGCGCGCGGCGACGTCGCGACTCGAGCTGAACCGCTCGCCTCACGGCACGACCGTAGCTTTTGTGCTCTAAGAGCCGCAGTGCCGCGTAGCGCCGCGGCATCGTTCGGCCGGCGCGTACATCTCGCGGTCGAAGAACGACGCGCCGATCGCAACGAGCCCAGGCGCCGGGAGTTCCTGAGCGGTTTAGCCGCCTCGCTCGCGCTGGCCGGGTGCGCTGGATCGGGGCCGATACCGAACCCCCCGCCGTCTTCCAATCGGGCGGGGAGACATCGCATCGTCATCGTTGGAGCCGGCGCTGCGGGCGTAACCTGCGCGTACCGATTGCATCAAGCCGGTCTCGCGAGCAACGTTTTCGAGGCGAACTCGCGCGTAGGCGGCCGCACCTGGACGCTGCGCGGCTTCTTTGCCGACGGGCAATACGCGGAGCACGGCGGTCAGTTCATCGCGACCTCGCACCGTCGCGTCCGCCAGCTGGCGGCCGAGCTTGGATTGCGTTTGGTCAACCTCAACGCGGGCTATCCGCGCCACGCCACCGATACGTACTACATTGCTGGGCACCGCTATACGCATGACGAAGCGGTGCGCGATTACGACCGTTACGTTTACGGGCCGCTCACTGCGGCGGTGAAGGCGGCCGGGTACTCGACCACATTTTATCAGCACACGCGCGCCGGCGCGGCGCTCGACCGCACGAACGTGGACGAGTGGCTCGATCGCAACGTTCCCGCTGGAACCGGCTCGAAGATCGGACAGCTGCTCCGTCTCGCCTGTCTCGACGAGTACGGCGGCGAGCCCCACCTGCAGAGCGCGCTGAACCTCATTTATCTCTTCGCCGGCATGCGCGATGGGCGACTCAATCTCTCGGGCACCGGCGAGGACGACAAGTACACGATCGAGGGCGGCAACGATCGGCTCGTCGAGAGAATCGTCTTGAAGCTGCCGCGCGGCTCGGTAACGCTGGGAGCGGCCCTGGAAGCGCTGGCGCGCGACGCCGACGGATCGTACGTTTGCACGTTTTCCGCCGGCGGTGTCACCAAAACGATCCGCGCAGACGTGGTGGTGCTCTCCATACCATTCACCGTTCTGCGTCTGGTCGATATGCGCAAAGCCGGTTTCTCGGATCGCAAGCGGCGAGCGATTGCCGAGCTCGACCTCGGTTCGAATGCGAAGGTCCACCTTCAGTTTAGGTCGCCGTATTGGTTCGAAGAAGGCTACAACGGAGCCGCGTACGCGGATGAAGCCTTTCAGAGCTCGTGGGACGCGAGCATCCGTCAGCAAGGACGTGCCGCGATGCTCGTCTGTTTCCCGGGCGGCGCGCGGGGGACGAGATACACCGGAGACGTACATGGTGTGGCCCCGCACGCAACCGCACAACGCTACCTGCAATCGCTCGAGCCGGCGTTGCCGGGAGCCCTCAACGCCTTCAACGGCCTGGCATATCAAGATTTTTGGATCGGCGATCCGCTCACTCGGGGGGCCTATTCATACTACAAGGCCGGCCAGTATACGACTCTGTGCGGTGAAGAGCGGATTGCGGAGGGCAACGTGCATTTCTGCGGCGAGCAGACCTCGATCGAGTGGCAGGGCTACATCAACGGTGCCGTAGAGAGCGGCGAGCGCGCGGCAAAAGAGATCGTGCAAGACCTTGGCGGTTTGCGGGTCGCGAGCTAAACCGTCAGCGGGCGCGCTTGCTCGGCCTTGGCGCGCTCGGCGAAGGCGCAGAGCAGATTTGCCAGCGTCATCTGCTCGGGCGTGCGGCAGCGAATGTCGAGTAGACGTGGGCTGCAGACCAGCACGCTGGCAGCTCGCGCACGTGAGATTGCGACGTTAAAGCGGTTGCGCTCGAAGAGGAATTCGACGTTGCGCGGCACGTCCTCGCCGCTCGACGTCGCCATCGAGTAGAAGACGATCGCAGCCTCCTGACCCTGGAACTTGTCGACAGTGCCGACGCCGACTCCGGTATGGGGATCGACGTCAACGCCGGCGTCGCGCAGTTTTTCGACGATGAGACGGCGCTGCGCGTTGTACGGCGTAACGACGATGATGTCGCGTGCGGTCACCGCTCGCGCAACGCCGGCTCGATCGGCCGGCTGCGAATCGACGACTCTTCCGTCTGCGAGCAGAGAGAGAATCTGCGCGACGATAACGTTGGCCTCTTCGACCGAGCTCGAACTGTTGCCGGCATGCTCGATGCCGGCAAGGTAGAGTCCCGCGTACTCCTGCGATCCGGTCGAAACGCTGTGCGAGCGCGTCTGTTCCGCGGCGTGCAGGCGGTTCTCGTACATGGAGTCGGAGATGAACTCGCAGATCTCGGGCTGCATGCGGTAGGAAACGTCGAGAAAGATGCCGCGATGCGGCTTGACGGTCTGATCGTCACCGAGCAGATGCGCCAAGATGGAATCGCCGGCAGTCAGCGGATGTTTCCCCTGGCTGACTTGAGCGAGCTGCGACGGATCGCCGAGCAGCACGACGTTACGCGCGCAGAGCGACGTCGCGAGCGCGTCGGCGAGCGAGACTTGGCCGGCTTCGTCGATGAAGACGTAATCGAACCTGCCGGCAAGCTCTTCACGCGCGAATAGCCAGCCCGTACCGCCGGCAAGCTGGTAGCCGTCGGAGTCAAAAGCCTCGTTCGAAGCCACCGATTCGATGCACGGCGCGGCAAGATGGGAACGATATTCGGAGCCGTTTCCGGTATGCTTGTAGAGGCCGTGGAAGCTGGTCCGGCGCTGGGCCATGCAGGCCTCGACCTTGTGCAGCAAATTGTGGATGGCCTTGTGACTGGTACTTGTGACCGCGACGCGTTTTCCGGCCGCGAGCAAGTCGCAGATGACGTGCGAACCGATCGTGCTCTTTCCGCTCCCGGGCGGACCTTGTACGAAGAGATAGCTGTTATCCAACGACGAAACGACGGCCGCGACCGACGCCGCGGTAACGCGATCCGGCTGCAGCGCGCGCGCATCCTTCGATACCGCCGCGCCGCGCGCGCGAGGATCGCGCTTGGCCAGCAGATCGCTCGTCGCGGGGAACTCCTTGTCGAGTCTGCCTTCGAGAAACGACGTGCCGATCCGGGCCAGCGCCTTACGCTGCACGAGCGTCGGCGGCGGCTTCACCGCAATCAGTTCGGAGACGTTGCGCGCCCGTTCGAGCGACGCGGTCGTCTTGAGTTCCAAGAGACCACGGTTCTCGTCGATTAAGAGAATCGTTCCGGCACGCCCCTTCGTGCGCGGATCGTCGGCGTCGTCGCCGGCTCCCAGCTTGTAGAGTTGATCCGGGAATTCAAACGTGTAAACGAAGCTGCGCTTCTCCTGACGCGCCGGAATATCGTCGCGCAATCGGAGGCCGCCGATGCTATCCTTATCGAACTCGACGAGCCGATCGACGTTCTCGCAACGATCGAAGTAGGTCCACCAGGCCGGCTTCTCCTCGCGGCGGTGGTACGCCATGAGATGGCCGAGCAGCCGGCTCTGCGGTCGAGGGTCGCCAAGCAGCTTGCGCTCGACGTCGCTGCGCCGCGCTTCCTCGCGCTCGTTCTCGCGACGTTTCGCGCAGCTCGTACATCCCAGCGCAAATTCGGCGTGACAGGGTTCCTCGGGAGATTTGACCGCACGCAGCGGCAGATCCGTGCCGAGCGTCTCAATCGCCTCCGACCGTCGCTCGAGCAGCCATTGCCGAAGCAAATAGGTCGAGCGGCAGTCGTCGCGATTGTACCGCTCGATGTCGTCGAGAATCCGTCGGTCGCCCTCAAGCAGCCAACGCTCGAACATCACGATTGACTGGGCGCCCTTCTTGACCTCGGTCTCGCGGGTGAGATCGTAGAAACGCTCGAGGTTTTTTAGCCCGTAGCTCTCCTCCGAGATCGCGATCGCCTGGCGCACGACCGCGAAGAGATCGACGAGCACCTCGCCGCGCAGCAAGTCGTCGACTTCGTCTTCGCGAGTGGAGTGCAGTGCGGCGAGCCGCCGCAGCGCATCCTTCTCGTAGTTCGCATAGTGGTAGACGTGCAGCTTCGGCCAACGCCGCCGGCGCTGCGTCACGAAGTCGACGAAGGCTTCGAAAGCGGTCTTCTCTGCTTCACGCGTAGGCCCCCAAAAGGCTCGAAAGCTCGGCTGATCGTCGGGCAGCCAGCAGCCGAAGAGATACTCGAGGCTGCGGCCCGGTTCGAAAAGCGGGTCGCCTTCCATGTCAAAGAACACGTCGCCCGTTGCAGGCTGCGGAAGCAGCGCAAATCCGAGCGGAGGGGCGTGCCGGAGCAGCTCGTAAATCGGCTCGCCGAGCCGTCGCCCGCGGACTTGCAGCGACGCTTGACGGCGCAGCTTGTTGAACGATTCGACGTTCATCCCCGTTGGACGCTCGTCGTCGGCGGCGCCGGCTAGTTGCGCTACGCGCGTAATGCCGCCCGCGTTGAGCTTGGCGATCTGGTCGCGGCGCATCCGGGCGACGATACTCAGGTGATCGTCCTCGCGTCGTTGCCGCTCGCAGGCGCCATCCCACGGACAGATCGCGCAGTGTTTGACCTCCCACGGATACTCTCGCGGCCGATCGAGCGCGTTCGACTCGTCGCCGGCAAACTCCAGGAACGCGCGCTTGAGATGGCGGTAATACGCGATGTAATCGTGGAGCCGGAACGCCTTCTCTTCACCGTCGCCGAAGACGACGTAACCGAACGCGGGCAGCCTGCCTTGTAACCGCTCGAGGTGCTCGCTGTAGTTGCAGAGCTGCACCAAATAGTACGGCTTAGGATTGAGCCCGAGCTTTGTATCGAGAACTTCGTAACCGTACGCGCCGAGATCGGACGGCTCTTCGACGCGCCGCAGGAAATCGGCGTGACCGATGAACTCGCCGTCAAAAAACGTCGCTTGATAAATGATCGGAGCACCGGAACGCATCGCTTCGAGCGTCTGCTGCTCGGCCTGCCGGTATGCTTCGATGGCGTTTTCCGATCGAGCAAACTCGACGACCCGGCCGGGATGAAGCGCGTTCATGCGATCGAGGTAGCGGCGCTCGTGCTCGTCGCCTTTGCGCCTGAGCAGCTCCGCTTGGGGATCCTCGTTCTGCGGCCGCTGGAGCCGGCCGTACGCGACGAGCGCCTCGAGGTCGGTCAGCCGCTTGCATTCGAGGTAGGCGGTGAGGTCGCTCGCGGAATAGACGAGCCGCCCTTCAAGAGATTGCATCGGTCACCATGGGCAGATCGTGGCAGTCAGGAGTGCCATATGCCTGGCAGAGTGCGTCAGGAATCGCCGAAGCGCCTTGCGCCGGCTCGAGCTTTGTGGTACAAAGTCTATGGCTTTGCTTTACAAAGTTCGGGAAGGCGGCTTCATGGAGCTAGAACGAGCGCTCTCGGATCTGGCCGAAGTTCGGGACCGGCTCGTCAGGGTCCAGCGATTCGAAGGCTATTCGGCGGCGGCGGCGGTGGCCAGCGGAGTTGGGGCGCTGCTGGCGGGCTACGTGCAATGGCAGACGGCTCCAATGCCTCAACTTCCGCCGGCGCTCCATCGCTACGTGCTTATCTGGATGACTTGCCTGGCGGTCGCGTTGCTGCTGAACTATGGCGCGGTCGCAATCTGGGTCTGGCGGCATCGTGGGCCGGCTGCGACCAGCGGTTTTCGCACGGCGGCTCGTTCGATCGCGCCGAGTGTCCTCTTGGGCGGCCTGCTGACGATGGCGCTGATCGACCACTCGGCATATGCGCTCTTACCCGGCACCTGGTTTGCGCTCTACTCACTCGGACTCTTCGCGTCGCGCGACGTGATACCACGCTCGACGTTTACGGTAACGCTCGGTTTCGGAGCGCTCGCAGCGCTCTTCCTCGTCTCACCGCTGCAGACGTTGGCGCTCGCGTGGTGGGTCATGCCGCTCGGCTTCGGGAGCGGTCAGATCGCCGTCGGCGCATTGATTTGGAAGGAGCGCACGCCGTGAGCGAGGGACGCGAAGCTCCGTTTTCATATCCGGGGCTGGAACGAATCTTCCACGAGCGCGGCCGGCTCGCGATCTGCACGTGCCTAATCGCGCATTCGGACGGGCTCAGCTTCACCGAGCTCGCTGCTGCGTGCGATCTTTCGGACGGCAATCTGAACCGGCACGTGCATGCGCTGGCCGAACTGGGAATCGTGATAACCGAAAAGCTGCGCGTCTCGGGAAGGCAGCAGACGGTCTACCGAATCACCAAGCGCGGGCGGCAGCGTTTTCTGGCCTACGTCGACGAGCTCGAAGCCGTCGTGCGTGACGTACACCGTCGCTCGCAACGCGCCGTCGCGCGAGCAAAGCTGGCAACGACGTGACGCCGCAGCACGTTGCGATTATCATGGACGGCAATCGGCGCTGGGCCGCTCGGCACGGAGTGCCGATTGCGTGCGGTTACCGCCGCGGCATCGAGAGTCTGCGGCGGACGCTGCGCGCCGCCCGTATAGCCCGGGTGCGAGTCGTGACCGCGTACGCCTTTTCGGAGGAGAACTGGGAGCGGCCGGCCGGCGAGGTCGGTCTGCTAATGAAGATCTGCGCGCGCGCGGCGCGCGGCGAACTGCGGCGGCTGGGAAGAGAAGACGTGCGGATCTGCCTGTGCGGGCGGACCGAACGGTTACCGGAGAGCACGCGCGACGCCCTCGAACGGCTCGTCGCCGAGACCGCGCAGAATCGCGGAATCGTGTTAAACCTCGCGATCGACTACGGCGGACGCCGCGAAATCGGCGATGCCGTGCGCGCCTTGGCTGAAGAGGTACGTTCGGGCTTGCGCGACGTCTCGTCAATCGACGAGCACGCGCTCGCGAGTCGGCTCTACACCGCCGGGCTTCCCGATCCCGACTTGATCATCAGAACCGGCGGCGACCTGCGGATTTCGAACTTCCTCTTATACCAGTCGGCCTATGCGGAGTTTTGGGCGACACGTACCTGCTGGCCGGACTTCGACGAGCAGCACTTCAAAACGGCACTCGACGACTTCGAGCGCAGACAACGCCGCTATGGAACGTAGGCTGACGCTCTTAAAGGCCGATCTGACCCAAGCCCGCGATGAAGCGCTGCGTCCTCGGATCGTCCCACCAGTTCGCCACGATCGCCTCGAGCTCGGGGAACGCGCGCAGGGCGCCGACGTGGTGCTCGATCGCGCGAGCATTCGGCGCACTTGCTTTGATTTCGGAGTGCAGCTGCTCGACGGTCGGGTGCGCGGCATGCCCTTCGGGCAGTGCCGCATGAAGCTGCTCTCGTAAGAGCGCGGTATTAATAAACTGCTCGTCCGCCACCATTCCGGTGTCGTCGGCGTCCTCGACTTCCTTGCGACGATCGTCTTGTTGATCCATACGGGACTCCTACCAGGAGTCTCTGCGGCGACCCTCTTGCCGCCGTAAGCGGAATTTGAAGTCGAGTTGATTGGCGCGAGCATCGCGCCGCCGTACGCTCGAGTCCATGCTCGCCGCGGCGTCGCTTGCCCTACAACCTGCCGTGGTTCGCGCCGCGCCCTCAGCACGATGCCGACCTCTCCATGATCGAGCCGGCGATGTGGCCGACTCGATTCATTTACCAGCAAAGTGGTCAAGCGGATGGAAGGCATGCACGTCAAGATGGAAATCAACTTCGGGAACGTTAACGGCTTCATGCTTGCGGCGGCGCTTAACGCAGAGATCGACGAACCGCACCTGGCACTCACCGCTGACGGTAAGTTCAAGAATTACACGTTCGACGCCGAGGCGGCGTCAACGGCCCAGCGCAACGCCGCCGTAGCGCCTTAGGTCGCGTCTGGAGGGGCGCCCCTGCGGCGCGCCGCAGACTCTTCAGCGATGCGCCAAACTCTCTCGCGAGGACTCCTGATAATCGTAACGCTCTTCGTTGTGGCGATCTATTACTTGCCGATCGGCCACGTCGATTTCGCGGAAAACTGGGGCGAGGGCACGTTTGGAGTTTCGCTTCCTCCGCGCGAACTGATCGTCGTTGCCGTCGATGCGGGCTCGCCGGCGGCTCGCGCCGGCGTCCGCGCCGGCGATCGTCTTCTCGATCGCGGAAACTTCGAGCTCGCGCCTCGAGTACGCGCGCCCTATCCGGGCGAGCGAGAGACGATGACGTTCCAGCGCGGTCGCGTTGCGACCACCATAACTCTGACGGCCGTTCCAAATTCGAGCTTTCATGCGTGGCAACGCATCGGCGGCGTACTGTCGTATCTTCCGCAGACGATCTTCTTGATCGTTGCCTTCCTGCTCGTCTTCTTGCGGCCGTCGGTGATGTCGTGGTCGTTCTATCTCTTCGCCGTGGGCTATTTCGGTACGGGGCCGGTCTTCATGTATTGGTCGCACCTGCTCTCACAGCCGGCGTACGTCGCGCTCGTCTTCGTGCTGAGTACCGTCTTCGGCCCGTGGAGCGTCCTGCCGTTGCTGCCGTTTCTCTTGCGGTTCCCCAACGGCGACGTTACGGGATGGCGACGCCGGATCGACCCCTTCGTGTGGATCTTTCTCGCGTTATCGTATTTGCTGTACGTCGTCGAGTGGCGTGCCTACTCGGCTTCGGAATCGCTTCCCTCATGGGACGTCATTCCGGGCGCGGTGATTCCGCTCGCCGCCTTTCTCTTCGCCGGATTGATCCTGGCAAAGAACGTTGCGACGGCAACGCCGAGCGATCGCCAGCGCTGGGGATTTCTGGCAATTGGCGTGTTCGCGTCGTTCGTGGCGTACGCGATTTACTACGTTCCCGGCGTACCGTTTGCGGTCGGGCAAGTCGTCGGCTTCGGAGTCGTGCTGATGCCGATTTGCATCGCCTATGCCGTCTTTCGGCTGCGCGTGCTCGACGTCAACTTCGTGCTCAACCGCGCGCTCGTCTACGGCGTATTGTCGCTGGGCGTCATCGCGTTCATCTCGATTTTGGATTGGTTCTTCTCGCGCGTCGTTGCACTCGGCCGGCTGGCGGTCGGGGTCGAGCTGCTCGCAACGATCGCGATCGGCTTTCTGCTCGATCGGATCAATCGGATCGTCGAAGGGTTCGTCGAAGCCACGTTCTTCCGGCGCCGTCGAATCGCCGAGCGGCTGTTGCGTCGCGCCGCTTCGGCCCTTCCCTACGCAACCGACGAAGACGCGATTATCGACGGTCTGGTGCAGGTTCCCGTTGACGCGCTCGATCTTGCGGCGGCGGCGCTCTACCGGCGGTCGGGCGGGGGGGCGCGTTTCGAGGGCGTTGCGACGGCGCGGCAGACGACGATCGCGCCGCCCGGATTCAGCGCCAACGACTTGCTCGTGCGGATGCTGCTCGCCGACGAAGGGATCGTTTGGCTCGACGAGTTGCGCTCGCACCTCGACTCGCAAACCGCGGGGATTTATACGCTGGCGGTTCCCGTGAGCGTTCGCCACGAGCTCGTCTCGTTTACGCTCTACGGTGCGCACGCCAACGGCGCGCAACTCGATCCCGATGAGGTCGAGCTGCTCAAGGAACTCGCCCGCGAAGCCGCTCGGGCCTACGATCACGTCGAGGCCGAGCGCGCGCGCGAGCGGTATACGCAGCTCGTCGCCAAGGAGGCTGCGCATACCGCGTGAGCGTTGCGCCGGCGGAATCGGCGCGTCTAGCTTAGCTCGTTAGCACCTGCGCGTATCGCCGGTGAGGATGTAGTTGAGCGAGGTGATGACCTTGTCGTAGCAGCCGCCTGGAAGCCCGCGCGTCGCGTACTGCTGGCGGCTCTTGCCGTTCGACGGAAAGAACCCGGAGGCCGTAAAGGTGAGCGTGTCGGACGAGTGGACGGCGTTGAGCAGAGACCACGGGAAGTTGCCGTGTTTACTGTGGTCGATTCCGTTTTCGTCCTTGATCTGATGGATATCGCTCGTCTGCGTCGCAGTGCTGCCGCCGACGACATAGTTGTAGGCTACCTTAAACGGCCACGTCCGCTGCTCTTTCGACTGGACAGTGTGTCCCGCAGTGGTGGTCGTCGTCGTGGACGCTACGGTCGTCAGTTGCGTGAGGTCCTGCATGAACTGACTATCCGTGTCGACGATCTTCTGAACGTTCGAGAAACGCACCGTTTGGTGGACGCGCGTGTCGATCCGTCCTTGCGACGTCATCACGTACCCGTCGAGGCTTACCGGGTGACTGGCGGTGACGTTAATCGTTCCCCTCGCGCCGCCCGACGGCGTCGACTTCACGTTCTCGACGACATTCTCATTGGGCGTGGCGCCGGTTCCATCGCTGATGAGCCCTCCGGTGACCTGCGACGAACCGTGATCTTCGTAAACGAGCAGTGCCGCGTTGGTAGCGAAATAATTGTCGTCGTTGTAAACGGAAACGGCGATCGTGTGCTGATTTCCGTCGTCGAGCTGCGCCGCAAATGGGGTGAGATCGATGCGATACGGCCTGAAGTTGAGCGTCTCGACGCCGGGAGTCGGAACCCACAGGTACGGGTCGATGCCGCCCGTGTAAACCCACGGATAAACGGGAACCACGCCGGCCGGCTGGCCGTCGAGCGTTACTTCGCCTTCGCGGAAGGCGGTGTTGCCGCAGTTGTCGAGTTGTCCCGCGAGATCGTTGGGGAAGCACGTGTACCAGAACTCGTCGTTCGACTGCGATTCGAGGAAAACGTCCAGATAGGCCGCCTCGACGTTTCTCGGAAACGAGAACGTGCCGCTCATTTGGGCGCTCGCGTTGTCGAGGAAAACGTAGCCGCCGTCCGCACCGCCCGAGAGCGGGTAGACCGCGTCGGCGACGGTTGCGGCCGGATACTGCGAGTTTGCGGGGTAGAAGTCGAGCTCGGCGGTGCCGTGGATGATTGACGTGTACTGCGAGTTCACGATGTTATAGACGGACGCCTGACCGGTGGACGGCTGCGCGAAGATCGGCGCGTACTCGGTGACGTCGCGCTCGATCTGCCATTGCGGGCTGGCGTTAGAACCGGGCTCGGCGGTCGTTCCGAAGAAAATGTTGGTGGCGCCGACCCAAATCGCGCCGGTCCGGTCGAATTGAACGCCCGCCGTCACGTTGAAGTGAACCTTGAGAAGGACCTTGGCGTAGGGTCCGGGACAGTTCGCGGGCGGTGTATAGTTGAACGGATGGTCGCTATAATCGGCAAAATCGCCGACCGGCAAAGCTCCGTACTGGAGTGGCGGCGTATGCGGCGTGAAAAGGACGTCGACGCACGGCGCTTCGTTCGGAACTTTGATCCGCGGCGTCGCGGTCACCGGATAGCCGGCTCCGCCGTGCGACGGCACCGCGCCCGGACCGTGACCCTCGCGCACCAGCTCGCGAATGAGCTGCGAGGCGCGTTGGATCGAGAGCGGCCGGTTTATTCGATGGCTCTGCGCGGAAGACGAGGCGCCGGTGAGCCCAGGGCCGATTCCGCTTTGGCCGCCGCACGCACTTAACATGGCGAGGGACAATCCCGCAGCGACCACTGGAAAAAGTCGAGTGATGAGAGGCATGGACGGGAACCTCCATAGCAGCAGTGTGGACCGAGAAGTTTCAGTGAGGTGAGCGCACAGACCTATCTCATTGTCGGCGGCGGAATGGCCGGAGGCCGTGCCGCCGAAACGTTGCGAACCGCTGGCTTCGACGGACGAATCTGTCTGGTCTGCGCCGAGTCCGACCGGCCCTACCAGCGTCCTCCGCTTTCGAAGGAGTACCTGCGAGGCGAACGAGACGCGCCCAGCCTCTTTCTGCGCCCTTTGGAGTTTTACGAGCCTCAGCATATCGAGCTGCTCACCAACGCGCGCGTCGCGCGCATCGACGTTGGCGCGAAACGCGCTTACCTTACAGATGGAGAGGCAATTGCCTACGATAAGGCGCTGGTCGCAACCGGTGCGGTGCCTCGCCGTCTCACCGTGCCCGGCTCGGATCTGGCCGGCGTCGTGACGCTGCGAACGATCGAAGAGTCCACCTGGCTGCGAACTCGATTCGAGCAACGGCCTCGCGTTCTTGTGGTCGGCTCCGGCTTTATCGGATGCGAAGTGGCGGCGTCGGCGCGCGCGCTCGGTTGCGACGTGACGATGGTGAGTCGCAGCCTGCCGATGTCGCGCGCGCTTGGCGAGGGGCTTGGCGAGCTTTACGCGAGCGTGCACCGCGAGCGAGGTGTCGACGTGAGACTCGGTGCCGACATTCTGCACTTTGACGGCACCGGTCGCGTTGAAGCCGCGGTTACCAGCGCCGGAGAAACCGTGGCGTGCGACATTGCGGTCGCGGGCGTTGGCGTTCTGCCGGATACGACGTTGCTGTCGGGCGAGCCCGTGGAACTCGAAAACGGCATAGTAACGGATGAATTTTGCCGCGCCGGCGCTGATGGATTATTTGCGGCCGGCGACGTTGCCAACTGGTGGCACCCGGTACTGCAGCGCCGAATCCGGATCGAACACTTCGATAATGCTAAGAATCACGGTGTCGCCGCCGCGAAGAGCATGCTGGGTGAGACCGATCCGTACGCACCGATTCCATACTTTTGGTCGGACCAATACGACCTAAACTTGCAATACGTGGGCTACGCGAGTACCGACGATCGAATCGTCCTGCGCGGGAACCCCGAAAGCCGATCGTTCAGCGAGTTTTTCCTGGCCCGTGACGGAACGCTGACGGCTTGCGTTGTGGTGAACCGGGCCCGCGACCTTGCTGCAGCGCGCAAGCTGCTGGTAAGCGGGCGGCTCGTCAGCCCCGAGCAGCTTGCCGATGACTCCGTAGATCTTAAGCAGCTGGCTGCGACCGAATAAGCGACCCCACTACTGGCGTAAGGCGGGCGACGCGGCGATCACACGTTTTCCGATGATGCTCCCGCTGTTATTGTTCTTCGTCGTCCACGTGCCGTGAAAGCTCATGCCGTCCGCCGCAAAGGAGATTGAGAAAACGCCGCTTCCGCGAGAATCTCGCCACGTGCCGCTGAGGTAACGCGAGCCGCGCGAAATCGTCCCCGTCAAGTGGCCACCCTTGTACGAACCAGTGACCGCATGACCTTCCTGCTCGAGTTGGAGAACGTCGGAAGAAAAGGCCGTGCCGCTGGAAGCGATATGCCAGATCCCTTTGACGCCCAGCTGACCGGTGTGCACGGCGGTGCTCGTACTGCTCCCTGCGAACTGTCCGGAGGCGTCGCTGCCCGGTGCGAGACCCCAACTTCCTTGGAAGCTCTTGCTATCGTCGGCGAACTGTAGTTTGACCCAGCCGTTGCCGCTGGCTCCTTTCCAGGTGCCGGTAAGCGCGTTGGCCTCGGTTGCCATCGTCCCGTTGAGCTGAGTTCCCGGCCCATAGTTGCCGACGACGTCCAAGCCCAACTGATTCAAGCTGATCTGGCGCGACGTGAAATCGGTACCGCCGGTGGTGTGGATGTTGTACACGCCGGTAACCCTCGGATAAGCGGAGCGCACTGCCACAAAGCTTCCACTGGGTTTGCTGCCGGGGCGCCCCCAGTCGCCGGAAAATTTGTTTCCATCGGCTGCAAAAACGATGGTCATCCAACCGGTACCGCGTGAGTCGGTCCAATTGGCGTTGATCTGCCGCGTGCCCGGCTGGATCTTGCCATCGATTCGCCCGCTCTGGCCGAAGCTGCCGACAATGGTCTCGCCGTCTTGTTCCAGCCTGACCGTGCCGTTCGCCAACGGCTCACCGGTTGGGGTAACGTGCCAGTTGCCGGTCGCGTTGACGTCGCTCTGCGCCACAGCTCCGGCAGCGGCGGAGATCACGATCATCGCGATACCGAGTGAAACCACGCAATTCTTTATCATGAGTCAACCTCCGATGCGCAGCTGACCCGCGACGCGCGCTTGGGCGAGAAGTTGAATAGCTGCTGCGCAGTAAGGTGGTTCCCCAATTAGGGCGCAGGAAAACGGGTGGTTGATTTAGCGCAGGCAGGGGCTTGGCTCGTTGTCAAAAACCGAACGCAGTATGCTGATTCAAACGGTCCGTTTCACCTTCGCACCGGAAGATGGCGACAAAGCCGAAGCGATCTTTCGAGAGTTGCGCGACGCCTCGCGCGCTGAAGCGGGCGTCGTCGCATTTGACGTTGGCCGAAGCCCAGAGAAGCCCGAGATTTTTGCATTGTGGGAGGTCTATCGCGATCGCACGGCGCTCGATTTCCATACTACGACGGATCATTACCAGCGGCTCGTCATCAACGGCGTACGCCGGCTTGCGACAGAGCGCTCGGGCGAGGTACTCTCACCGATTTAGCGCCTCGTAGCCGAAAGAGTACCGTGTTATGGCCGCAGGACGGCGATCGACTCGCCGGAACGGACCGGGCAACGACTCCGTAGAAGACGCCGGATTCTTGGGGTAGGATCGTCAGCAAGGAGCGAGTCGACATGAAAGCAACGTGCGAGCCGCACTTCGCCTTTCCGGCGGAGCGCAAAGAGCCCCTCACCGGCGCCAATCACGTGCGAAACGCTCTTGCGCGCTTCGATCAAACGATCGGAGACCATGGTGTCAATATGTCGGAGACGGGCCGGCACCAGTTAGGTAGTCGTCCTCGTACGCAACAAGACTGAACGTGAAGGGTTGGCGCTAAGTCGGTGCTGACCGCGCTGATCGTCGTATTCGTCGCGATCATCATCCTGGTCACGATCGCGAACCGAATCAACGTCTCGTATCCAATCGTGCTCGTGCTCGGCGGTATGGCAATCGGCTATCTCCCAGGCATACCGACGTTTCCGCTGCCTCCCGAGTTGGTACTCGTGGTGTTCTTGCCGCCGTTGCTCTATTGGGAGAGCCTGACCGCACCGACCAGCGAGTTCCGTGCCGGCGCTTTCTGGATCTTCCAACTGGCCTTCGGTCTCGTCATCTTGACGACGATCGTGGTTGCCGCGATCGCGCACGCGATCATCCCCGGTATGAGCTGGGGCGTCGCGTTTGTACTCGGTGCAATCGTGTCCTCAACCGATGAGGTCGCCTTCGCCTCGATTGCCGACCAGCTCAACGTACCGCGCCATATCATCGGCACGATCGAAGGCGAGAGTCTCGTCAACGACGCCACGTCCTTGATTCTGTATGGCATCGGTATCGCCGCCGTCGTGGGTACGTCTTTTTCGCTGCTCCATGCGGCCGGCGCTTTGGTCCTAGAAATTATCGAATCGGTGCTAATCGGATTAGGCGCTGCAGGCCTCGCCGTGCTGGCATGGCGCACCCTCAAAGAGGACACACTGCAAGCCACCGTCTCGGTCGTCGTCCCGTTTCTCGCGTACCTGCCGGCCTACTACCTCGGCGCGTCCGGCGTTCTGGCGACCGTTACGGCGGGGATTACACTCAGCCGTTTCACCCCAGTCGTGCTGCAGCCGCGCGCGCGAGAGATGCTTACCGGTTTCTGGGTTACGGTCGTGTTCTTGCTCAATGCCTTCATCTTTACGGAAGTCGGCATTCGGTTTCACTCGATCGTTGCGGGGTTGCGGCACTACACCGTTGGCCAGCTGATCTGGTGGGGCGCGGCGGTCGCCCTCGCCTGCGTGGCCGTTCGGCTGATCTGGACGTTTGCGCAAGGCTTGCTGCCGATCACCAACGAGCCCGAGCATGAAGAGGGCAAAGCCGATTGGTCGCACGTCGCGCTGCTCGCATGGACGGGGATGCGGGGCGGCGTTTCGCTCGCGGCCGCGCTTGCGATTCCGCTCGAAACGGCTACAGGTCCATTCCCTTTTCGCGACCTGCTCATCTTTCTGACCTTCGTCGTGCTGCTGGTGACGTTGGTCGGCCAAGGCGGTACGCTTGGATGGCTGATTCGATGGTTGCAAATTACCGACGACGGGGCGGCAGCTCGCGAAGAGCGGCTCGCCTTGATGGCAACGGCCCGGGCCGGACTCGAGCGGCTCGACGAGCTCCAGCGAGCAGGGAAGATCCCCGTAGATATTTTGGACCTGCACCGCCGCCGGCTCGAGGGGAGACTAACGGAGTTCACGCCTGAGGGCCGCTCCACGAACGCGGGGTACAAAGCGGCGCTCTTTCGCCAAGTGCAGTGCGACGTGATCGAAGCCGAACGCGCCAAACTGATCGAGCTTCGTGCGCGCGGGAAGATCGACAATACCGTCTTGCGACGGCTGCAACGTGTCTTCGATCTTGGATCGGTCGAAATTCAAGTCTTAGATTCGACCGGCCAGATCGACCTCGAAGAGTAGCCGAAGTGTTTTGCTGCCGCGAGATGTAACTAGCCGACGATGACTAGGTTTTTGACCGAGACGAGCCGCCTCGAGGCATTCAGCGACGGCGTTCTTGCCGTGATTATCACGATCATGGTCTTGGAGTTGCGGCCACCTGAAGGAACCACTCTCCGGTCGCTCTTTCCGGTACTACCGACCGTCGCTACCTACGCCTTGAGTTTCATCTTCATCGGGATCTATTGGAACAATCATCATCACATGCTGCGAGCCAGCCGGGGCGTGGACGGGCGCGCCATGTGGGCGAACTTACATCTGCTGTTCTGGCTTTCGCTGGTGCCGTTTGCGACGGCGTGGCTTGGAAGGAATCCAAGTGCAGTTGGACCGACCGCTCTCTATGGCGTCATACTCTTCATGAATGCCATCGCCTACACGCTCCTGCAGCTCGCGCTCCTGGAAGTAAATGGCCGCGACGGGCCGTTCGCAAGAGCGGTAGCGGTCGATAGAAAGGGGAGGCTGTCGATCGTCCTGTACGTGCTCGCGATCGGCACCGCTTTCATCACTACCGTGCTGGCCGACGTGATCTTCGTCGCCGTGGCTATCATGTGGATCGTTCCGGATCGCCGCTTCGAGCCGCTGATTAATCTGAAGTAGTGTCGAACACTGCGTTAGGCAAGATTCTCTCAGGCTTCGAGCGGCCGTTTTGGGTCGCAAACATTAGCGAGATCTTTGAGCGGCTCTCGTATTACGCCGTATTCGCGACGCTGGCGCTCTACCTGCACGAAACCTTGGCGTTCCCAAGCTCGGAAGCGGCAACCCTGAGCGGCATTTTTGGCGGCGCGGTCTGGGTGATGGCGGTCTTCGGCGGCGCGCTGGCCGACCGCATCGGATTCCGCCGCAGCCTCTCCGCCGCCTATTTTATTCTGACGCTCGCGTACTTTCTCGTCGGATCCATTGGCGCGCCGTGGCTCGCACCCGTTCGTCACGTGATTCCGCTCGGTCTTCTTGCCGGCATCATTCTCTTTTTACCGGCACTCGGAGTGGCTTTGGTAAAGCCTTCGGTCGTCGGCACGACTGCGCGTGCGTCTAAAGAAAACGTTCGCTCCATCGGCTACGCCATCTATTACACCATGGTGAACATCGGGAGCACCGCCGGGCCGTTCCTCGCCGGCTGGATGCACTCGCGGCTTCCGCCCGAGGCCGTCTTCATGCTTGCCGCGCTGAGCGTCTTCCTGATGTTTCTCACGGTCTTGCTGTTCTTCAAGGAGCCCCGCGCCGGCGCGCGCGAGGCCGGCGGCTCGTCGGCCCAGACCGCCGCCGATCTGTTAACCGTTATCGGAAACGGCCGCTTCATGCTCTTGCTGCTGATTTACTCCGGATTTTGGATCGTTTTTTGGCAGCAGTTTCTCATTTTGCCGATCTACATTCACAACTACGTGGACGCCAACGCCAACACGGCGATGATTCTCATCACGGGTCCGCTTATCGTCATCTCTTTCACGGTTGTGGTCAACGCGCTCACACGAAGGATACCGTCGTTCCAAGCGCTCGTCATTGGTACTCTAATCGCGTCGCTCGGTTGGCTTCTGATCGCCTCGAAGCCGACCGTGACGATGGCAATCTTCAGTCTTATCGTCGTCGCGCTTGGCGAGGTCACCCAATCGCCGCGATATTACGAATACGTCTCCCGTTTGGCGCCCCCCGGGCGGCAGGGAACGTACATGGGTTTCTCCTTTTTGCCGATCGGCATCGGGTCGCTCGTCGGCGGATGGTTTGGCGGTCTGCTGCTCCATCACTTTGGCGAGGTTAGGCAACAACCCGCGCTCATCTGGGTGGCCATCTCCGGCGTCGGGCTGCTTACGGCGTCGGGGCTCTGGATCTACGACAAGCTCGTTCGACCGTCCGATTCGGCCGCGGCCTAGGTTGCGGCGTCCGCGAGCGGATGCGCGCACCCGTCGGTCAAAGATTCCGACCTTGTCGCAACTCTCGGTTATAATCGGCGCTCGCCGCGCCATCGTGTTTTTGGCGGTTTTGGCTTGTGCGCTCGCCGGCAGCTTTCGGATCTGCGCCGCTCAGGTGCCACTTCCGATCCCAGTCGCGACGGAGTCCGAACCGCCATACGGCGTCGCGATCAAGCGAGTGCGCGGATTTGACACCGCACCCATTTTCTATAACGGCAAGAGACTCTTCGACCTTGCAGCTCCGCCGGCGACCGCCGCCGACGTCGTTCCCCCCATCGTGGCCCGAGTCGAGACCGTGGAGGAGAACCTGCGCAGCATCGTCCCGCCGCCGCAACGCATCTTCGAGGTTCCCGCTTTGCGCTTCGACGCGGCGACGTTCCAAGTCGAAGTTGGAAAGCAGAACGGTTACCCGGTTCTCAATGCAACGGATGCAAAGGGGGCTGAAGTTACGACGATCGTAACCGTTACGGAAGCCGACGCAGCGGTACACGGTGTCGCCGCAGAGCGGCTCGCCGAGGTATGGCGAAACATCCTGCAAGAGACATTGGCACCAGCGGTTCAAGCCTCGGCGCCCGAGCATGTTGCCGGCGAGTTGCGCAAAGCACCATTCGTGATACTCGTTGCCGTCGCGCTCACGTGCCTGATGCTTTGGTTACGTACCCGGTTGCGCCGGCGTTTCGATGCGCTTGCTGCCGAAGCAGCAAAGGTCGACGTCCGCAACGAGGGCGTTGCCGGGCGGCGACTCCGCGTACGGCGCATGATTGTCGAAGGCGCGTCTTGGCTGCTCACCTGGGGAACGCTCCTGGTCTGGCTCTTGGTTGTGCTGTGGATCCTCACCGTCGTCCCCGCGACCCGCGGCCCCGTGACGACACTGTCGCGCCGGATCGCGATAACTGCCGGGCTCTGGTTCGTCATCGTGGTCGTTAACTATCTGTCTCGTCTTGCACTGGTCGAGTTCGGCGACGCGTGGGGCTTCAATCCGTTTCTGAGCCCGCAAGATGCTGCGCGAAAAGCAGTACGCAGGCCGATGATCATCGTTGCAATCGACGAGCTGAAGAGCGTCGTGTTGTACCTGGCCGGCTTCATCACCACGCTGTCGATCTTTGCGATTTCGCCGACGTCGGTGCTGACAATCTCGGCCATCATCGCCCTGGTGCTCGGTTTCGCTGCTCAGAGCGTTATTAGGGACTACGTCGCGGGATTTCTTATCCTCGCCGAAGACCAGTTTTCCGTCGGCGATCAAGTTACGATCAACGGTATCAATGGCGTCACCGGTGCCGTCGAGTCGTTGACGCTGCGTATAACGCAAATCAGAACGGACACCGGAGCGCTGGTGACGCTCCCGAACGGCACGATCGTTATCGTAGAAAATGCGACGCGCGACTGGTCGCGCATCGATTTCCGGATCGCGATAGCCTTGGATTCAGACGTCGAGAAGGCGCTCGCCCTTCTGAAAGCCGTCGTCGACGGCTTTGCTGCCGACGATCGTTGGCGCGCGACGGTTCTCGAGCCGCCGCAGGTTCTCGGCGTCGAGTCGATCTCCGGGGATGGCATCGTGCTCCGTGCCTGGATCAAGGTCCGGCCAACCGGGCGCAGGCCCGCTCTTTTAGAGTTAAACCGGCGCGTGGTCGAGGCGTTCCGCAGCGCCCGCGTCGCAGTAGCGGTTCCAATGACGAGGTTGATGGCGCCGAAGAACTAATCCGCGCGCCTGCTCCTGCGCGTTCAATTGTATATGGATGCTGTGGATCGCCACCCAAGGTCGCCGATGCGCGGCTTCGATTTTACGCCGGTGATGTTTGCGATGTTGGCGCTGTTTATCGCTATAGGAAGTTTCCAGTTTCTGCACGCGCTGCCCGGAGGAGAACGGGGTTTGTTCTTATTCGAAAAGGCGTGCCCGATCTACCAACATTCTAGAGACTTGCCCGCTCGTTCATGGCGATAACGACTGCGTGGACGAGTGTGCTTGCTCCTAGCTTTTCCTTAGCCACCGTTAAGTAATGGCCCACCGTGCGTTCGGACAGGCCGACGCGAGCTCCGATCTGTGAGCGATTGAATCCCGTCGCGTATAACCAGAGAACGCGGTTCTCGAGTTCGGTGAGGCGGCAGCCGCGAGCCGGGTCGCGGTGGTAACCCGAGCGCTTCTGGCAGATCATGCCTGGTCCGCCGTGATTTGCGGCGCGAGCCTTAAATGAAGCCGAGCGCAGAGGGTGCGCAGCGCTCTGTTTCCTTGTATGTATGCCAGCGTTCGCGAGGCGTGATGTTGAAGGGAAATGCGCAGCACGTCATCGCTTTCCGCCCAGAGCGTCGCCGTGAGATTCGCGGGATCGACTTGAATGGCTCGCCGCGGGTGAACGAGCAAAGCTACCAACTGCAAAGAACCATCGTTGGCCGACGAGATGTTGATGGTCAGTGTGAGCCGCTCGTCGAACATCCCACCGAGTATACGATTGCGTGGTAACGGCGCGCGCTTCGCTTGCTGACCGCCGGAATAACGATATCCTGTGGGTCCAGTCGTAGCGAACTCTCGAATTAGTAACGTCGAACTATTGGTAAGCTACAGAGGGGTTGACCGCCCGATGGGCCGGTGTTACCATTGGGGTCCCTCAGCGTGGAACTTTACCAATTTCTTTGACAAGTTAGTGCCCCGAGGTCTCGAACGATGGAGTCTCACCGTGCGGCGCGCTTATCTGCCGCCGATCTAAAAAGGCTCATCGAGGCGCTCCGAAGCGAACCGGATGCCCAGTCCCTCTTAGGGCGGCTGAGCGACGCGCTTGAAACGCCCCGGACTTCCCCACGCGATCTCCGCATAAAACTCCTCGGCGGCCTGAGCATTCTCGTCGGCGACCGTTGGGAAAGCGGGCCGCCGCCGATGCGCGGCCGGCGCCTCATCGAGTATCTCGCGCTGAATCGAAATGTCGTCGCATCGCGCGATCGCCTGATAGAGCTCCTTGACCCGCGGCTCGAAGGTGAAGACGCCACCCATCGCCTGCACATCGCCGTGAGCGGAGCGCGCGCGTACCTCCGCCGCGCGCTTCGCGGGGCGGATGCGATCCGCTGCGTTCGTGGAGGCTACTCGTGGAGTCCCGACGTGACCGTGATTACCGACGTGGCCGAATTCCTCGAGGCTGCATGCGGCGGCCCGGACGACCTCGCCCGCGCGCATTCGCTCTATTCCGGCGAGCTGCTGAGCGGCGACGAGGATGAGTGGATCGAGCCGATCCGCGTCCGGTGTGCGGCGGTCCATGCTGCGGTGCTCGAACGGCTGGCCGACGGTGCGATCGGCCAGGGTGAGTTTGCGCTAGCGCTCGGATTTGGACTCGAGCTCGTGACGTTGGATCGCGGACATGAAGGCGCCTCACGGCTGGTCATGCGTTGTTTCGGAGCGCTTGGCCGGCGTGGACGCGCGCTCGCGGAGTTTGAGGCGTTGAGAGCGCATCTCCGTAAACATTTGGGCCTCGAGCCCACGGCCGAGACCCGCCAGCTGATCCGAGCGATTCTGGGTGAGCCGGAGTCCGTACCACAATCGGCCCCAAGTTTCAAGGCCTAGACGGTATTTGGTCGCTCAGGCCCTGGGACTACGCTGTCGCCACCATCATTCCGAAAACAGAGGAGGATGAGGATGGCATCTCAGCTTTTTGAAGCGCCTTCACACGAGGCGCAAGAGACCGAATACGAGTTCGAGAGCGCTTCGCCGGAGGGTGAGGGCGAGTTCGAATACGAGTTCGAGAGCGCTTCGCCGGAAGGTGAGGGCGAGTTCGAATATGAGTTCGAAGGCGCTTCACCGGAAGGTGAGGGCGAGTTCGAATTCGAGACGGAAACCGAGTACGAATTCGAGTCGCCGATGGGTGCGTCGCCCGAATACGAGTACGAATACGAGTACGAGACCGAATTCGAAACCGAGGGCGAACTAGAGGGCGAGTACTTTTCGTTCGGAAGCCTAGGGAAGCTCGCGAAGGGCCTGGGGCGGGCGGTCGCGCCTTTGGCAAAGCGATTTGCTCCAACCCTCGCGCGTTCGATTGTAGGTATGATTCCCGGCGTCGGAGGACTCATCGCCCCGATGGCGGGTCAGCTCGTTGGCCAACTCGTCAAAGAGGCCGAAGGCGAAGCGGAAGCAATGGAAGCGGAGTTCTTCGGTATCGGCGAAGGCGAGTTCGAGCTTGCCAACACCGGTCCGGCGCACGAAGCCGCGCTCGCCGAAGTGCTGGCAGCTCAAGCGGCGGAGTCCAGTTCGGAGGGTGAAGCGGAATCGTTTGTCGCCGCATCGCTCCCGGTGACGATCACGATTCATCGTGCCAAGCACGCGACCCGCCGCGTCATGCCGCATCTCGTGAAGGCGAATCGGCGACTCGTCAATGCGATGCGCCGGCACGCAGGTCCGGACGGCCGTCAACTCACGCGCTTGATCCCAAAGATCAACGCGCAAACGGCGATCGCGTTGCGCAACGCCCACCGGCGCGGTCATCGAGTGACCGGCCCAATGGCTACGCGCATTATGGCGCACGCGGCGCGCCGCGTTCTTTCGAACACTCCGGGCGTGGCACGCTCGGTAGCGAAGAATATGCTCATCCGCGGAACCCATGCGAAAGCGCACCGGCATCCCGCCGGTGTCGCCAGCTGTGTCAATTGTGTCGGCCGTGGCCGCGCTGCGCACGCCGCTCGACGCGCCGTCGGCG